>CAZDGP010000011.1:16939-33863 GCA_964505085.1 uncultured Thermoplasmatales archaeon
GACGTTCCGAGACGCGACCGAACCTCGCGCGTGACCGCGCTGCGGTTCGGTGCGTCCCGTTGTTCGGTCGCTGCGCTCCCTCACAACGGGATGTTCCCGTGCTTCTTGCTGGGAGCGTCAGCCCGCTTCGTCGCCAGGCTCTCCAACGCCGAGATGAGCCGCGGCCGCGTCTCCTCCGGGAGGATCACGTCGTCGATGTACCCCTTCTCCGCCGCGATGTAGGGGTTGGCGAACTCCTCGCGGTACTCCTCGATGAGCTCGTCCCGCAGCGCGTCGGGGTCGTCGGCGTCAGCGAGCTCCCGACGGTAGAGGATGTTCACGGCGCCCTGGGGCCCCATGACCGCGATCTCCGCCGTGGGCCAGGCCACGTTGTAGTCGGCGCGGATGTGCTTGCTCGCCATGACGTCGTAGGCGCCGCCGTAGGCCTTCCGCGTGATGACCGTGAGCTTCGGCACGGTGGCCTCGGCGTAGGCGTAGAGGAGCTTGGCGCCGTGGCGGATGATGCCCCCCCACTCCTGGTCGGTTCCGGGGAGGAACCCGGGGACGTCCACGAAGGTCACGAGGGGGATGTTGAAGCTGTCGCAGAAGCGCACGAAGCGCGCGGCCTTGTTGCTTGCCTCGATGTCCAGGACGCCGGCGAGGACCTGGGGTTGGTTCCCCACGATGCCCACGGGGCGCCCGTCGAGGCGGGCGAACCCGATGACGATGTTCCCGGCCCAGTGCTCCTGCACCTCCAGGAACGAGCCCTCGTCCACCACGTGGTCCACCACGTCCACGATGTCGTAGGGTTGCTTCGGCGCGTCGGGCACGATACCCCGCAGCGCCTCGTCCATGCGGTCGGGGTCGTCCTGGGGCTCCACGCGAGGAGGGTCCTCGGCGTTGTTGCTGGGGACGTAGCTTAGGAGCTCCCGCACGCGCCAGAGCGCCTCCTCCTCGTCCTCGCAAGCGAAGTGGGCGACGCCGCTCTTCTCGTTGTGCGTCATGGCGCCGCCGAGGTCCTCGAAGCTCACCTCCTCCCCGGTGACGGTCTTGATGACGTCGGGGCCGGTGATGAACATGTGGCTCGTGTCCTTCACCATGAGGGTGAAGTCCGTGATGGCGGGGCTGTACACGGCACCGCCAGCGCAGGGCCCCATGATGAGGCTGAACTGGGGCACAACGCCGCTCGCCTGCGTGTTGCGCCAGAAGATCTCCGCGTACCCGCCGAGGCTGTCCACACCCTCCTGGATGCGGGCGCCGCCGCTGTCGTTCAGACCGATGACGGGGGCGCCGTTCTGCACGGCGAGGTCCATGACCTTCGTGATCTTCCTGGCGTGGGCCTCGCCGAGGCTCCCGCCGAAGACCGTGAAGTCCTGGGCGAAGACGTAGACGAGGCGCCCGTCGATCTCCCCGTGGCCCGTGACCACGCCGTCGCCAGCGGGCCGGTTCTCGTCCATGTCGAAGCGCGTGGTCTGGTGCTTCACGAAGCGGTCGAGCTCCACGAAGCTCCCGGGGTCCAGCAGGACCTCCAACCGCTCCCGGGCGGTGAGCTTCCCCCTGTCGTGCTGGCGCTTGATGCGCTCGGGTCCCCCGCCCTCGAGGGCGTCCTCCCGGAGGCGCTGCAGCTCGTCGACGCGCTCTTCCATGGACATGGGCGCCGGGACAACGGGACCGGGCTTGATGAAGGTTTCCGTGGCGTCAGGTGAGCTTCCGCAGGTCCTGACGCTCGTCCAGCTCCGCGCCCCCGGAGAGGGTAACGGGCTTGGAGGAGAGCGCCTTCGCTACGTGGAAGGCGGCGAGGGTGACGAGCATGACGACCCCGAGGACCAGGGCGAGGAGGAGCCCGGGCACCATGACGGTCGCGGCGCCGGTGGCTCCCGTGCCCAAGCGCGTGGCCCGGGGGGACCGAGCGGTCATGTTCCCTTGCATAGGGGGGCCTCTCCGGGCTTCCCTTAAGTAGGTGTGGCTTCGAACGCCCCCGCGACCCCCTGGGGCCGGGTTCAGTCCTCCACCCGCACCACCATGGTCTCCACGAACCGGTCCGAGAGGCGCTGCTCGTCGTCCCGGTACGCGAGCCACCCCAGGAGGAAGTCCAGGAAGACGAGCACCCAGTTCAGCTTCGTGAGGTTCCGCAGGATGGCATCGCTCCACTCCAGGGGCGTGCCCTCGGTGGTGACGGCCTCCAGGCGGAGCACCATCTTCCCCGGGGTCTGGCCCCGGAGCTTCTCGAAGACCGCGAAGTACCCCACGTAGATCGCCCACGTGAGGACCCCCGCGAGAGCGGCGAAGGGCGCGAGGAACCACGGGATCGGGATGCCGGTGGCGGTGTCCCCACCGTGGCAATCCCATCCCCCCATGTGCATCTCGCAGTGGAACCCGCCATCCCCGAAGCCCCAGGGCATGGCGAGCCACATGAGTGGCGCTGTAAGCATCCCCACCACGATGGCGAGGATCACCGCGTCGATGAGGTACGCCAGGATGCGGGGCGCCCACTCGGCGCGGTCCGCCAAGGCCCGGTGGGCTGCGAAGAACGCGGCGTCCACCTCATCGGGGGAACCAAGATCTCGGACGGCGGAGAGGGCGTGCTCGCGACGGATCTCGTCGGCAGCGTCCTCCCGGGCGGCGTCCGCCGCCAGGTCGTACAGGTGGCTCTCGAGCTCGATGCGTGCCTCGGTGCGGGCGTCAGCGCGGAGCCCGCTTCGGGATGCGGCGTGCTGGGCGTGCTCCTCGAGCACGCGGCGCGCGTTGGGGGTGATGTCCATCAGGTGTCACCTCGTAGAAGGTCGTCCAGGATGTCGCGGCTCACGCGCCAGGCCGCCTGCAGCTCCTCCAGGAGCTCGCGGCCCGCGGGGGTGAGGGCGTAGACCCGCCGGGGCGGAACCCCCTCGTCCGTGGTGCGCCAGCGGCTCGTGAGGTACCCGTCCTCCTCCAGGTCGTGGAGGAGGGGGTACACGGTGGCCTCGGTGGTGCTCCAGGGGCCGCCCTCGCGGGCCCTTAGCGCGCGGAGGATGCCGTACCCGTAGTTCTCCCCTCGGGAGAGGACCGTGAGCACCGCGAGCCTCGTGAGGCCGCGGCGGAGCTCCCGACGCCACCGCTCCACCTGAGATGCCACATCGCCGGACATACCTAGCGTAATTAGGTAGGTAGCCCGACTACATAACTCCTATGGTGCCCAACCCCATGACAACCACCACCAGGACCACCACCCCACACCCCCAAAGCTTATATAGAAGCCTCATTATAGCCGCGACTACCCTTGGAACCTCAACGGGGACAAGGTGATCAACATGATGGGTAACCAACCGATCGTACTCCTGAAGGAAGGCACGAAGCGCTCCCGCGGACGGGACGCCCAGAGCAACAACATCATGGCCGCCCGAGCGGTGGCCGACGCCGTACGGTCCACCCTCGGACCCCGCGGCATGGACAAGATGCTCGTGGACAGCATGGGCGACGTCGTCATCACCAACGACGGCGTGACCATCCTCAAGGAGATCGACATCGAGCACCCCGCCGCCAAGATGGTGGTGGAGGTCAGCGAGACGCAGGACGAGGAGGTCGGCGACGGCACGACCACCGCCGTGGTCCTCGCCGGCGAGCTTCTGAAACGCGCCGAGGACCTCGTGGAGGACGTGCACCCCACGCTCATCACGCAGGGTTACCGCCTCGCCGCCGAGCGCGCCACCAAGATCGTGAACGAGCTCGCCCAGGACGTCAACGTGAACGACGATGAGGCTCTCCGCACCATCGCCGCCACCAGCATGACCGGCAAGAGCGCCGCCGGCAACCGCGACCTCCTGGCGGACCTGGCGGTCCAGGCCGTGAAGGCCGTGGCCGACGAGGGCGACAACGGCTTCTTCGTGGACCGGGACAACGTCCAGGTCGTCAAGAAGGTGGGCTCCAGCGTCGAGAAGAGCGAGATCGTCGACGGTCTCCTCCTGGACAAGGACCGCGTCAACGCCAACATGCCCCAGCAGGTGGCGAACGGCAAGATCGCGCTCCTCAACGCCCCTCTCGAGGTCAAGAAGACCGAGGTGGACGCCGAGATCCAGATCACCGACCCCGCCCAGCTCCAGTCCTTCCTGGACGAGGAGGAGGGCATGCTCCGGAAGATGGTGGACACCATCACCGAGAGCGGCGCCAACGTCGTCTTCTGCCAGAAGGGCATCGACGACCTCGCGCAGCACTACCTCGCGAAGCAGGGCATCTACGCCGTGCGCCGCGTGAAGAAGAGCGACATGAAGAAGCTCGCCCTGGCCACCGGCGCCAGCATCGTGAGCAACGTCGAGGACCTCGACCCCGAGGACCTCGGCGAGGCCGGCAACGTGGAGGAGCGCGCCATCGCAGGCGACGAGCTCACCTTCGTCACCGGCTGCAAGAACCCCAAGGCCGTGAGCGTCCTCCTCCGTGGCGGCAGCGACCACGTGGTGGACGAGATCGAGCGCGCCTTCGAGGACGCCCTCCGCATGGTGGGCGTCGCGGTGGAGGACGGCAAGGTCCTGCCCGGCGGCGGCGCCCCCGAGGTCGCCATCGCCCAGGGTCTCCGTGAGTACGCCAGCGGCACCGAGGGCCGCACCGCCCTCGCCATCGAGGCCTTCGCCGACGCGGTGGAGATCATCCCCCGCACCCTGGCCGAGAACGCGGGCCTCGACGCCATCGACGCGCTCGTGGACCTCCGCGCCGCTCACGAGGCTGGCAACAGCACCGTGGGCCTCAACGTCGAGACCGGCGAGGTCGAGGACCTCGGCAAGGAGGGCGTGCTCGAGCCCCTCCGCGTGAAGACCCAGGCGCTCTCCAGCGCCACCGAGGTGAGCACCATGGTGCTCCGCATCGACGACGTCATCGCCGCCAAGGGCTTCGACAAGGGCGGCGACGGCCCCGACATGCCCGCCGGCGGTCCCCCCGGCGGCATGGGCGGCATGGGTGGCATGGGCGGCATGCCCGGCATGTGAAGCCGGTTTGACGCCTCGCCCCCGCGCTTCCCCCCCTCTTCCCCCTCTCCTTCCTTCTCTCTTCTCAACCTCTCGAACCAGGGTACCGTTTCCCCCACGCAACCCTACAGGGTGAGCTCCACGCTGGAGCGATGTGGTACGTGCCAGGGACGACAGGTCACAGGTCACCAGGAGAGGACGTCGAGGTTCCGGAGACGCCCCAGGGCCCCGTTGCCCCCATCCTCCGACCCGCCCTCCTCGGGCCGAGGCGCATCCGGCTCATCGGCGGCGGGAGCCAGGAGACCCTCCAGGGCCTGCCGGAACCTCGTGGCGGTGGCGAACCGCTCGTCGGGGTCCCGGGCGAGAGCCCGCACGAGGATCCGAGCCAGGGGACCCGGCACCTCCCGTGGGAGGAGCGTGGGGGTGTCATGCTGGGGAGGCTCCCCCGTGAGGATCTCCTGGAGCACCGTGGCGGTGCTGTACACGTCGCTTCGCTTGGTGGCGGGGTCGCCATGAGCCACCTCGGGGGCCATGTAGCGGGGGGTTCCAGCGCTGGGTGAGGGTGTGCCCACGTCGCCCGCTCCCGCCGCCAGGGTGTTCCCCCCCGACCGGGGCACGGCCACGCCGAAGTCCCCGAGCTTGGGGGTGCCCTCGCTCGTGAGAAGGATGTTCGTGGGCTTCACGTCCCGGTGGACGATGCCGGCGTTGTGCACCGCCTCAAGACCTCGCAGCACCCCCACCATGACCTCCACGCCCTGGCGCCACGGGAGCTTCCCCCGGCGCGCCAGGACGTCCCCCATGCTCCCACCCTCCAGGTACTCCATGACGAGCACCGGACGGTCCTCGTCGTCCTCCACCACCTGCTCGATGAGCACCACGTTGGGGTGGCGGACTCGGGATGCAAGCCTGGCCTCCCGCAGCACGCTCCGCCGGATCTCCGGGTCCTTCTGCCAGTGGTGGAGAGGCTCCTTCAGCACCACGAGGCGCTCCCGGGACCTGTCCCGGGCAAGCCACGTCCGCCCCGAGCCTCCCGTGCCCAGGAGGCGGAGCCGCTCGTACATCCCCACCACGTCCTCCCCCTGGGGTATCGCCACGGCGTTCTCCGCGTAGAGCCTGATGACACGATCCTCCTCCCGAGCGATGTCGTAGCGTTCCCGCAGAGCCCGGAGGAACCGCTCGTCCTCCTCCAGGGTTCCCCGAGCGATGCTCGCCTCCACCGCCGCCCGGTAGGATTCGATGCGCTCCCGGTAGATGTACCGGTCACGGTCCTCCGAGTCCAGGGCATCTTCCTCCACCAGGAGCGCCCGGGAGTACCGTACGCCCGGGACGGCCGTGGCCGCCATGCCCACCACCCCCACGGCCATAGCGTAGGTGTCGGAGGGGAGGATGAAGCGCAGCAGGGTGTAGATGGCCCCGCCCACCATGATCCCCGCCAGGACCCCCGTGCCCACGGCGGAGGCGTTCCGGATCTTCCGCGGAAGCTCGAAGATGCGCCAGCGGGCCAGACCGTACGTGATGGCGCCCACGGCGGCGGTGCGCCAGATGCCCACGGTGTAGAGGTCCGGAAGCCAGTACACCATGATGGTGGCCTCGGCCACACCGTACACGAGGGGGAGCGCGAGGGCGGCCACGGCAAGACGCCCCGTGGCGAGCTCATCCTGCTCCCAGCTCCCGTCCATGCTGGAGACCAGGCGCAGCACCGCGTAGAGGCACACGCCGGTGAGGAAGGCGAAGAGCACCACGTACAGCCCGCTTTGCCACGAGGTCTCCCGGAGGAGGTCCAGGCTGAACCAGGCGAGGTTGTTCCCGGCGAAGTACGAGACGTACAGGCCGAAGCCCGCAAGCAGGATGGCCATGCGGGTACGCGTCCGGGGTGTGGGGGAGGTGAGCTGGCTGTGGAGCAACGCCAGCACCACCACCCCCAGCGTGATGTAGAGGGTGAGGTTCACGAGGTAGGGGTAGAGGGGGCCCCACAAGGGGTTCATGTACCGGGCGGTGGCCTCCACACCCTGGATCACAAGGGAGGGGCGGGTGAAGAGCGCCACCACGGGCACGATGCCGGCGGCGATGGCGAGACCCCGCAGGGCGAACCAGAGGCGCTTGCTCCTGCGGCGCTGGTACTGCTGGGATGCGCTGAACTCCAGCAAGAGGTAGGGGAGGGGAAGGATGAAGCTGAAGCTCAGGAGGTAGAGGACCTGGGCCTGGGCGGGCGTCGAACCCCAGGGGGCCAGGTTCACGAAGATGATCTGCAGGCCCCAGGACATGGCGAAGAGGCCGAAGGGGAAGGAGCCCCGGGGGCGACTGGGTCCTCCGGAGAGGGCGAAGACCGCCAGCAGGATGACCGCCCCAGCGCTCACCAGGGCCCAGAGGGTGTACGTGGGAAGGGTCGCGAGGTCCAACATGGGTCATCCACCGTCCAACCGGGAGGGGGCGGCCCGCTCCTTACGTGCCAACACCCTCCCCTGTTGCCCCCAGGGGTCATCAAGGTGTTGCCGGGGAGGATGCCATGGGGTGCTGGGGAGGACAGGGCTCTGTGGCAGCTTGGTGCCTCCAGGTACGCCGAGGGAGGTGGGTGAAGGGGCCGAGGCCACCGGGGGGAGGGGCGTTCACTCCTCCTGGTAGACGAGGCTCGTGTTCCCGAGCTTGATGATATCGCCCACGTGGAGCTCAGCCCGCTCGCCCTTGGGGAGCCGGTTGAAGTTCAGGTACGTGCCGTTGAAGCTGTGGGCGTCCACCAGGGTGTGCCCGCGCATGTCCGTCTGCAGCTCGCAGTGGCGACCGCTCACGTAGGGGTCCCAGTCCACCTGGAAGGTGCGGTCGTCGTTGCGGCCGATGGTCCACCGGGGTCCGTCGCCGTCCAAGGGGAAGACCGTGCCCTCCTCGGGTCCGCTGGCCACCACGAGGCTCGCGTGCTCGAGCTCCTCGCGCTCCCTCGCACCCGCCGTAGGGTCCTGGGCCTCGAGGTCCGTCCCGTTGCTGAAGGTGATGGTCTTCTCGCTTCGGCGCACGTCGGGGCCGCCCTCGGGCTCGAGCTTCCCGAACTCCGCCAGGGCCGTCCCCAGGGCGAAGAGGCGCTGGGGCACCACCTGGTACTCCTTCACGGGACCGGTCTCGCGCCACCCCTCGAGGGTGCGGATGAACCCCCGCTCCTGGAGGAGGTCGATGTGTCGGCTGGCAGCCTGTCGGGACATGCCCAGCGCCTCACCGATCTCCTTGCCGTAGAGGGGGCGGGTGAGCAGTTGGAGGAGATGGAGGCGGTGAGGGTTCGACAGGGCGGAGAAGTCCTCCGCCAGCTCCTCGATGCGTTCCTTCTCCACATGCAGTTCCTCGGGGGTGTCCAGGGTCATTGTGGTTCAACCTCTTGCGGGACGGCGTGGGTGCGTCAGCAGTTCGGCCGGCAGGGCGGGTGCTCGATCTGGCCTACGCCCGCCAGGTAGACCCCGTCGTAGCTGGAGGTGGTGCTCGAGAACTGGAGGTACCACGTTCCGTTCTCGTCGATGCTCACGTTCCCGGCGTCGCCGGGGCCGATGGTGAGCACCTCGTTGTAGTCGGGGTCGAGCACGGAGAGCCTCACGTCACCATCGGATCCGTTGGCGGGGGCGTGGTCGAGGGTCACATCGAGCACGTCACCATCGTAGGCGGTGAGGCTGTACGTGTCCCGGTCGTCGTCGCCCCCAAGGATGCCGCCGAGGCACCGGGGTTCGATGTCGATGACGTTCTTCTGCCAGGGCTGGTTGGAGGCGTCGGTTCCGGAGCCTGCGTCGCTGGTGACGTCCTCTGCGTCGAGGCGGGTGAGGTTCGCGATGTAGTCCCCGGTGACCTCCTCGTCGTCGTCGGCCGTGTCGGGGTTCGCCTCCACGCCCACGTACCACGTGGCCTCGCCGGTGAAGGTCTGGGCTGTGGTGGCGGTGAGGGTGGGGGTCACGAGGTCCTCGACCCAGCGCTGGCCGTCGGCGGTCTCCCGCACGAGGCTGGCCTCCGCGTGCACGTCCCCGGAGACATCGAGCTGCACGCAGCTCGCGCTCGTAGCTTCGGCATCGGGCCACTCGTACCAGTCCGCATCGTCGAGGTCGGAGAGGGTCCCCTCGATGGTGCCGGTGCCATCGATGGTAACAGCGGTGGAGAGCGTGTCCCCCCCGCTGTCGTCGTCATCCTCGGCGAGGAGGAGCTCCGCGGAGCTCCCTCCCAACGCTGTGGCAAGGGCGAGGAACAGGACGCTTGCGATCGTGATCTTGCGTGGCATGGTAGCCTCCCGCTTCGGATAGGGGCCTCGGGTTACTTACGCGTTACTGCGTCAGCTTGGGGCAACTTGATGCTGCTGCGGCTCGCGGTGCCCCCATCCGCAGCGGATCCTGACCGCAACCTCGGCACCCGTCCCGGAAGCACAAGGGCAGCCACTGCCTCGATGCGTCCAACGTGGGCCCCGCGTGCCGCAGGCCACCCCTCCACGCATCATCCATGTTGGAAGTTCCCATGCTCACATAAGAGAGGTGTGCATTTGCAACACTCCTATTGCTAGATAGATGGGGGGAGGAGGGGGGTAGGACCCGTCAGCAGTTCGGCCGGCAGGGTGGGTGCTCGTCCCCGAGGTCAAGGCTCACGCTCTCGAAGGAGAGGTCGGCCTGGCATCCATCCTCGCAGGTCGGCACGTCACCGGGTCCCCCACCGCGGTCCGTGGTACCCTGGGCACCCGCGGGCGCTATCAACAACCCGAGGGCTAGGACGACGCCCAGGATCAGGCTCCTGGTCCGGTTCATCTTCGTACGCCCCGAACCCCCTCGACCGGTCCATGTTGAAGTACCTTTGGGCCTCGCGCCTTCGAGAGCCCGCGCGCGCCCGGAGAGCGCGGCGCGCACCCCATGGAGCCCCCCCAAGAGAGATGCCGTGCGGGCTCCGTGCCGACCGACCCTACGCCGCCGGCGCGGTGAAACGGAAGGTGGATCCCTTCCCCGCTTCGCTCTCCACCTGGACCTCGCCCCCGTGGAGCTCCACGATGCGCTTCACCATGGCGAGACCGATGCCCGTGCCGGGGTACCGCGAGGTCGGGTGGAGACGCTTGAAGAGCTCGAATATGCGGTCCTGGTGCGCGGGATCGATGCCGATGCCGTTGTCCCGAACCTCCACCAGGACCCTCCCCCCCTCCCTCCGGGCGGACACGTGGACCTCCGGCGGGCGATCCTCGTCGTTGAACTTGAGCCCGTTGGACACGAGGTTCAGCAGGACCTCCCGGAGGAGCTCGGGATCGTACCGCACCGGAGGGAGGTCCTCGTCCCAGGTGAGGGAGGCGTCCGACGCCTCGAGGGTGACTTTCAGGTCCATCGTCACATCCTCCATCACCTCCTCCAGGGCCATCTCCTCCTTCCGCGGTTCCAGGGGCTGGATCCTGCTGTAGGCGAGGAGGGCATCCACGAGGGTCTTCATCCGCTTGGCGGCGTCCACGGCGTACCCCATGACCTCCCGGGCGTCCCCCGACAGCTCCTCGCGGTGGCGTCGGTCCAGCAACTGCAGGTAGCTCACCACCGTGCGCAGGGGCTCCTGGAGGTCGTGGGCGGCGGCGTAGGCGAACTGCTCGAGGTCCCGGTTGCTCACCTCCAGCGCCCGCGCGTGGTGCTCCAGCTCCTCCTTCGCCTCCATCCGCTCGGTGACGTCCATGGCCACCCCCAGGACCCCCCTCGACCCCTCAACACCCATGGTGAACGGGACGTAGACCACGTCGAACACCTTGCCATCCACCTCGTTCTCCACCCTCACCTCTTCACCCTCCAGAGCCCGCTCCACCTGGTCGCGGATATCCTCCCGCCCCGGGTACACCTCCTCAAGGTGCTTCCCCACCACCTCCCCGGGCTCCAGGCCCAGCACCTGCAAGCCCCGTCCATCGCTCAGCGTGAACCGAAGGTCCTCGTCGAGGGCGAAGAGCACCAGGGGGGCGTTCCTGATGACGGTGCGGAGACGGCGCTCCGAGAGCTCCACATCCCGCTTCGTGGACTGGAGCTCCCGAGCGCGCTCGGTCTCCCGCACCCGCGCCCGCTCCAGGCTGGCGTAGGCGCGGCGGCGCGTGGAGAAGGTGAGAGCCGCCAGAGCCAGCCCGGCGATGATGGGGATGTGGGGGTCCGAAGCCGCGTGAGCGCCCAGGGGCGGGAGGTAGACCATGGCGAGGCTCGTGGCGGTGCCCGCGCCGAAGACCACGGTGAACCACGTGGGGTGGAGGAGGAACGCGCCCACGCCCATGACGACGAGCACGGGGAAGAGGAACCCCGTGGCGTAGGGGTAGAGGAACTGGTCCAGGAGGATCTGGGCCAGGACGTAGATGGCGACGCCGGCCAGGGCCGGGTGGGTGTCGGCGGGCCCCAGCTCGCCGCGGCGGTAGAGCCCGTAGAGGAACCCGAGGAGGATGGCGACGATGAGGTCCATCCCGATGAGGAGGGTGCGGTGGGTGGCAGGCACCGTGAGGTACGTGACCCCCGACACGACGATGAAGAGGGCTGCAACGCCCGGGAGGACGATGTGGAGGGAGTCATGCACCACGGCGTTGAGGCGCCGCTGCAGCTCCCAGCTCCCCGCCGGCAACGTGGACGCGTCGCTCAGGTCACCTGCCGAACTGGACGCCATGGCCACCCCCGTAACGACGGCTGGGGCCTTGAACCCCACAGGTGTGTGCCCGGGGGTCCGAGGGTCCGGACCCTGCTGGGGCGCTCACGCCGCCGGCACCGTGAACCAGAAGGTGGCTCCCTTCCCCTCCTGGCTCTCGACACCGACCTCGCCGCCGTGGCGGCCCACGATGCGCTTCACGAGGGCGAGACCGATGCCCGTGCCTGGGTAGCTCGAGGCGGGGTGGAGGCGCTTGAAGAGGTCGAAGACCTCCTCCTGATGCTCCTCAGGCACCCCCATGCCCTCGTCTTGCACCTCCACCCGCACCATCCCGTTCTCCGTGGTGGAGGTCACCCGCACACGGGGCGTTCCGTCCCCGTGGTAGACGAGGGAGTTCGCAAGGAGGTTCATCAGCACCTCCCTCAGGAGCGCCGGGTCGCCGCGCACCATGGGGAGGGCGGTGCGTTCCACGATGCCTCCCGTCTCGTGGAGGCGTACCTGGAGGTCCTCCAGCACCTCGTTCAGGATGCTGTCGAGGGCCACCCTCTCGACGTTGGGTTGGCGTGCCTGGACCCTGCTGTAGTCGAGAAGCGCATCCACCTGGGACTTCATCCGATGCCCGGCTTCCACGACGAAGTCCACCGTCTCCTGCGCTTCCCCGGGCAACGCCTCGCCGTGGCGCCGCTCCAGAAGCTGCATGTGGCTTACCACGGTGCGGATGGGTTCCTGCAGGTCGTGGGCGGCAGCGTAGGCGAACCGCTCCAGGTCCCGGTTGCTCACCTCCAGCTCCCCCGCGTACCGCTCGGCCCGGTTCCGCTCGATAAGGAGGCTGCGGTAGGCCGAGAGCCGCGTCCAGAAGATGAGGATGGCCAGGGCGAGACCGGCCACCACCGCCACCAGCGGAAGAGGTCCCTGCGTCGACGGCACGGGTGCGAGCTCCAGTCCCGCGAGGGTGACCAGGCTCCCCGCGAGCATGACGGCGAACCATCCGCGATGCAGGAGGAAGCTCGCCACACCGATGGCCACGAGCACCGGCAGGAACCCCCCGGAGTTGTCGGGGCTCAGGGACTGGGAGACGAGGATGTCCCCCAACGCCAGGAGGGCCACCAAGACCACCGTGGGTTCCGCATGGTCCACCTTGAGGGCACCACGACCGTAGAGGAGGGCGCCAACGGTGCAGACGAGGGCGATGACGAGGTCGCTCCCCACGAGCGGGAGCCACAGCGACGGAGGCTCCGTGACGACGTCCAGCACCGCCAGCACGACGAAGAGCACGCCGATACCCGTGAGGAACGCCCCGAGGCTCTCGTGGACCACCTCGTCGAGGCTGTGCTGAAGCTCATCCTGGGGGATGTGCTCGGTGCGCCGGGCGGCCGCGTGTGCCATGGCCAGTGGTTCATCCGACCGGTGGCACTATTAAAGGGTGTCGAGGTGCCCCGTCACGCGTTCTCCGCCCGCTTGGACCCCTCGGGCGGAGGCTGTGGCAGGCCCGCACCGCACTCGGGGCAGTGCTTCGTCCCCAGGTAGGCCTCCACGCCGCAGCGGGGGCACTCCACGAGGTCGCTGTACACGAGGTCGTGACCGCAGTGCTCGCAGAACTCGCTGAAGCTGTTCACGGGCCCCCCGCACATCTCGCACACCGCCTCGTAGTCCGGCACCAACCCGAAGCGGTACCGGTTGTGCAGGTAGACGCCGAAGACCAGCGTCAAGCCCAGGAGGAGCACGATGCGGGCGAAGGCGGCGAGGGGCACGCCCGCCGAAGCGCTGACGCCGGTCCAGATCTGGAAGAGCAGCACCGTGGCCAATGCACCGTAGAGCACCTGCCCCAGCTCGAGGTTCCGGAGGATGCGCGGTCGGTCCACGACCACGGGAACGGGTTCCCTGCTGAAGAACCCCACGATTGCCGGGTCGCTACCAACCACGGGGGTACGTCCCCGGCTCCATGAGGACGCGGGAGGTGCGGGCCGCCACCCCGTGCTCCTCCAGCACCATGGCCTCGTCACGCAGAGCAGCCTCCGCGAGGGCCACGGCCTCCCCCTTGAGGCTGTTGACGACCACGGTGTCGCCGGGTTCCACCCCCCGCTCCACCTCCAGCACCCCGGGCACCGCCAGGTCCGCCCCGTGGCAGAGGGCGTCCACGGCGCTGTCCCGCACCACGACGCGGGGGAAGGGCTCCAGGAGCTCCTCCACCGGGCGCACGACCTCCCGCAGGGGCTCCTCCATCCCCTCCTCCTTCCAGAAGACGTAGGCGTCCCGGACATCGTGGAGGTTGACGCAGTCCCCCTCCGCCAGGGGGCCGCTGCGGGTGCGGCGGAGGTCCCGCATGTGACCACCCACACCCAGGACGCGACCCACATCATGGCAGAGGCTACGCACGTAGGTGCCAGCCTCGCAGGCCACCCGGAAGAGCACGTGGCGGGGTTGGGCCTCCAGGACCTCCAGCTCGTAGATCTCCCGCACGCGAAGCTGGCGCTTCACCGCGCTCTTCAGCGGGGGCACCTGGTAGATGGGGCCCGTGAACTCCCGAAGCACCTCCATCACCCGGTACTCCGGCACCTCGTCATGGAGCTCCATCACCGTGACGTACTCCTTGCCAGCTTCCAGGAGCGTCCCCACCACACGGGTGGCGTCCAGAAGCGCCACCGGAAGCACGCCGGTGACGTTCGGGTCCAGTGTGCCGCCGTGGCCCGCCTTCCCCACCTCCAGGGCGTCCTTGAGCCAGGAGACGACCTGGTGGCTCGTGGGGCCCTGGGGTTTGTCGAGGTTCACGACACCCACACGAAGGAGCTCCTCCATGGGGCGCTCGTGGGGGTCGTGGCCGTGGCGTTGGTCGGTGCTGGCCTGCGCCCGCACCACCATCGCGCGCTCGGCCCGACCCACCCTCACCCCTCCGTGGGGTCGTTGCCGTGGGATGCACCGTGGTCGTCGGCGGCCGCCTGGAGCACGCGCTCCGCCACCTCCTCCGGTGTGAGGTTCTCCGTGTCCACCACGAGGTCGTAGAGGTCCTCGTCGTAGGGATCCACACCGTAGAGCTCCTCGTAGCGCTTCACCTCGCTGGCTTCCCGCTCCTGGGTCTCCTTCAGGACCTCCGCGAGGTTGGAGACGTCCTCCCGCTCCTGGATGCGTTCCGCCCGCGTGCGCTCGCTGGCGGTGAGGAGCACCTTGAGGGCGTTGGCCTCCCCCCGGGTGGCATGCCATGCGGCGAGGCGGCCCTCCAGGACCCCATGCTCCCGCTCAGCCACCTCCACCATGCGCTCGTCCAGCTCCATATCCACCTCGTGATGCTCCTCCGCGTAGCGGCTGAACTCCGCCAGGGTCATATCCCGCTCCCGGGCCATATCCCGGAAGATGGCGCCGGCGTACACGTGGGGGAGGTTCAGCTCCTTGCTGAGGATGCGGGAGAGGGTGGTGGTGCCCGTGCCGGCTCGCCCGCTCACGGTGATGAGCATCACGTCGCCTCCGTGTCGTGCTTCACCTTGTAATCCCACAGCTTCAGCACACGTTGCGTGAGCTGACCCATGGGGATGCTGAAGAGGCTGTAGATGAGGATCCACCGGGGGATGATCCAGAACTGGCCCTTGAGGCTCCAGACGTCGGTCCAGGGCATCCGGACCACGGCCACGCCAGCGGGGAGGGTCGCCACGAACTGGAGGAGCCACGCGAAGATGGGGATCACCACGAGCATGGTGAAGGCCATGGGTTTCAGTTGGCTCCCGCTGAGCTCCGCCTGCATCTGCATGACCTTGGGCTGCATCTCCGTGAGGCGCTTCACCTTGTAGTTGTTGTCCTGCTTCTGCGCCTCGCGGAACTCCTGCTGGAACGTGCGCATGATCTCCTGCACGCGCGCCATCTCCATCCAGTCGATGAAGAGGTGCCGCACCGCGGTGCTCACCACGATCATGGTGATGCCCGCGAGCACGAGGGTCCAGAGGGGCCACGCGTGGTCGAACCCGATGATGGGGTCGAGGACGGTGCCCACGGCCTCGCCGGTGGCGAGGCGCAGGTCGTTGTCGAACATGATGAAGAGCACGAAGACGAAGCTCAGGATCATGATGAAGCGCTGGAGCCCGCCTCCATCGTCGCCCTCGTCGCCGTCGGCTCGGGACGACGTACCGTCGCCCCTCCCCGACGCCGGCCCTACGGGCTCGCCGTCCTTCGTCTGCGTTGCGGTGGGTGCGTCGTTCAAGAGGATCACGCCAAGGTCGCGATGATCTGGTCCCGGGCCTCGTCCACCTTACCGTCGCGGTTCTCGACCACGGCCACGGTGGCGCCGGTGAGGGTAGCCACGGTGAGCGCAGCGGACCGGTTGAACTCCTGGTGCTGGCGGATGGAGTCCACGGCCTCCGCGTCCCGCTCCCGCGTCTCGTCGTCGGCGCGGCGCCCCGCGATCTCCTCGGGGGTGGCCTCCACGAGGATGACCTGGTCGGGTTGGAGCTTCCGCGCCACCCACTCGGGGATCCCCGGGAGGTACCCGCTGGGGGTGCTTATGGTGCAGTGCGTGTCCACGATGACGTCACCGCGCTGCGCGATGCTCTCGGCGGCGGCCTCCTGGATCTCCCGCTGGGTCGCGGGGTCGAGCTTCCGCATCTCGTCGCGGTGCTCCACGAGGCCCTTGCTCTTGGCAACCTCCAGCATCTCGGTGCCGTAGACGACGACGTCGTAGCCTGCGTGCTCGCGCGCCGCCTCGATGCAGGTGGTCTTGCCCACGCCGGGGACGCCGGTGATGATGACGGTGCCCATGGGATGAACCCGAAGCGGCGATGGGGCTTCGGGTATATAGGGGTGACGCCCACCACGACGCGCCCCTCCTCACCGGGCCGAGCGCATCCGCTCCTCCTCTGACGCCCGCAACCGACCCCCGCCCCATCCCGCAAGCCCCGCCGGCACCAACCCCAGGAGCGCCGAACCGAGGAGCCGCGTGTGCACCACGCCGCCCTCCCCCAGGAGCTCACGGTCCACGCCGCCCACAGCCCCCAGGAGCGCGAAGCCCACCACGAGCACGACCACGTACGCGACGACGAGACCGACGTGCCCCGCGAGCCCAGCCAGGAGGCCGCGGCGGGCACCGCCCTCGGGGTCGCCCCGGGCGTGGGTGTGACCGATGGAGGCTGCCAGAAGCACGCTCATCATGAGCATGGCCGTGATGCTCGACAGGACCACGACGGACCCCAGGAGCGAGGAGCTCGCACCCTCGAAGAGAGGTTGCTCGGTGAAGTACTCCACACCCTGCAGGATGAGGAGCGTGGTGAACCCCAGAGCTCCCCCCACGAGGGCGAAGAGGCTCACGTCCCAGAGGAGCTTGTCGTTACCGGGTGCTGTCACGGGGATCCCCGAACCAAGACGGTGGCACGGGGTTGAAGAGGCTTCCGCTTCCCCCCTCGGTGGCTACGCTCCAGCGTGGGAGAGATAAGGGTAGGAGAGAAGGA
>CAZDGP010000011.1:33963-35234 GCA_964505085.1 uncultured Thermoplasmatales archaeon
AGCATCGGATGCATCTCCATCACCTGCTCCTGGGCGATCTGCTCGTAGGTCCGTTGCAGGATACCCACCGTGAGCAGGAGGCCTGTTCCACCCACCTGCCCCACGGTCCCCAGGATATCGGCGAAGGCTGCTAGTATGCCCACGGCCACGCCGCTGATGATGGTGACGGTGGGGATGTACCGGCGCAGCACCTTCTCGATGATGCGGGGGTCACGGCGGAACCCGGGGATCTGCATGCCCGAGCCCTGGATCTGTTGCGCCACGGACTCCGGGCCCATGTTCGCGGTCTCCACCCAGAAGATGGCGAAGATGGTGGAGCCGACGATCATGACGGCGGCGTAGATGAGCACGTGGAGCATGATCTGCCAGGGGTCCCTGAACTGGAGGACGCCCGCGTACTGCTGCCCCAGGAAGGGCAGGAGCCAATCCTGGATGCCGTTCACGCGGCTGAAGTAGTACGCGATGCCGCTGATGGGCGTGGTCTGACCCGGAAGGTACCCGCCCACCCACTCCGCGTTGCCCACCAACGGAAGCTCGCTGTTCCACAGGAGGATCGTCACGAGGTTCACGTTGGCGATGAGCGCCGACACGAAGATGACGGGCATGACGTTCGCGTACATGAGCCGGATGGGGTAGCGACCCCGGGCTCCGCGGACGCGACCGTGGCTCAAGGGCAGCTCGATGCGTGTGCTCTCCGCGTACACCACCGCCAGGAAGATGATGATGGTGGTGATGAAGGCGCTGATGGGGTTCGGTTGCTGCAGGAAGATCTGCTCGAAGCCCCCACCCCGCACGAGCTCCGGCGTGCTCAGGGAGCTAAGCAGGTACACGGTCTTGGGCAGGAGGCCACCGGGGGGGTTCGCCGTGGTGAGCGCCTGCCCCGGCGTGTTGGGAACCCAGCTGAAGAGCCCCGTGAAGATGGACTGGCTCACGCCTGCGGCGATGAAGAGGCTGATACCGCTCCCCACACCCCACTTGCTGATGACCTCGTCCATGAGGAAGATGAGGTACGCGCCCAGGGAGAGCTGGAACACGAGGATGCCGCGAGCACCCCAGAGACCCGTCATGTCGATGAGGCCCTGGCTCGGCGTGAGGAAGCCGAACACCTGGGGGATGGCCGTGACGAAGATCATGAGGATGACCATGATCTTCTGGGTGCCCTGGTAGATGCTCTTGTCCTGGGGATCCTGGAGGTCCAGGTCGAAGATCTTCGCACCCACGAAGAGCTGCATGACGATGCTGCCCGTGACGATGGGTCCGATGCCCAGGTG
>CAZDGP010000012.1:0-1667 GCA_964505085.1 uncultured Thermoplasmatales archaeon
CCGCCCATCGTGCGGAAGGAGCACCCGCCGGCGGACGTCACGTGGATCAACGCCACCACCACCGTGCAGGTGAGCATCTTCGACAGGAACCTCGACACGGACACTGTCCGCGTCACCACGGGCGAGGACACCGGGAACCTCTCCGCCCGGGACATCCCCCTGGACCCTGCCGGGAACTCCACGTACCTCCTGAACATCACGCCCCCGGCGCTCTCCGACGGTGACCAGTGGATCGTGCGCGTCACCGCCGAGGACAAGCAGGGGAGCAACACCACGAAGACGTGGACGTTCCGGGTGGACACCGGCGCACCCACCATCGAGCACACCTTCCAGGACGCCTACGTGGACGCATCCAACGCCACCTGGTTGAGCGGCGCCAGCCGCATCACGCTCACCGCCGTGGACGACGGCAGCGGCGTGAACGCCGGGAACGTCACCTACCGCGTGGGCGCCAGCGGTTCCTCCACCACGTACACGGGGCCCTTCGCGCTTCCCGACGACATCGTTGGGGAGACCACGGTGCACGTGCGCCTCGTGGACGTGGCCGGGAACGCGAACACCACGAGCTTCACCGTCTCCGGCGACCCGGCCACACCGCGCCTAAGCCTCATCGAGAAGGACGGTCGCACCGTGCGGGTCCAGGTCCAAGACGACGGCGTCGGCTTGAACCGCAGCGCCATCAACCTCCTCTACACGCTGGAGGGAAGCACCGACTTCGACAGCGTGAGCATGACGAACAGCCTCGACAACATGTGGGAGGCGAGCATCCCCAGCAACGTCCGGGGCCGCATCCAGTTCTACGTGGAGGCCCTGGACCACGTGGGGAACGTGGGTCAACTCGGGAGCCCCGACAACCCCCTGAACCTCACCACGGGGAACAACCCGCCCACCCTCAGCGTCTCCAAGCCCGCCAGCGGTGCCACCATCAAGGGGAACGTGGACGTCACGTGGACGGCTACGGACCCCGACGGTGACGACCTCGCCGTGAGCTTCGCCCTGGAGGCGGAGGACGGCAGCGTGCAGGAGCTCGGGCCAGCACCCTCGAACTCCGGAAGCGCCACCGTGGACGTGAGCGGCGTCACCGACGGCAACTACACGCTCATCGTGCGCGCGGGCGATGGCACCGTGGAGACCACGGAGCGCGTGGACGTCTTCGTCCTGAACACGGACGTGGTGAAGCCCGTGAACACCCCCACGTCCAACACCACCGCCGGCGACCCCATCACGGTGGAGGTGGATGTGAGCCACCCCTTCAAGACCGTGAGCAAGGTCACCGCCATCATCGAGCGGAACGGTCAACCCGTGGAGGAGGTGGAGATGACGAGCCAGGGGGACGGTACGTACACCCTCACGTACGAACCCTCTGAACCCGGGGACTACACCGTGAGCGTCGTGGTGGCGTACGACGACGGGTCCCAGGACCAAGCGTTCCAGGTGGCGAGCTTCAACGCTGCGGCACCCGGCTCCATCGGCATCAGCCCCCAGATCCTCACCCTGGTGGCCCTGGGAGCCATGGCCGTGCTCCTTGGAGCCTACGCGGCCTTCGGGAGGTGGGACACGTGAGCGCGACCGCCACCGTGCCAGCTACCCGTTGCCCTGCAAGGGAGGTGGGACGCGTGAGCGCGACCGCCATCGTTCCACCGACCGCCGCCCCGCAAGGGAGGTGG
>CAZDGP010000012.1:1767-15389 GCA_964505085.1 uncultured Thermoplasmatales archaeon
ACGCGTGAGCGCGACCGCCATCGTTCCACCGACCGCCGCCCCGCAAGGGAGGTGGGACGCATGACCTCCGAGACCCCGGGACGTGACGCCACCATGACGATCATGGGCGAGGAGGTGCCCCAGGACCTCCGGGACTGGGAGCCCTTCCATCGGCGCATGGGAAGCCTCGTGGTCATCGGCCTCGCGAGCCTCCTCGTGCTCGTGGGCATCGTGGTGTACCTGCTGGCTCCGGGGGCCTCGTGGGTGCTCACGCTCCTCATCATCCTCATGATCGTGGTGGTGGCCTTCGAGGCTCTGGTGGTGGGCACGGGTATCGTCGCCGAACGGGAGGAGGTCCAGGAGCACCCAGCGGCGGCCGAGCGGGCCACGCACGTGGCACCTGCACCGGAACCTGAGCCGGAGCCGGAGGAGCCTGAGGACGATGGGATCCAGGTGCTGACGCTCAAGTGCAGCGAGTGCGGCACCATCTTCGACCTCGAGGACGATGGGACCCGACCCCTCACGCACATGTGCCCCGGCTGCGGTGCCGAGGGCGTGCTCGAGGAGGAGGACCTCGCCAGCGAGCCCGAGGAACCCGCGCCGGAACCCGAGCCAGAGGAGCCCACGGTGGAACCCGAAGCCGAGGAGGGGTCCGTGGAGGAACCCAGCGAGGGTTACGCGGGCCCCGCCACCGAGTGGGCGGCACGGGACGATACCGAACCCGCCTCCGCCGAGGACGACGCTCCGGAGGATCCCCTTGCCGCGGCAGCACCGGCACCGGAGCCTCCGAAGCGCGTGAAGCTCCGGTGCAGCGGATGCGGCACCGTCTTCGCCCTGGAGGACACCGGCGAGCGACCGCTCCGGCACCGATGCCCCGGCTGCGGCAAGAAGGGCAAGCTCGGGTGACCACGCCCAGCGACCCTCCCTCTTCCCCCTCTCTTCTTCCTCTTCCCATCTCCATCTACCTCCCACCTTGGGCGCCCTAGCGTGCCGGGATGTTCGAGGTGTTCGGGAAGAGCTTACGACACCCCCCACCACCCTAACCCCATGACGTCCCGGTTGGATCCCCGAAGCCCCCGCGTCACCACCGTCATCGTCCTCCTCCTCGTGGCCACGCCTGCCCTGGCCGGCGTCCCCACCCCCGCGAGCTCGCCTCAGGCGCCCCTCGAGGATCCTCGCGACGCCTCAACCCACCCGAGGAACGCATCCTACCAGCTGCACCTCGAAGCCACCCCCAACCCACCCCACGTGCCCCCGCGCCACACCACCACCTTCCCCCTGAACCTCACCGTCACCAGCCCCGGGAACGTTACCCCGCCCACGGAGGTCCAGCTTAGGGGGTGGGACGATGCCCGCGGCAACCTGACGCTTCACCCCAACCCCCTCCCCCTGGAACCCCAACGCACCCATTACGTGGTCCAGGCGAACTACACGCCCAAGGAGGTCGGACCCCGGAACCTCACCGTCCACGCCACCGCCCCCCTCGCCGCCAACACCACATGGAACCACACCCTGCCCGTGGCTCCCGACCCCGTTACGGTGGACATCACGGCGGTGGGGAACATCACCCCCCGATGGCGCGTCCCCGTCATCCTCGCGCTGAACCTCACCACCCTCCCCCGGGACCCCGCCAACCTCACGCTCACCCTCCGCCACGGCACCGGCCCCGACGCCGCCACCTGGAACGCAACACCCACCCCACTCAACCTCACCCGGGATCCCGTCCCCGTGGACACGGGCTTCGACGCGGTCTTCGGCGAGGGCGCCTACGAGGTCACCGCCCACGTGGACGGGAACCGCTCCCACGGCACCTCCGAACCGCTCCTCGTACAGGTGCAAGCCCCCGAGGCTTCGGATGCCACCGCCACCGTTCACGCCACCGTCACCGACCACCCCACCACGCTCCGGTTCAACGGCGACAGCGTGAACGAGCACAACCGCAAGTACCCCGGAGGCACCTTCACCACCCGCGTCATCGTGGAGGATCCCAACGGCCTCGGCACCGTGGACGACGTCACCTTCGACGTGGCCCGGACCGCACCCAACGGCTCCCACGTCCCCGTCGCCACCCGGACCCTCCCCCTACCAGCTGACGCCTGGCAGGACACCTCCGCCGAGGTGGAGCACACCTTCGCATGGAGCCCCTTGAAGGACGGCAACTACACCGTCACGGTGCACCTCCAGGACGCGAACACCTCACCCATCCAACGCACCTTCGGCGTCCGCGACCAGCTCCCCCAGGGCCTCGGCGGCACCCTGCCCAACGCCACCACCGCCACCCCCATCCCACCCCTCCAAGGGACCCTCCACCTCGGGGATGCGAACCTCGGACCCGGTCCCCTGGGACCGCCCGTGAGCGAGGAGGGCACCCTCACCGCCGCCGTCTACCGGTGGGGCGTGGGATGGCTCGACGACGCCACCGTGCACTTCCCCGGGAACACCACCCACCTGGACCTAAGCACCCTCGACACCACCGGCGACACCGTCCCCTACGCCGTGGAGGGCGACCAGGGCGTGCTCCACGTGCCCTTCACCCTGCACCTGCCCCAGGACGCATCGGAGGGACGCTACATGGTGGGGTTCGACCACAACCTCGACGGTACCACGCGGGACCTCGAGTCCCTGAACCTCCACCTGAACCCCCCGCCCCAGGTCACGGACCTCCACCTGGAGCCGCCCCAACCCCGGCCCGGTACCGACCTCCACGTGCACCCCGTTCTCGACGGGAACGCGTCCACGAGCATGCGGCTCATCCACCCCAACGGCACCCTGCTCGACAGCACCCGTGCCCCGGGGAACGCCACCCTCAGCGTCCCCACGGGGCTCGCCCCCGGGACGGAGCTCACCCTCGAGGTTACACCGCGCCTCCCGGGGAACCGCACCGGGCCCACGCATACCCGCACCCTGTCCGTAGCGCCCACGCCACCGCACCTCCTGGTTGGTGTCCGGTGGCACCGCGCCCCCGCCCCCCGCGACCCCCTCCACGTGGCCCCCAGCACCGGCGGAACCGTGGACCTCCAGGTCCACGCCCTGGACCCCCACGGGCCACCCGTGACCACCTCCGCCCGCCTCCTGAACTGGCACGATGAGGTCGTCGAGGACACCACCTGCAACCCAGCGGGATGCAGCCTCCACCTGCCCCGGGAGCTCCCCACGGGCCGGTACACCCTCCAGGTCACCGCCCACGGCGCAGGGGGCTCCACCACGTGGAACCGCAGCGTGGACGCCGGCCCCTGGCTCGACCTCCGCATCCCCCACGACCTCACCCTCGAACCCACCGACGATAGCACCCTCACCGGCACCGTGGTGGTCCACAACGCAGGGAACGTTCCCGTGCCCAAGCTCCACGTCGAACTCCCCACCCTCCACGGGACCCAGGGTGCCACGTGGACCCCCCAGGCCACCCTCACCACCACCCCCCCCATGGACGTGGGATGGATCGGACAGGTGGCGCACGTCGAGAGCGGCAACCCTCTCGCCCCCGGCGAGGACCTCCAGCTCCACATCACCCTGCCCGTGCCCCCCGGCACCCCGCCGGACACGTACGAGGGGGCTCTCCGCGTCACCGCTCCCCTCCCGGAGGCTGCACCATGACGCGGAGCCTCGTCCCCGCGGTCCTCCTGGTCCTCGCCCTCCCCACGATGCTCCCCACCGCCAACGCCCTCGCGGCGCTCCCCGCCGATCCCGACCCCTACCAGGGCCACGGCCTCGACCCCACCACGTTCCACGTGCGGGTTCGCACCCACAGCGACGACGGGAGCAACCTCACCCTCCACCTCCCCGACGCACCCGGCGCCGAGGCGGCCATCGCCCCCGGGAACGGCACCCCCGGTCCATGGCACACCATCGCAACACCCACCACGCTCCCGCTGCCCCCGCGGAACGGGTCCTGCTGGCGGGGCTGGTGCGGCATCGTCACCCTCCACGTTCGCCTGCCCGCCCCCAACACGCCCCACCCCCACCAGGAGACCCTCACCATCCACACGGGCGCCACAGGGGTCGAGGTCCCCCTCCGGTTCAACGTCACGCCCCGCAGCCTCCACACCGCCCACGAAGGCGGCACCTTCACCGTCCACGTGAACGGACCCCAACCCGAGGCCCTCCACCTCCTCCACGGCCCGCAAGCTTGGCCCACCCACCCCCAGGGGAACGGTACGTGGACGGCGAACGCAAGCCACCTCCCCCGGGGTGTCGAGCTCGTGCCCACCGCGTACTACCCCGGTGGGACCACCCTCCGCGCGGACCCCGTCCTCCTTCCTCCCCAGCACCCAACGGACGACCCCGCTGGGACCACCGCTCCCAACGGACCCCAGGACCCGCAGGTGATGACCAGCGGCGCTGACCACGTGCCCCACCCCGAACCCGGTGGCAGCGCGCCCCCACCCGCTACGGAGCCCACGGAGCCCCGTCCCGTCCCTGCACCGTCCCTACCGCTCCTCGCCTCCGTGGTCCTCGCCCTCGCCGCGGCCCTGCGCCCCACCCCCGCCACCCATACCCTTAAGGCGGGGTTGCGCAATCGCTCCCCCGGTGGCCATGTACCGGGCCGAGGTCCGCGTCGAGCTCAAACCCGGGGTCAGCGACCCCGAGGGCGCCAACACCAAGAAAGCACTGAAGCTCCTGGGGTACCGCGACGTCGAGGACGTGGCGAGCGCCCAGGTCTTCACCATCACCCTCGATGAGGCCGGGGAGGGGGAAGCCCGCGCACGCGTCGAGGAGATGTGCGAGCGCATCCTCGCCAACCCCGTGCTCCACGAGTACACCATCGACCTCACCGAGGTGTGACCGTGGTGAGCGTCCTCCAGGAGCGGCTCCACCCCGTGCGGGACGACCCTCCCGTGTACGAGGTGCGGATCCGCGACGCCAGCCCCAAGGAGCTCGAGGCTCTAAGCGACGAGATGGGGATCGGGCTCAGCCGCGACGAGATGCTGGAGGTGCAGGCGCACTTCCAGGAGCTCGACCGCGACCCCCGGGACATCGAGCTCGAGGCCATGGGGCAAGCCTGGAGCGAGCACTGCTGCTACAAGACCAGCAAGCCCCTGCTCCGACGCCACGTCTACGGCATCTGCGAGGACCGCATCACGTGCCGGGACGACGCCGGCGTCATGCCCTTCGACGACGACCACGCGTACGTGGTGAAGATCGAGTCCCACAACCACCCCAGCGCCATCGAACCCTACGGCGGCGCCGCCACCGGCATCGGCGGCGTCCTCCGGGACGTCACGTGCATGGGCGCCCAACCCATCGCCCTCGCCGACCCCCTCTACTTCGGACCTCCCGACATCGCGTACGACGACCTTCCCCCCGGAACGAAGCACCCCAAGTACCTCTTCCAGGGCGTCGTCGCCGGCATCCGCGACTACGGGAACCGCGTGGGCATCCCCACCGTGACCGGGCAGGTGAACTTCCACCCCAACTACCTCACGAACTGCCTCGTGAACGTCGGGTGCGTCGGCATCATGCCCAAGGAGCGCCTCATCCGCTCCCGCGTGGGGAGCGCCGGCGACAGGTACATCCTCCTCGGCGGACGCACCGGCCGCGACGGCATCCACGGCGTCACCTTCGCAAGCGCCGAACTCAGCGAGGAGAGCGAGGAGGAATCCCGCTCCGCCGTGCAGGTGGGCGACCCCATCACGAAGGAACCGCTCATCCACGCGTGCCTCGAGGCGAACGAGAAGGAGCTCCTCACCGGCATGAAGGACCTCGGCGGCGGCGGCCTCAGCTGCGCCACCGGCGAGATGGCTCTCGACGCCGGCCTCGGCGCCGAGGTGCACCTGGACCAGGTACCCCTCAAGGAACCCGGGATGAAGCCCTGGGAGGTCTGGGTGAGCGAGTCCCAGGAACGCATGCTCGTCACCGTCCTCCCCGACGACGTCGACGCGGTGCTCGACATCGCCCGCAAGTGGGACGTGGAAGCCACCGTCATCGGCGAGGTGCTGGAGGACCGCATCGTGCGCGCCCGCTGGGAGGACGAGCTCATCTTCGAGATGGACAGCGAGTTCCTCTACGAGGGCCCTGAGTACGAGCGCCCCAGCACCCCCTTCGAGGGGAGCGACCACGAGGAGCTTCCTCCCACCCGCGACTCCTACGATAGCCTCCTGTTCGACCTCCTCGCCGACCCCAACATCGCGAGCAAGGAGAGCATCATCCGCCAGTACGACCATGAGGTCCGCGGGAACACCCTCCTCAAACCCCTCCAGGGCCGCATGAACGAGGCCACCCACGGCGACGCCGCCGTGCTCCGGCCCGTGCGCGGGAGCCGCCGCGGCCTCGCCCTCACCAGCGACGTGAACCCCCACCTCACGCACCTCCACCCCCGCCACGGCACGAGCAACGCCGTGGACGAGGTGGTGCGGAACCTCGCCGCCGTGGGCGCCCGCCTCGACAGCTTGGCGGACTGCCTCAACTTCCCCAACCCCGAACGCCCCGAACGCATGGGCTGGATCGAAGCCAGCACCGAGGCCCTCGGTGAGGCCGCCCGGGCCCTCGAGGTGCCCTTCGTAAGCGGGAACGTGAGCATGTACAACGAGTCCCCCACCGCTCCCGTCCCCGCCACCCCCAGCCTCCTGGGTGTGGGCATCGTGGAGGACGTGGCCCACGCCACCACCACCGACCTCAAGGACGAGGACAGCACGCTCTACCAGGTGGGGAACACCACCGAGCACGTGGGCGGGAACCTCTTCCTTGAGCACGCCGGGGGCGAGAGCCATCGCGTCGCCCCCGTGGACTGGACCCTCACCACGCGGTACGCGGAAGCTGTCATCACCGCCATCGAAGATGGCCTCGTGGCGAGCGCCCACGACGTGAGCACCGGCGGCCTCGCCGTGGCCCTCTGCGAGATGGCCTTCGGCGCCGGCCTCGGCGTCACCGTGGACGTAGGCGGCGACGTCACCGGGCTCCGGGACGACGTCCTCCTCTTCGGGGAATCCCCCACCCGCTGGGTCCTCGAGGCCAGGGACCCCGACGCCCTCGAGGCGCACTTCCGGGAGCACGACGTGCCCCTGCACCGCCTCGGCACCGCCGGCGGGGACCGCATCCGCATCGCCAGCGGGGGCGAGGCCCGGGTGGACGTGACCCTCCAGGAGGCCCGGGACGTCTGGACGAACGCCCTCCCCGACATCGTGGGGGCCTGACACCATGACCACGCAGGACGACGCCGCGAAGGTGGCCGTGCTCCGCATCGAGGGCACCAACAGCGAGGACGAGACCGTGGAGGCCTTCCGGGAGCTCGGCGCCGACGCCGAGGCCGTCCACATGAACCAGCTCGACGCGGAGAAGGTCCCCAAGGGGGACCACCGCCGCCTCGACGACTACGACGTCCTCGTCTTCCCCGGCGGCTTCAGCGCAGGGGACTACATCCGCGCCGGCGCCATCTGGGCCGCCCGATTCAAGTCCCGGTACGGCGACGACCTCGAGGACTTCGTGGCCTCCGGACGGCCGGTGCTTGGCATCTGCAACGGGTTCCAGGTCCTCGTGGAGCTGGGGCTCCTCCCCACCCTCGAGGACCACATGGCGGAGGTCCCCGAGGCGGCGCTGCACCTCAACGACAGCGACCACTACGAGTGCCGCCCCGTGCTCCTCCGCCACGAGACCGACGGGTCCTGCGTCTTCACGCGGAACCTCCCCCGGGGGGAGGTGGTGACGAGCATCGCCAGCCACGCTGAAGGCAAGTTCCTCCTCCCCTTCGAGCAGGAGGAGGAGCTCCTGCGGAAGCTCGAGGCCCGCGACCAGGTGGTCTTCCGCTACGTCACCCCCGACGGCGACGACCCCACCGCCACGCCCTACCCCTGGAACCCCAACGGAAGCCCGGGGGGCATCGCCGCCGTGAGCAACCCCCAGGGGAACGTCCTGGGCATGATGCCCCACCCCGAGCGCGTCTTCTACCGATGGCAGCACCCCGACTGGACCCGCACCCACGACGACCCCGACGGGCCCGGGGACGGCCGCGTGGTCTTCCAGTCCGTCCTCGACCACCTCGCCGGGAGGTCGTGAGACGTGGCCGTGGCCCGCCTCCTGGGGGACCGCGCCCTCGTGGAGGACGAGTCCAGCGCCCACCGCATCTACAACAAGGGCGCCTACGGCACCCCCGTGAGCGGCGGCGGCCTCGAGCTGGATCCCGTGGAGGCCACGTACCTCGCTGAGGTGGGGCGCCTCACGGTCGAGGACCGCGACGCCACCCCCCTCGACCCCGAGGAGGTGTTCCGGCGATCCGCCGCCCGGGACCCCGGGTTCACCACCCGCTACGCCGCCTACCGCGACCTCCGGGAACGCGGCCACATCCTCCAACCCCCCCACGCCCCCGGCGAGAGCGACCCCGACGAACCCGTGGACCTCCACCTCTACCCGCGAGGCGGGTTCCCCGGCAAGACCCCCAGCGACCGCCACGTCCTCGTCCGCGGGGAGTCCGAGACCCTCCATCCCACGCAGATCCTCCAAGCGGCGGAACGCGCCGCCAACCTCGAGAAGCGCGTCCTCGTGGCCGTGGTGGACGGCGAGGGCGACCTCACGTACTACCACGTCACCGCCGACGACCCCCAGGGCGAAGCTCCCGTCTCCACCGAGGCCCTCCCGGGGCGGGCGCTCCTCCTCCACGACCGCGTCTACATCCTGGATCCGAGCCTCGCCGAGCCCCTTCACGATGAGGAGTTCTTCGGCCACCCCGCGGGACCCGGGCTCCAGGTGAGCCTGCCCGAGGCCTGGTGGCTCCACCGGGAGCGCGACCTCGAGATCACCGACCCCCACGGCCACCCCCTGCGTGACCCCACGATCTCCACCCTCTCCCACCACGAGGGTGCTGCCCTCGAGGAGGACGAGCGCCGCGCCCGGGTGTACCGCGACCTCAAGCACCGGCACCTCCTCCCCAAGACCGGGTACAAGTTCGGGGGGCACTTCCGCGTGTACAAGAGCCACCCCGACGAGGGCCACGCACCCTACCTCGTCCACGCCGTGGACCCCACCGAACCCATCCCCTGGCCCCAGGTGAGCGGACGTGTCCGCCTCGCCCACAGCGTCCGCAAGACCCTCCTCCTGGCGCTCCCCCAGGAGGACGCCGTGAGCTACCTTCGCCTCAAGCGCACACGGCCCTAACCGGGTCATCCCAACGCCTTATCCAAAAGCCTTATCTACCCCAAGGGGTACCGGAAGCCCGTTGCCTACGCTGAAGCTGCCGGAGAGCACCGCATGAAACGTACAAGTTTATATACGGCCATCGGCATCACGAGCCAGTCCGTTCCGGGCCACAGGGTCGGACAACCCGAGTGATCCCAATGCAACCTCCAAGGCGCTGGGCAGCTCCCGCGTTCCTGCTCCTCCTCATCATCGTCTCGCTTTTCGCCCCCACGGCGGCAGCGCGAGCGCCGGAGGGCCTCCAGTTCAACCCCTCCATCATGAACGCACCCGCCGCGGACCTCGACCTCGATGCCAGCGGCACCTTCGCCGGCGTCGTCATCGAGAAGTCCAGCACGGACACCGCCCTCGAACGCAAGGACCTCCACATCTTCAACCTCGCCAGCACCGGCACCCTCTACGGCACCTCATCCCACGACAACTTCACCGCCGGGTTCAGCCAGATGGTGGCGGTGCCCCACGGGGGCAGCAGCGGCGCGGACAAGTTCGCCGTGGGCGGACCCGACGGCACCGTCCACGTCTTCGACCGCAGCGGCAAGGACCCCCGGTGGTACGAGGAGCTCCCCAGCGCCCGCACCACCGACGTCGCGTTCACCGGGAACGGGGACTACGTCCTCGCGAGCTTCCTGGGCCTGAACGAGAGCGTCGCCTCCAACCCCGGGCGCTTCGCCATCTACAGTGACATCGGAAGCCCCGACGGGTCCCCCGACGCCACCTACGTGACGAGCCTCGACGGCCGCGCAAACGCCGTGGCCGCCCCCGGCGGCCAGAACGCCGAGGAGGTGTACGCCGTGGGTACCGAGGACTACGTACGTTTCTACTTCAACCCCCGCGTCCACGACTCCAACTTCTTCGAGACCAGCACGAACGAGGTGAGCGACCTCGCCTTCAGCGACGACGGCCTCTACGCCGTGGCCGGCACCCAGACCGACCCCAAGGCCAGCGTCGGCGTCGGCGTCCACCTCTACGCGCGCACCACCGACGCCAGCGGGAACCTCGAGGAGAACTTCGACAGCTGGTTCGGGGACACCGAGGGCTCCAGCGTCACAGCCGCCGCCATCAGTGCCGACGGCCGATACTTCGCAGCCGGCACCGCCGACGGCACCATGCACTTCTTCGAGAACGGCGGCCTCGAGGACGAGACCCAGCACTACGGGATCCCCGGTCCCACGTGGGAGCAACCCGACGGCAACCGCATCCAGGACGTGGCCATCAGCGGCGACGGCAACATCGTGGTCGCCGCCAGCGCCGACAAGGTCTACGGCTTCACGAAGGCCACGGGCAAGCTCATCTGGACCGTGGACCTCCAGGGAACCGTAAGCTCCGTGGACATCAGCAACGACGGGGACCGCATCGCCGCCATCGCGAACGTGAACGGTCAAGGCCACGTCTACGGTTTCCGACAGGTCCACGACATCGACATCGCCACCCCCGACACCCTCGTCACACGACCTGAGGAACCTGTCACGGGCACCGTCCGCATCACGAACAACGGAAGCGTCCCCGACAGGTTCAGCATCAGCGTGAGCCAACCCAGCGGATGGAGCGCCAGCCCCGAGCTCGTGGAGCGCACCATCCTCCCGGGACGCACCACCACCCTGAACCTCACCATCACACCCCCGCCCCTGAAGGCACCCGGCACCTACGAGACGGATATCCGCGTCATCAGTCAGTCCGGGAACCAGGGTGCTACCCTCGCGGAGGTCGAGACGGAGGTCCTCCGGGACCCCGACATCAACATCACCACCCCCGACACCGACCTGAGGCTCCGGGCCAACACGGAGGAGGTCCACGCCTTCCAGCTCGCGAACAAGGGGAACTCCCTGGCCTGGATCAACTTCACCGTGGAGCAGGGTCACAGCACCGCCCGAGCATGGGACGTGGAGGTGCGGGAGTACGAGAACCGCTTCAGCCCCTACAGGCTCCCAAGCGGCGCCACCCACACCCTCACCCTCTCCGTGAAGGCACCAGCAAGCGCCAGCGACGGTGACTACAACCGCATCCGTGTCATCGCCGACGGCGGCGACACCCAAAGCGTCCACAACGTCACCGCCCGCGTGAACCCCACGTTCAGCCTCGACGCCAGCGTGGACCACCCCACCATCGAGGCGATCCCCGGCGGCTCCAACACCACCTTCCTGCGGGTGACGAACACGGGGAACAGCCTCGACGTGGTCCGCATCAACACCACGGTGCGTCCAGAGAACCTCCAGGAGCACTGGGACGTGCTGGTGCCCAACCAGCAGCGCAACCTCACCCTCGGCCCAGGCGAGACCAAGACCGTCCCCGTGACGGTGCGACCCAGCGTCGAGGAACCGAAGGCCGCCACGGTCACGCTGCTCCTGGACAGCAAGGGCGGGTTCACCGAAGAGGTGAACATCGCGGTGAAGCGCGTCCAGGACAACGAGGACGACGGCTTCCTGGGCATCCCCGGGCCGGGTCCCGCCGGGATCGCCACCGCCCTCGTCCTCGCTGCGCTCCTCACCTACCGGAACCGCCGCCCCGAAGACCCCCCCACGTGGTAACATGAACCTCACGAAGCACCACGTCGCCATCCTGGTCCTGACGCTCCTCACCGCCAGCTTCGCCGCCGCTCCCGCGGCGGCGGAGGATCCCCAGGAGGTCGGGTGGAGCCCCGTCTCCTACCCCGGGAGCCCCCTGGACCTCGACGTATCGGACACCGGCGGCTTCGTGGCCCTGGGCACGGACGACCCCGACCCCAACTCCCAGTCCGACACCGACCTCCATTTCCTCAACCTCAGCGACGGTCCCGTGGCCTCCCAAACGGACGACAGCTTCCTCCAGCACGAGGGCACCGACCACGTGGCCGTCTCCTCCGACGGGTCCGTGGTCGTGGCCGGCGTGGAGGAACCCGCCGGCGACGCAGGCACCGGCACCTCCGAACCCAACCTCTACTACGTGCCCCGGGAGGACGCACCGAACCCCGCCTGGAGCAAGCGCCTCTCCCAACCCGTCACCGCCGTGGACGTCTCCAGCAGCGGTACCTACGTCCTCGTCACAACGAGCACCACGAGCAACGCCAACGCGTACCTCTACGACGCCGACGGCAACCTCCTGAAGGACATCAGCCTCGATGGCACCCTCGGCGCCGCCGCCCTCGCCGCCAACGGCGACTGGTTCGCCGTGGCCGGGCAAGCCGACACCGACGTTGGGGACCGAGCCTACCTCGAGGTCCATCCCCGCAGCGGCAACACCGACCCCGCCGCCACATGGACCGACGACGGTGACCTTCCCACGGAGGTGCTGAGCCTCGCCATCACCCCTGACGGCCGGTACCTCGTGGCCGGCACGAGCGACGGTCTCGTCCTGAGCTTCCACAACCAAGACGGGACCGTGGACGGGCCCTCCACCGTGGAGCTCGATGGCACCCGCGTCGCCAACATCGCCCTCGCCACCGACGGCCAACGGGTGGCGGCGGGAGCCACCGACGGCCTCCACTACCTTGTGCGTTCCGGCGACGGCGCGACCCTGCGAAGCATCTGGACCCACGCCACGGCCAGCCCCGTGGTGGACCTCGACATGACCCGCAGCGGCGCCTACATGGTCACCGCCGTGGACGGCGTGGACGGCGCGGCACTCGCCCACCATGTCCAGCGGTCCGAACCCATCTGGGCGCTTCCCGGCGCCACCACCCTCGCCGCCGTCACCGGCGGCGCAGGCCACGCCGTCTTCGCTCACCCCGACGGGAACGTCACCGCCGTCGCGTTCCACCGGAAGGCGGTGGCGGGGTTCCTCGGCGACGACGGGAACCTCACCAGCGAGGCTCCGGGACGCCCGGAGCTTGGCACCCACGAGACCGGGAGCTTCACGCTCCTCCTCAGGAACGAGGGCTCCGCCCAGGACACCCTCCGGTTCTCCACCTCCACCACCACCGCCTGGAGCGTGGACGCCAACCGCACCCGCATCAGCCTCCTGCCCGGGGAGACGGTCCACGTCCGCGTGGACGTCACCCCCGAGAGCGCCTCCGCAGGGGACCACGAGCTTCCCGTGACCTTCACGTCGGAGCTCGACCCCTCGGTCTCCGCCCGTGTGGACCTCCCCGTCCACGTGGAGACCACCTCAGGCATCAGCGTACGGTTGGCCAAGGCCCCGGCCATCCGTGCTGTGAACGCCGGGGACACGGTCCGGGCGAACTTCATCGTGGAGAACCTGGGGAACTCCCAGGTGGACGCCCGCGTTTCCGTCCGCCAGAGCCCCACGCGGGGAAGCAACTGGCAGGTGGACGAGCCCGCCAGCCAGAGCATCGGCCCCGGGGACACCACCACCGTGACGCTGCAGACCCGCGTCCCGGGCACCACCGACCCGGGCACCCGCAACACCTTCGTCGTCACCGTGGAGACAGGCTCCGCCACCGCCAGCGCCGCCGTGGAGTACCTCGTCGACCCCTTCCTGGGCGTGAAGACGGAGAGCGACGCCACCGCGCGCCACGTGAACTCCACCATCCCCGGCTGGTTCAACATCACCGTGTCCAACACCGGAAGCGTGGACACGTCCTTCGT
>CAZDGP010000012.1:15489-35055 GCA_964505085.1 uncultured Thermoplasmatales archaeon
CCGGCTGGTTCAACATCACCGTGTCCAACACCGGAAGCGTGGACACGTCCTTCGTCTTCGTCCACGAGAAGACCCCCCACGGGACCCGCGGATGGGTCGTCGAACGGCCCCTGGACCCGTTCAAGGTGAACTCAGGGTCCTCCGTTACGATCCCCGTGGTCATCCACGCGCCCGCCAACGGCGTCGTGGGCGACAAGGTGAACGTCAAGCTCCAGGTCATCCCCCTCCCCATGGCGGGGCAGGTGGACCCCGACGTCCAGGACAACGTGACCATCAGCGCCATCTTCCACGACTTCCCCGAGGAGGAACGGACCTTCTGGGAGCGCGTGGAGGACGGTCGCCAGGAGGTGCCGGGCTTCGAACCCCTCCTCCTGGCCGTCGCCGGCCTCGCCGCGGCGGTCCTTCGCAACCGCTGGAGGTGGTGAATCCTTGTCCCTTGTACCCTCGGAGATAGCGAAACTTATAAATCCTACCAGTCAAGCTCGTAGCGTTACCTGCTTGGCGGTAGCTAACCGTCCCCTACCCCCTCAAGGTGTTTCTCATGCGTGACGCCCACCGAACGCTGATCCCTGCCATCCTCGCCCTGCTGCTCCTTACGTCGAGCTTCGTGACCCTCGCCACCCCCACCTCGGCATGGGCTGAACCCCGGGGCGACGGCGATCCCGTGGAGCTTACCCCCGCGGACGTCAAGTGGCACAACCTGAAGAGCCAGAACAACCTGTGGTTCACCCGACCCGACGACTCCACCCAGGCGGAACCGGGCCAGATGGTGACGGACCGCCCCAGCCGCGTCACGTTCATCCCCGAGGTCTACCGCGTGTGCGAGACCAGTACCGGATGCGTCGAGGACTCCACCGCCAAGGCACAGTTCCACACGAAGCCCTTCGAGAAGTCCTTCAGCATCAAGGGCGTCAACGCCCTGGGCGCCAACATCTTCGTGGAGGCCCCCCCGCAACTCAAGTGGACCATCCAGGTCTTCCACGACCGCGCGGACGTCTCCAGCGACCGCAAGGTGGCGGAGCTCAGGAACTTCGTCCCGGACACCACCCACGACCCCCGTCAGGGGTACCGGGCGAACATCAGCATCACCGAGACGATCCCCTGGTTCAACGCCAACCTCCAACCCGACAACCAGCTTCGTGTGGAGGAGGGTGACCGACTCCGCATCGAGATCTTCGCCGTGGAAGGCGAGAACTTCCAAGCCCCCGCCGGCGGCAGCCTCGGCGACGACCTGGATGACGCGGTCTCCCCCGACCGCGTCACGTGGGTCCTCAAGCGTGAGGGCAGCGGCGAAGCCAACGCATCCTACATGGAGCTCTTCGCCGAGGACGCCATCCGCGCCGCCGCCTGGATCGAGGACTTCGACGGCCAGGTCACGGACGTCCTCCGGAACCACACCGACGACGAGAAGGACGTCATCGACGCCCGGTTCGTCGTGGAATCGGCCTTCGGCGTCAAGGACCTCCGGGACATCAAGCCCTTCTTCTACCTGAAGCGGAACGCCACAGGCTCCAGCGAGAACGTGGAGCTCGCCCCCGGTGAACCCCAGGTGAAGATGACGCGCGATGCCTCCCTCAGCGGCGACGCACGCCGCGGCTGGTCACTCCCCGACGGGTACTGGGACTACAGCACCGCGAAGTCCGGTGAGTACAGCGCCTTCTTCGGTGCCGACACCTTCCGCAAGGGCGGCTCCGGTCCCGTGAACGGCCTGGGCCTCCAGTGGGACTTCATCTACAGCGACCAGAACATCGCCCTCGACCTCTTCGAGGGTGACACCGACAGCCACTCGGTGCTCCCCAACGGCTCCACCACGTACCTCGTGGAGATCAACAACACCGGTGGCAACCGCGACACCTTCGACCTCTCCCTCTCGAGCTCCGCCCTCTCCCAGGGTTGGCGCTCCGAGATCAAGGGCGCGAACCTCCTCGCCGGCGACCGCATCCGGTTGAACGCGAACGAGTCCAGCCTCCTGCGCGTCACGGTGCACGCGCCCTCCGACGCAGCCCTGGGCGCGAGCCGCCTCTTCACCCTCAACGCCACGAGCAACCTCGACACCACCGTGAGCGAGGAGCTGGACCTCCTGGCCACCGTGGACGACGAGCGCACCAACGAGGTCGGCATCATCCGGGGTGAAGCCGCCATCGACACGCTCATCCGGCCCCGGGACAACGCCACCGTCACGCTCTACGCGTGGAACAAGGGCACCGTGCCCACGGACATCCTCGTGCAGATGCGAGAGGGCACCGACGACCCCCTCTGGAACGTGAGCCTCCGGTCCCACGGACGGGCCACCGACAGCTTCACGGCGAGCTCCGTACCCCCCGGTGACATCCAGACCGTCACGGTGCATTTCCGCACCTTCGGGGCGCAGGCTGCCGACGACCACTCCGCCTTCGTGAACGTCACGTACCCGGGCGCGGGCTCCAACTTCGAGGCGCCCCTGCGTGAGGTCACCGCCCAGGTGGAGCTCACCGAGGGTGTCCGTGTGGAGATCCTCAACAGCATCGACGCGAGCAACCTCCGCTACATGGAGATGGAGTGCAGCGATGAGAACGCCTGCCCCGACAACAGCGGCAACCCCAGCGGCCCCCTGAACGTTGGCTCCTCCGACGACGACGTGGACAAGGACGAGGACGACGGGTTGGACGCCGCGTACTTCCGGGTGTGGGTCACGAACACCGGGGACACCACGGACAACTTCCTCCTCAACATCCCCGACTCGTCCATCCAGGAGCGAACGGTGCTCGAAGTGGACGCGAACCGTTGCCCCAAGGCGTTCTTCGACGACGTCAAGTTCAACAGCGCCGAGCCAGATCCCGACAACCCCGACGAGGCTCAGTGCGATCAGAACGCCGAGACCCTCGAGATCGGTCCCGAGATCGTCCAGATCAACCCCCGCACCGGCGAGGAGCCCGGTATCAACACCATCCGGAACCTCGGCCCCGACGAGACCGCCGAGGTGTACGTGAAGGTGCCCCACCGCAACGACGCGGTGTACTTCGCCCCCACCACCTTCGACTTCCGCGTGGAGGCCCGGGCCGAGAACAGCCAGGCCTTCTCCAGCGCCGGCGTGCACGTGGAGGGGAACAACGGCGTGGAGAGCCAGTCCGCCCTCCTCCTCGAGGCCGTCTCCCGTGGCGACCTCGACGAGTACGCTGACTTCTCCACGGAAAGCGACACGGGCAAGCGACCTCTCGTGGACATCACCAACGCCCGCGAGGACGCCGTGGTGAAGGAGGTGGCCGTCGCCTCCAGCGACGAGCGCGCCCACGCCACGTACCGCGTCCGCCTCACCAACGGAGCCACCTACGCCGACGGCGGCGGTGGCGACCCCGCTGAGGTCACCGTGGGCCTCACCGGCATCAAGGAACAGGACGGTTGGCGCGCCAAGCTCGTGCCTGCTCACGAGTTCGCCGGCGATGCCACCCAGTGGCACGACACCCACACCTTCGACAACTGCCGCGACGTGAACCAGGACGGCGACTGCGACGGCAGCGACGAGCACGTGGGTTACATGGACGAGGAGTACGTGGTCCGCGTCTGGCTCCCTGAGGTCAAGGATGACCAGAAGCCCCTGGCTGGCGAATCCAACAGCATCGTCGTCACCGCGTCCGGTACCGGCGAGTTCGCCGGCGACGACCAGCTCATCCTGGAGACCCAGATCCTGGACATGCCCCGGCTCACCCTGGAGCCCGTGTCCACCGAGGAGTTCGTGCAGCCCGGCGGCACCACCGCCTTCCTCGTGAACCTCAACAACTCCGGTGGTGCCCGCGGCACCTTCCACCTGCAGGCCAAGGCGCCCACCGGGTGGAACGTGGTGCCCGCGCACCAGAACTACACCATCTCCGCCTACAAGGAGCAGCCTGTGGCGGTCCTCGTCACCGCTCCCAACACCGCTCAACCCGGTCAGGAGGCGGACATCGAGATCCAGGCGAGCTGGGACGACCCCCGGGACACCAAGGCGGACGATGGCAAGCAGGACCGGATCGCCACCTTCCTCAACGTCACGGCCAGCGTGGTGGAGGAGGGGGACCTGGAGGTCAGCGCCACCGACGGCACCACGCGGATCACCAGCCCCGGCGGGTCTGAAGTGTCGTTCCCCTTCGATGTCACGAACACAGCCCAGTCCTCAACCGACGTGCGGCTTGAGGCCCAGGGCACCGGCGACTGGACCGTCCTCCTGGGCAAGGACAGCTTCGAGTCCACCAGCGAGGACCCGGACGGCGACCTCGCCTCTGGCGAGACCCAGTCCACGAGCCTCGTGGTGCGTGCTCCCAACGATGTCGTCGAGGGCACCTCCCACAGCTTCATCGTGAAGGCCTACGAGGTGGGCAACGAGCAGAACTTCGCCGTGGAGACCTTCACCGTGAGCATCAACGAGGGTGTCGGCCGCCCCGTGCTCAAGGTGGACAAGGTGGAGGAGCTCGTGGAGCGCGGCTCCCACACCCGCTTCACGGTGGACGTGCAGAACCGCGGCACCGCCCAAGACACCTTCCCGCTGGTGCTCAACGAACCCAGCACCACAGGATGGAACGCCCACGTGGAGGACGAGAACGGCGTGGTCATCGACGACCTTACGCTTGCTCCCAACACCCGGGAGCGCGTCTACATCAACGTGAGCGCGCCCTTCGAGGAGAGCGATGGCACCACCGTGGACACGCGGCTCACAGTGTACAACTCGAACTTCGAGCACCAGTCCCAGGCCGCCCTCACGGCGGTCCTCCAGGACTACGCGGTGGGGCTCGACGTGGGTAACGAGCGCGTGGACTTCATCCCCGGGGTGAACAAGCGCATCAAGATCGACATCACGAACCGCGGCAACGGGAACGACACCCTGAACGTGTCCATGGACCTCCAGGGCCTCGAGGGCGCCTGGAGCGTCACCTTCAACAGGGACAGGTTCTTCCTCGAGCCCGGGGAGACGGAGGAGGCCATCGCCACCCTCAAGTCCCCGCGTTCCCCCCTGCCCACGCCCCGGACCTTCACGTTCCGCGTGTGGGCCGGCACCGACCGCGGTGCCGTCGTGGACGAGTGGGACAACCGCACCCAGGCCATCGTGGTGAACGTCCTCCCATACAGAAGCCAGGACGTGGACCAGGACGGCTTCCTCGAGCTTGCGGTGGACCACAACAAGGACCGCCGCGACGGATTCGAGCTCTACCGGGAGATCTTCCGCGAGGGCAGGAACAGCACGTTCCTGCAGGCCCTCGACGGGGACGAAGACCGGTCCGTCGACCACCTCCTGGACGATCCCAGGGATGGTGGCCTCGACGGTGTTGCCGACGTGTACTGGGACCCCGACGACGTCGTCGTGTACGACATCCGGTGGACCCCCGACATCGACGAGGATGGCAGCCCCGACTACCTCCTCGACACCGACGGGGACGACGTCGTGGACGCCTTCTGGAACCCGGTGCTCCGGATCCTGGGCGATGCCGAATCCCGACGCATCGTGGGCGACGACCAACGCCAGTTCCTGCTGGACACCGACGGCGACGGCGTGCTGGACACGTACCACGATCCCGTGCGCGACATCACCACGAGCATCCTGTCCGCCCCCGGTCAGGGTAAGGACGCGCTGGGCATCGACACCGACGACAACGGACGTGCTGACAAGTACTACAACACCCGCACCGAGGAGGTGAGCGATGCGCAGGTGGCGAACCTCAGCCGCTTCGCGCAGCAGTACTGGTACCTCTTCGTGCTCCTCGGAGCCGTCGTCGTGGTCTTCGGCGTGGTGCTCTACCGGCGCCAGGACACGGACTCGCCGGGCGAAGGCGAACCTCCCGAGGACGAGTGACGTCCATGGGCGGCCGGCCACCCGCCGGTGACGGAACCGCCGGCGGCGCCCCCTCCCCCCTCCAGCCACCCCCCCACAGCGCACGCTCCAACTTGAGCGGGGAGGCCCCCGCGTGCGCCTGACCTTCCTCGGTGGCGTGGACGAGGTGGGGCGCCTGGCCCTCCTGGCGGAGGTGGAGGGCGTGAGGCTCCTCCTGGACTACGGGATGGCACCTCGCGACCCGCCGGAGTTCCCGTTGGAAGCTCCCCCTGTGGACACGGCGGTCCTCAGCCACGCCCACCTGGACCACGCGGGGATGCTCCCGTGGTTCGCAGGTCGCTACAACACCCCGATCCTCGCCAACGACCCCAGCCCTGAACTGGCCACGATCCTCGCCCGGGACGCAAGGAAGGTGGCACGGTTGGAGGGGTACCCGCAACCCTACGATGAACGCGACATCGAGGCCATGGGACGGGCGTTCCGCCCCACCTCCCACGGGGACATCACGTCGGTGCAGGGCGTCAACGTGACCCTGTCGAACGCTGGGCACATCCCCGGCTCGAGCCTGGTGCACGTGCAGGGTGGCGGCTCCAGCCTCCTCTTCACGGGGGACCTCAACACCTCCGACAGCCAACTCGTGAAGGGTGCGGAGCCCGTGGCATGCGACGTCCTCGTGATGGAGGCGACGTACGCCGGGCGCCATCACCCCGACCAGGACGCGGAGCACGCGCGCTTCCTGGACGCGGTGGAGGAGGCCACAAGCCAGGGTCACACCGCCATCGTCCCCGCCTTCGCCACGGGCCGCACCCAGGAGGTGCTCATGGTGCTGGCGGAGGCCGGTTACGAGCCCTGGGTGGACGGCATGGGCACCACGGTGATGAAGCTCTTCAAGCGCCATCCCGGGGCGCTCCGGGACGCCGACGCCTACGTCCGCGCCCTGCGAGCGTCCCGACCCGTCAGGGGGAAACGCGACCGCCGCCGCGTGACGGAGGGGGGCGAGGTGGTGGTGACCACCAGCGGCATGCTCGAGGGAGGACCCGTGCTCTACTACCTGAGCAAGCTCCGGGGGGATGCCGGGAGCCGTGTGCTCCTCACCGGGTACCAGGTCGAGGGCACCAACGGCCGCCGCCTCCTGGAGGAGGGGGTGATGGAGATCGACGGTCAGATGGTTCGCCCAGCGCCCCCGGTGGATCGGTTCCACCTCAGCAGCCACGCCGACCACGACGAGCTCGTGGCCTTCGCCGAGGCTTGCGACCCCCACACGGTGGTGCTGTGCCACGGCGAGCACCGGGAGGAGCTCGCGGCGGACCTCGCCCACCGCAACGTCCTCACCCCATCCCTGGGCGACACGGTGACGGTCCCATAGGACCCAGGTCCCCGCTCCCCGTTCCGGAACCCTTTTCATGGAGGAGCCCCCGAACCTCTTCCATGCTCTTGAAGCGTATCGCTCGGGGAGCCGAGGCCTTCGTCCTGGGTCGGGAGATCGCCCGCTCCGTCGCCCGGGGCGACCGCGGCCTCGCCGACGTGGAACGCTTCCTACGGGAGGAGACCGCCGTCACCATCGCCGTCACCGGCGTCGGCGCCGCCGCCACCGTGTGGGTGTTCCTCAAGCGACGTGAGCTCATGCTCCTCTGGGGCCTTGGCGCCCTCATGGGCAGCGGGCTCATCGAGAAGGCGGTGCGGAGCATCCTCGACCTCGAAGAGGACGAGACGGCGCTCCCCGTGAAGGTCCAGGTCGTGGACGAACCCAAGGACCACGATCCCGTCGTCCAAGCCTGAACGGGGGTCAGCCCGCATCCTCATGGGGTGGGTTCTCGCCTAACCCGCTCTCCTCCCTGCCTCTGGCCTGAACCTCCTCCAAGCGCTCCTGGAACCGTCCACGGCAGGTGGTGCAGCAGAAGACGTGGAGGCGCTCCGCCTCGCGCGTACGCACCGGCGGGCCGTGGATGGGTCCTCCGCACTGGTGGCAGGCGATGTCGGCGTCCTCCACATCCCCCGCCCCGGGGGTCGAGGTGGATGTGACGGTTCCCGCTTCCAGCACCTCCCGCACCCGTTGGTGCATCACATCCTCCACGCCCTCCACATCCTCCAGGGCCTCCACCACGCGGTCGAGCTCCCGGGCGTCCCGATGGTGAACCCGCAGGTGGAGGCGGCTCCCGGTGAGCAACAGCACCTCCCGCACGCCAGGGAGCGCCCCAAGAGCCTCGGACGCGGTCCGGAGGCGCTCGGGCGGTCCCCGCACCGTGAGGAGGCTCACGCGCTCCCCCGCCCGCAGGGGGTCCACCACGGCCTGGTACCCTCGAAGGAGACCCAGATCCTCCAGGTCCGCCACCCGTCGGCTCACCGTGGGTGGGGAGACGCCCACGCGTTCAGCCACCTCGCGGAAGCTGAGCCGGGCGTCCTCCCGGAGCACCTGCAGGATGCGTTGCGTCGTCTCATCGAGCTCCATACCCCCCGATTGGTGTTACGTTCGTTAAGAACCTGTCGTTGAACGTGATGTTCGTAACACGTCACGGAGGGTGCGGCTGCCCAGGAACCGGGGCGGTTCGTGGGGATCGTACCGTCGGAAGAGGAGGCTGTTGCCCAGCACGCTCACGCTGCTCATGGCCATGGCCGCCGCCGCAAGCGCCGGCTGCAGCAGGCCAAGGCTCGCCAGAGGGATCATGGCGGTGTTGTAACCAAGAGCCCAGAAGAGGTTCTGCTTGATCTTCGTCATCGTGCCCTGACCGATGTTGAGCGCCTTCACGACGTCCAGGAGGTCCGACCGCATGAGGGTCACGTCACCGGCCTCGATGGCCACGTCCGTCCCCGCACCCACCGCGATGCCCACGTGAGCCTCGGCCAGCGCGGGGGCGTCGTTCACACCGTCGCCCACCATGACCACCCGGCGGCCCTCCGCCTGAAGGCGCCGCACGACGTCCACCTTCTCGTCGGGGAGGACCTCCGCGAGGACGTTCGCCTCGTCGATGCCGGCCTCCCGGGCCACCGCGCGGGCGGTGCGCTCGTTGTCCCCCGTCACCAGGTGGACGTCGAGCCCCCGCGCCCGGAGGGCCGCCACCGCGTCCGGGCTCGTGGGCTTGAGGGCGTCCGCCTCCCCGATGACGCCCGAGAGTTCACCGTCCACGGCCACCAGGATCGCCGTCCTCCCCTCCTCCTCAAGCCCCCGCAAGCGTTCCTCGGCGCCGGAGGGATCGATACCCTCGTCCTCCAGGAGCTTCCGGTTGCCCACCAGGACCTCGCGACCACCCACGGTGGCGCGGACGCCGTGGCCGGCCACGTTGCGGAACCCCTCCGCCTCCGGGACCTCCAGGCCCCGAGCGTCGGCGGCCTCCACCACCGCGCGGCCCAGCGGGTGCTCGCTCCCCGCCTCAGCCGACGCGGCGTACCGGAGGAGATCCGCCTCGGTGCCCCCACCGAGGGGCACCACGGCCGTCACCTCCATCCGGGCCTGGGTGAGGGTGCCGGTCTTGTCCAGGACCACCGTATCCACCTGCTGGAGCCGCTCCACGACGTCGCCGCCCTTGAAGACGACACCGTTCCGTGCACCCAGGCTCGTGCCAACCATGGTGGCGGCGGGCGTGGCGAGCCCCAGAGCGCAGGGGCACGCGATGAGGACCGCGCTGGCGAAGACGATGACGCTGAACTCCAGCACCGAGACGCCGGGCACCCCCGCCAGGGCCGGACCGCCACCCACCAGGCCCCACAGCGGGAGCGCGTTCACGAAGCCCGCGAGCTGGGAGGGGAAGAGCGCCCACGCCGAGGCCCACAGGAGCGCGTTCAGGATGACCGCGGGTACGAAGACCGCGCTGATGCGGTCCGCCAACCGCTGGACGTCCGGCTGCCTGGACTGGGCGTCCCGGACGAGCTCCACGATGCGGTGGAGCGCCGTGTCCTTCCCCACGGCCGTGGCGCGGACCGTGAGGGCGCCGTCGGTGCTGATGGTGGAGCCCACCACCTCGTCGCCGGGGCCCTTGCCCACCGGCACCGACTCGCCCGTGACCATGGACTCATCCACCCCGGCTTGGCCGTCCACGACGACGCCGTCGGTGGGCACCTTCTCCCCGGGGCGGACCCGCACGAGGTCGCCCACGTGAACCTCCTTGAGAGGGACCTCGCGCTCGGACCCGTCGTCGGCCACGAGCGTCGCGGTCTCGGCCTCCATCTCCAGGAGCTCCCGGAGGGCGGCGCCCGCCCGGGTCTTCGACCGGGCCTCCAGGTAGTTCCCGAGGGTGATGAAGACCAGGATCAGGACGGCGGTGTCCAGGTAGAGGCCGCCGGCCACGAGGCCCAGGAGCACCGCCACGCTGTACCCGTACGCCGTGGTGGAGCCCAGGGCGATGAGCACGTCCATGTTCGCCGTGCGGTTCCTCACCAGGGCGTTCCAAGAGCTCCGGTAGAAGCTCCACCCCAGCACCGCTTGCACGGGCGTGGCAAGCGCCAGCTCCCACCACCCCCGCTCGATGCCGAGGATGGCCTCGGGGACGAGACCCGGGTCCACCAGGAAGCGGAGCACGAGGATCGCCACCAGCGGAGCCGCCAGCACCGCGCCGAACACCGTGAGCCTGAGCTGGCGCCGCGTCTCGGCCGCCCGGGCGGCCTCCCGCGGGCTCTCCCCCTCGCCCCCGTCCGCGTCCACGTCCTCCTCCGGCCCCGGGGCCTCGCGCACGGGCTCGTACCCCGCCTGCTCCACGGCCGTGTAGAGGTCCTCGAGGTCCACAGCCTCGGGGTTGTACAGGACCCGCGCCTCGTCGGTGGCGTAGTTCACGCTCGCGGAGAGCACACCCGGAACGTCCTCGAGGGCTGTCCGGTTCGTGTCCGCGCAGGTGGCGCAGTGCATCCCCGAGATCCCCAGGAGCAAGCTCGCCCGCACCGGGTCGTACCCGGCAGCCTCCACCGCATCGAAGATCTCCGCCTCCGTCACACGCTCGGGGTCGAAGGAGACCGAGGCCTCGTCGGTGGCGTAGTTCACGTCCACGCCCTCCACCCCCTCCAGGTGCTCGAGAGCCTGGGTGACGGTGCGGCTGCAGTTGGCACAGGTCATGCCCCGGACGGCCAGGTGCACGCGTCGCGTCGACATCATGCCCTCATGGGACCTCCCGGTTCAACCCCCTTGCCCTTAACGAACGTAACATGATGGGTTCGCGGCCCGGGAACGTCGAAGGGACACCCCAACGACGCCACCACCGCGTCCTAGTGCCCGTTCCCGTCCCCGTCCTCCCGCCTCCGGTCCCGCACCTTCCCCAGCAACCACCGCGTCGCCGCCGGAAGGCGCCCCACGCGCCCCATCCCCTCGCCGTAGAGGAGCTCAAGCACCTCGCCCCAGCCCTCGGCATCCCCCGGCTCGTAGGGGAACCACCAGGGGTCCCGCACCCGCATGCTCCGGGGGAAGGTGCGACCCGAGGCCACGTGCACGTGCTTCACCTTCGTGAGCTCCTGCAACCCCCAGCGGCCGTGGGTCCGGCCCTCGCCGCTTCGCCCGTGGCCCCCCCACGGCGTCTCGTTCGCCGCGTACGTGTACGTATGATCGTTCAGCGTCACCGTCCCCGCCTCCAGGCGCTCGGCCACGTCCCGCCCAACGTCGAGGTCCCGCGTCCACACGCTCGCCGTCAACCCGAAGGGCGTGTCGTTGGCCACCTCCACCCCCTCCTCGACGCTGGCCACGGGGACGATGGGGAGCACCGGGCCGAAGGTCTCCTCCTCCATCACCGGCATCCCCTCCGCCACCTCCGTGAGCACCGTGGGCTCGTGGAACCATCCCTCCCGGTCCTCCAGGCGGTGGCCCCCCGCGAGCACCCGGGCGCCCTGCGCCACGCTCTCCTCCACCTGACGCACGGTCTTCTCGAGCCCCTCCTCGTTCACGAGGGGCCCCACGTCCACATCCTCCTCCAACCCGTTCCCCACGGTGAGGTCCTCCACACGCGTCACCACGCGCTCCGTGAGCTCCCCCACCACGTCCTCGTGCACCACCAGGCGCTTCACCGCTGCGCAGGTCTGCCCCGCGTTGGCGAAGCGCGCCCACACGATGCCGTCGGCCACCAGGTCCAGGTCCGCATCCGGAAGCACGAGGGCCGGGTCCGAGCCTCCAAGCTCCAGGCAGAAGCCCGTGCCCTGCTCCCCGCAGATGCGGCGCACGACCTCCCCCACCTGGTGGCTCCCGGTGAACACCACGTAGTCCACGGAGGACCCCAGAAGCGCCTCACCCGTGGGCTCCCCCGGGCCCTGCACCACCTGGAGCACGCCCTCGGGGAACCCCGCCTCGTCCAGGAGCTCCGGGAGGAAGCTCGCCGTGAGCGGCGTCACCTCGCTGGGCTTCAGCACCGCCGTGTTCCCCGCGTACAACGCGTACACGATCTGGCTCCCGGGGATGCCCAGGGGGTAGTTCCAGGGCGTGATGAACCCGATGACGCCCCGAGGCTCCCGCAGGATGCGGCTCCGCCGGTCCATGAGCAGGGGGTTCCCCAGGGGCACCTCCTCCTCCAAGATGTCGGGGCCCTCCCGCACCACGAAGCGCACCGCATCCAGCACCGGCAGGATGTCCGCGGCGATGGCCTCCGCCAGGGGCTTCCCCGACTCCCGCGTCACCACCCGCCCCAGCTCGTCCCGCCGGGCCAGCACGCGCTGCTGGAAACGCTCCAGGAGGTCCGCCCGGGCCCCCAGGTCCGTCCGACGCCATCGCGCCTGCACCTCCCGGGCCCGCTCCACCGCCGCCTCCACGTCCGAGGGGCTTGCCACCTGCACCTCCCCGTTCACCTCGAGGGTGGCGGGGTTGCGGGAGACCACCGTGTCGTCCATGCACCCCCCACCGGCGGGGCGCCACATGTAGGTTCGCCCCATGGCCGAACCCTTAAGACGCTGCGCGCCCTGCCTGGACCGATGCCCGGCGCCTGGAGCGACCACGCGCACCCTGGGAGGCTCCCGTCCTGACCGACCACGACCCGTGGATGAAGGAGGTGGGGATCGCTCTGGGCTCGGTGGTCGCCATCCTGCTCGTTCTCACCCTCTACACGCAGGTGTGGCCTCCCATGGTGGTGGTGGAGTCCGGGAGCATGATGCACCCGGAGGCCGACGCCTACGGGAACCTCGGCACCATCGACCCCGGGGACCTCGTGCTTGTGAAGCAGGTGGACCAACGCACCGACGTCCAGCTCTACGTGGAGGGGGGTAAGGAGCGGTACGGGCGCTCCGGCGACGTCATCGTGTACTACCCCGGGAACGAGCGGTTCCGCACCCCCATCATCCACCGCGCCATGAGCTACGTGTGGGTGGAGGACGGGGGGTGCGAGTGGATCCACCCCGACGAGGAACGTCGCGTCTCCTGCGATGCGGGGCGTATCACGTACGAGGATTGGGGGCTTCGCGATTGGGAGCCGCAGCACAGCGGCTTCATCACGCTGGGGGACAACAACGGGCAGGCGGACCAGGCCTCCGGCAGCATCGGCGCCGTGCGGCTCAGCTGGATCCAGGGGGAGGCCCGGGGGGAGGTCCCGTGGCTCGGGCTCCTGAAGCTCGCCATGAGCCCCGGGGTGAACCAACCCAACGCACCCCAGGACTGGACCCGCGTGGGGAACGCCTACGCACCCCATGACCTCTGGGTGATGCTCGGTGTCGTCCTCGTGGTGCTCCTGGTGCTTCCCGCCGCCGTCGACGCCGGCCTCACGGAAGCTCGGCGCCACCTCCACGACAGGGACAGGGGGGACGGGGACGACGAGGACCCACCCTGACCCCCAGACCGGTCCGCCCCCCGGGCTCGCGTCATCCTCAATCCCAGAACTGACGCGTGCGGGCGTACGTGACCTCCGCCTGGAGGATGTCCCGGAGGAACGCCTCCTCGTCCTCCCGCTGCCGCATGAGGATGCGGCCCGCCGTGTCCGGACCCACGCCCCGAGCGGCCAGGGCCATGAGCGCCCGCTCCCCATGGTCCATGACGAGGTTGGCGCTCGTCAGCAACCGCCGCACCTCCTTCCGCTCCTCCGGTGAACGCTCCCCAGGGTCCTTCCGCCACGCCCGGATCCCCACCTCGTTCCAGGGGCGCGTCACCCCGATCATGACGGCCTCGCACCTGGGGCACCGGAGGCGCTCCCGCGCCCGCTTCACGCGGGTGCGCGCCCGCCAGTCCCGGCAGTGGAGGCAGAGGAGCATGATGGTCTGGTCCAGGAGGCGGTCCCGCATGGCCTCCAGGAGCGTGCGGTGGGCCCGAGCGGGGCTCACGAGCTCGATGTTCTTGTCCACCCCCGCAAGGCCCATGGGGCTCAGCTCCTGCACCACCACGGGCAGGTCCCCGGACTGGATGGATGAGAGCACCTCCCCGGCCCGGGGCACATCGAGCTTGTCCTGCAGCACCTCCCGCACCGCCTCCCGGTAGATGGGGGTCTCCCGGTACACGTCCAGCAAGCGCTTGATGTTCACCTTCCGCCAGTCCGCGTCGCTGTCCAGCACCCCGAACTTCTTCGCCACGTGCACGAGGCGATGCCGGAGGTCGTGGCTCTCCTGGAGCACGATGCGCAGAAGCTCCTCCAGGCCCTCCGCCGGCGTCTCCATGAGGACCTCGAGCACGTCCTGGGGTCCCACACCGCTGGGGAGCGTGAGCACCACGCGGTAGGGGTCCACGTCGAGGCCCACGCTCGTGCCCAACCGCGCCGTGAGGAGGCTCGCGATGAGGCGCCCCAGCGTCTCGTTCACCTTGTGGCCCAGGCACGCGTTCAGGATGGCGCGCTTCTCCCCCTGCTCCAACGTGAGCACCTCGTGGGTGGGGAGCGTGTAACCCTCCTGCTCCGCCACGTACCTGGCCCACCGCCTCGTGGCATCCCGGGTCACCGGCCGCTCCGCTGCCAAGCGCTCCGCCGCCTCCTCCACCCCGTGCGCCTCCACGAGGTCCCAGGTGCGTTGCCGGAGCCTCCCCACGGCCTGGGCCACCGCGTGGGGGACGGGGATCTCCTCCCCGATCCAGGAGGGCACGGCGCCCAGGGGGTCCGCCAGGGGGCTGACGCGCACCACCTCCTCGTCGATCTCCGCCACGCTCCACGCTTGCCCCTGACAGATGAAGCTCGCACCGGGCTCGATGAAGCTCATGACGAAGGACTCGTCCAAGGTGGCCACGGTGCTCCCGGTGGCGATGTTCTCCAGGCGGAACGTGCGCTCGTCCGGGATCATGGAGACGTTGTCGAAGAAGTACTTGAAGGAGCGGCGTCTCCGCCCGAAGCCCCCGGCCTCCTGCCAGACGACCCAGCGGTCCGCAAGCACCTCCAGCACCTCCTGGAACACCGCCTCGTCCAGGTCCCGGAAGGGGTGGCTCCGGCGCACCACGTCGTACGCCCAGTCGGCCTGGGGGTCGTCCCGCTCGATGGTCATGGCCGCCAGCTGGTTCGCGAGCACGTCCAGGGGCTCCTCCGGCCCCGGGATGACCTCGAGCTCCCCCGCGTGGGTGCGCTCCACGATGACGAGAGCCTCCCCCACGTCGTCGGGGTCCTGCCCCAGCACCACACCGTTGCTCACCACGTCGGCCCGGTGCCCCGCCCGCCCCACGCGTTGCACGAGGCGCACCACCTGCCGGGGGCTGTTCACCTGCACCACGAGGTCCGCGTGACCGATGTCGATACCGAGCTCCATGCTGGAGGTGCAGATGAGGCCCCGGGCGTCCCCCCGGCGGAAAGCCTCCTCAGCCTCCACCCGCACCTCCTTGCTGAGGGACCCGTGGTGCACGCGCATGGGCAGGTCCTCGTCGTACATGCGGATGCGCGCCGCCAGCACCTCCGCCGTCTCTCGCGTGTTCACGAAGACGAGCGTCGCCTCGTGGGAGGCCACGAGCTCGGCGATGCGTCTGAGGTGCGCCGCCGCGTGGGGACGGCACGCGAGGCGGGCCGCCGCCGTCTCGTCCTCGGGCGTGGGCTCCGGCGACTCCAGCACCACGTCGAGCTCCTTCGCCACCGGCACCTCCACCACCTCCACGGACCGCCCCGGCCCCCCAAGGTACGCCGCCACAGCAGCCTCGTCCCCCACGGTGGCCGAGAGGCCCACGCGCTGGAAAGCTCCCGCGTACTCGGCCAGGCGCTCCATGGCCACCGCGAGCTGGGCTCCGCGCTCGTCCGCCGCCAGCTCGTGCACCTCGTCGATGACGAGCCACTTCACCGCCGGCAGGTGGCTCCGGAGGCGGTGCCCCGTGAAGAGGAGCTGGAGGGTCTCCGGCGTCGTGATGAGGACGTCCGGCGGGTCCTTCGATTGCTTCGTGCGCTCGTACTGCGTCGTGTCCCCGTGGCGCACCGCCACGCGGATGCCCAGAGCCTCCCCCCAGGCCTCCAGACGGTTCAGGAGGTCGCGGTTGAGAGCCCGCAGGGGCGTCACGTAGATGAGGTGGAACCCTTCCTCCCCGTCGTTGGCGTCGGTGCGTTCCCTCCACGTGAGGAGCTGGTGGAAGAGGGGGAGGATGGCGGCCTCCGTCTTCCCCATGCCCGTGGGCGCGATGAGGAGCGTGTGCTCCCCCTCCAGGATCGTGGGCACCGCCGCCCGCTGGGCCGCCGTGGGACCCTCCCACCCCTCGCTCTTGAGGAGGCGCTGGATGGGGCCTGCCAACCGCGCGAAGACCGTGCCCGGGTAGGCGACGGGGTCACCCATCCCCTGCACCCTCCTCGGGAGCCTCCTCCGTTGGCACGGGTGCGTCGCCGAACCGCCGCAGCGCCTCCACCGTCCCCAGGTCCACGCCGTCCAGCGTCCACACCCGCGCCGTGTCCACGTCCACGAGACCGTTCTGGAAGAGGGGTCCGATGAGGCGGGTGCCCTCCACGCGGTTCACCGCCGTGCCCCCCAGGAGCGGGTTGAAGGCCGGCACCACCACGAGCTCGGCGTCCTCCGGGAGCTCCGGGTACCGCTCCCGAGCCGCCGGCGTGAACCCCGCCCGCACCCAGCAGGGTTCCTTGTGGCGGTGCCCCAGCTCGTCCCGGAGCATCACCATGGGGTGGTTGTGGCACACCGCCACCACCTCGCAGGCCATGACGTCGTCCGCGGGCCAGGTGTGACCGTGGACGAGCCCCAACGCGTCCCCTCCCAGGGTCGTGCCCTCGCTCCCGTGGAACACCGCGTCCGGCAGAACATCCGCCAGGCCCGCATCGTGGTTCCCAGGCACCACGTGCACCTCCACGTCGAGGCCCCGGAAGAAGGTAGGGAGCTCCCGCTCCTCCTGCCGGCTGGGGTTCCCCACGCTGTCCTTGAGGTCCCCCAGGACCACCAAGCGCTGAGCGTCCACGCGGTCCACGAGCTCCAGCAACCGCTCCCGCATGCCCTCCGTCTGGCTTGGGAGGTGGACGCCGGAGCGGTGGAGGTCCCGCTCCAACCCCACGTGGAGGTCCCCCACCACGAGGCTCACGACGCCTCCCGCCTCGGTGCGGAGGGCGCGCTCGCCGAAGACCGGGGTGGGTGCCATGGTGCCTCTGATTCGGGCTTGTGCCAGATAAAGGTCTTGGGCACGCTCCCCACCGAGGGACCTATAGGTGACTATAGGTGGCTATAGGTGGGGGTGGGGGGTGGGGGGACCGCGCCTGGAGGGCCGCGGAACTGCGCTGCGGTTCCGGGATGCTTACCGCGCCCGAGAGAGCCCGAAGGGCCGGTAGGGTGGGTCGACCGAGGAACGAGGGAGGGACGCCCTGGCGAAGGGCAGAGACCGGGCGCGGTGCATCCTTGAACGCTTCCTGAGACCGGGGGAGGATGGTGGGGAAGGAGCCGGAACTGCTCTGCAGTTCCGGGATGCTACCGGGAAGGAAGAGACGGGCTGAGAACGCTTCCCGGTGCATCCTTGAACGCTTCCTGAGACCGACGGAGACGAAGCGTTCAAGGATCACGCCGTGTGCAGGACTCGAACCTGCGACCGCGTGATTAACAGTCACGCGCTCTACCTACTGAGCTAACACGGCAGGGATGGACCCCCTGAAGGGGGTCACAGGGGGCAGATACCGGGGCCCCATTAAGTAGTTTTCGCGACGGGGGTCAGGACCGCCCGTCGATGGTGGTGCGGAGGGCGTCCGTGGTCTCGGCCATGAGGTCCAGCAGGTGCTTGAGGCGACCCGTGAACTCCCGGAGACCGTCCGTGGTGCGGGCACCCTGCGTGCTGGGCTCGATGAGGCCCTCCTGCTCGAGGACGCGGAGGCTGTAACGCACCTTGTGCTGGGGGTACCCCGTGTCGTTGCTGAGCTGGATGATGCCCACGGGCCCCTGCTCCTCTACCTCCTTGAGGATGCGCAGGTGCCGGCGGAGGAGCTTCAGCTCGGACTCGATCTTACCGGTGAGGCCGCCGTCCACGCTCTCGCCCTCGCTTGTACCATCGGGAACCATCGTGATCACGATCCCGGCGGACCCCCCTGTCAAGAGGATGCACGCCGTGTGGTGACGGGCAACGCAGCCCACCTATTAAAGTTATGGGTGCTGCGGGAGCGCCCACCGGAGGGGCTCGGGGAAGGGGCACCTCCTCGCTTAGAGCGCCACCGCCGGCACCAGGAGGAAGAGCACGAGCATGATGAAGTTGAAGAAGAAATGGCCCGCCACGGGCGCCGCCAGGTTGTCGGTGCGACGCATGGCCACGCCGAAGGCAAGGCCCAGCAGGAAGGTCACCACGAGCTCCAGCACGTTGAGGTAGCTCAGGTGCGCCAGGCTGAAGAGCACCGCCTGGGGCACGAGCCCGATGCGTGGTTGGAGCCAACCCCGGAAGAACACCTCCTCCCCCACGGCCGCCACCGCGCTCACGAGGAACGCCGTGGGCAGGGTGAGCGCCGCCGCCAAGGCCTCCGCACGCTCGTTCGTGGGGAGCGTGACACCCAGGGCCTCCACGGTGAAGGCCACCACCGCCAGGAGCACGATGGCCGCCACCGCTATGGCGAGCCCCACCCCCGCCGACAGGATGAGGTCCTGTGATCTCCACCCCAACCTCCCCGGCACCTCGTCGGCGGCCCGGCGGTCCACGAGGACCAACCACATCACGGGAGGCACCATGAAGAGCAGCAGCGTCATGACCAGGTTCACGAGGAGACGGCTCTGGGAGACGCTCGTGATCTCCTCCAGGCTCCCCCCATGAGCCAGGGTCTCCAGGGCGAAGGTGGTCTCCACCATGCCCCCCAGGCCGTACACGAAGAAGAGGGTGAGGCCCAGCACCGCCAGCGTCACCACGTGTCCCTCCTCCCGGAGGTCCACGGACGTCCAGGACCCGAGGTGCGCCTGCATCGGACCTGGTGCAAGCCCCACGGCCCCGAAGAACGCCACCAGGGGCGCACCCGCCACGACCCACGCGCCTGCGGTCCACGGGTACCCCCGCTGGAGAGCGCCCCAGGCGAGCTGCACCGCGAAGACACCCAGGAGGAGAGCGGCCACGGCGGCGAGCCCCCGCACCATGGGGGGGACATCCGGATCCACCATGGGCTCCGGCGGCGTGAGGGAGGGGTCGGGCTCGGTCACGACCGGCCCTAGGCACGCCTGGCGTTTAGGTTTTCCCTCCGGCGGATGGGTGCCTCCAGCTCGGGGTGACGACCGTGGGATCTACGGTGGACCCTTGGGCAAGGGGAGCTTCGCACCCCCGGACCACGGTCCCGGGGGCCCGCTCCCGTCCCCAACCTCCTTTATCCGTCGCGGGGCCCCAACCGGGACACGGTGATGAACTTGCGAACCGAGAACGTTCTGGAGATCCTGCACGAGATCGGCGTGCTCGCCACCATGCTCCTCTTCGTATGGAGCGGCGGCCGCCTCATGAGCTCCTACACCGGGAACGGCGACTTCCTGCCCATCCTCGCGGGGCTGGCCCTCATGCTGGTGGG
>CAZDGP010000013.1:0-1400 GCA_964505085.1 uncultured Thermoplasmatales archaeon
CCCACCTTCCGCTCGAGGACGATGCGCGGGTGGTCGGAATCGTCGGGCCCGTAGTCCCCGGGCTCCCCGTGGAAGGCCACCGTGACCTCCTGGCCACGCTGGACCGTGAGGGGGGGCTGGATGAGGACGCCTCGGGGTTCCTCCGGGAGGGTGACGGTGAAGGGGCTGCTGTAGGCACCGTCCTCCACGCTGTTCCCGTGGAGGTCCTGGCCCTTGACGAGGAAGGCGTAGGTTCCGGCGTCGGTGGACCGGGGCACGCGCCAGTCCACGGTCCAGGCGCCGCTGGAGCCCTTCTCGGGGTCGAAGTAGATCTGGAGACCGGTGGCGATGGCCTTCCCGGGTTCGCCGTTCGTCCATCGGACGACGTCCACGGTGATGTCGGTGCCCACCTCCTCCACGGGTTCACCCTGCCCGTCGCGGATGCGGAAGGTCCAGCTCTCGTCCCGGCCGGCGGTAACCTGGCTGCGCACGGGCGTGTACGTGGTGACGTGGAGGGTGTCCTCCTCCACGGTGCGGTTGAACCGGGTGACGTTCTTGTTGGGGCCGGGGTTCGTGGTGTTGTCGGCCACGTGGACCCCGATCTCCCAGGTGCCGAGGGGGGCTCCCGCCTTCACCTTGGGGATGTCGAAGGTGCCGCGCCAGAGACCATGGTAGGAGCTGATGAGCTCCAGGCGGTGGTCGGTGACGCTGGTCTCGATGCCGTCCTGGTTGATCTTGTGCACGCGCACCAGGAGCCCCTTCTCGTTGTCGGGGTACTGGAGGTCCGAGCGTGCGATGGGGGTCCCGTCGGGGTAGGTGGTGGTGACGTGGAGCTTCACGGTGTCGCCCCGGTGGAGGGCGTCGCCGGGGCCCCGGGTCTCCCCGTCCACGGTGGTACGGAGCTCCACGCGGGGGCTCGCGAGCACCAGGGGGAAGTCCGTGATGCTGTTGGCCACGAGCTTGTTCCCGTGCTCGTCCTCCGCCTGGGTACCGTGGGGGGTGCCGGTGAAGGTGAAGTTCCAGGTGCCGAGGCTCTCGAAGTCGAAGGGGAACGTGTGCTCCCAGACCCAGCGCCCGTCCTCATCGTAGGTGGCGATGATCTCGTAGCTGGGTCCGGCCACGGGATCACCCTGGGTGTCCCCCACGCGCTGGAGACGCCCCTCGAGTTCGGTGGCGTTCTGCCCCTCCTTCAGGTACGTGCCGTCGGCGTAGGTGAAGTTGAATACGAACCGGGCCTTCTCCTGACGCTCGAGCTCCAGGGGTTGGCTCCACACCTCGGGCTTGAGCTCGTAGGGGTGCACCTGGAAGCTCCCGAGGCTGCGTCGGGGCATGGGGTTCCCGTACTCGTCCTCACCCTCCTGGAGGACGAAGCGGTAGTCGTAGCTTTGGGCGCCGGCCTCCAGGGGGAGACCCCGGGGGAT
>CAZDGP010000013.1:1500-5495 GCA_964505085.1 uncultured Thermoplasmatales archaeon
CTCGGCCACGATCTCGGCAGGTTCGATCTCGATGGGCACGGTCTCCTTGGGCTTGTCCGTGCCCGTGCCCTGCACCTCGACGCGGAAGTCGTTGCAGGTGATGCAGGCCATGACCTCGGTGATGCTGAGGGGGATGTCCCAGTCGAAGGTGACGACGCCGTCGCGGTCCTCCTCGCGGGTGGTTTCCGTCCACACCACGGTCTCCTTCCCCTCATCGTCCGGGGGGTCGTAGATGAGCTTCGCGGTGACGTTGGAGTTCAGGGGGTAGCCTGCGGCGCGGATCTCCAGGGTCTCCTGGGGATGGTACGTGGCCTCGCAGGACTTGGGCCGCTCCTCGGCGGAGACCTCGTCGCACCCCTCGTGGGGGAACTGGTTCACGAGGTAGACGTCGAAGGTGCGGGAGGCCATGGTGATGTCGCCGAGAGCGCTCTCGTGGAGTACACGCACCTGCCAGGTGCCGTTCCATCGAGGCTGGTGCTCGGGGCCGGCTCCGGCGAAGCTGTGGGGGAAGACCACGAACTCGGTGTCGCCGTCGATGGCTCGGGTGTACACGTCGTCCTCGGGGCAGCCCTCGCAGGCTCGCTCCACCTCCACGCGGTTGGGTTCCCGGGGGAAGTTGCCCACGAGGAAGATGTAGACGAGGTCACCCTCCCAGTAGATGGGTTCCTCGCCCCGTTGCTCCTTGCCGAAGACGATGCCCCCGTTGTCGTCGCCGCTTTGCGCTGTCACCATGGGGAGGTAGCTCGCGCTCACGAGGAGCAGTAGGAGCACCATGGTAGGGGCGTTTCGGCGCATGGGGGCAACACCAGCCGGGGGTCGTTGGCCTCCGGCGCCTCCGGGGTCCGGCGAACCACCCTTAAAACTTGTGGTACATCGGGTACCGGCTCACGGGGGTGAGGTCCCCCGTCATAACCCGTAGAGGTCGCCGAACTTGCTCCGGGCGTACTCGAGGAAGGGCTCGGGTGTGAGGTCCCGTCCGGTGGCGTGGCGGATGAGCTCGTCGGTGGTGTACCGTGCCCCGTGTTGGTGGACGTGCTCCCGGAGCCAGTTCCGGAGCGGGTCGAAGGTGCCCTCCCGCACCTGGGCGTCGAGGTTCGGGATGTCCTCCCGCACCGCGGCGTCGATCTGGGCGGCGAGGACGCTCCCGAGGGTGTAGGTGGGGAAGTACCCGAAGCTCCCGTGGCTCCAGTGGATGTCCTGAAGGCATCCCTTGGCGTCGTTGGGGGGGCGGATCCCAAGGTACTCCTCCATGCGGTCGTTCCAGGCTTGCGGCACCTCGTCCACCTCCATCTCCCCGCGGATGAGCTGGGACTCGATCTCGAAGCGGAGCACGATGTGGAGGTGGTACGTGAGCTCGTCGGCGTCCACCCGGATGAGGTTGTCGGGGTGCACCTGGTTCGCTGCCTGGTAGAGGGCCGTGGGCCCGAGGTCGCTTGTGTGGGGGAAGCGCTTGTGGAAGGCCGGAGCCAGGAGCTCCATGAACGCGTGGCTTCGGCCCACGTGGTTCTCCCAGAGGCGGGATTGGGACTCGTGGACGGTGAGGTCCCGGTCGTCCCCGAGTGGCGTGCCGTAGGCGTCCAGGGGGAGGCCCTGGGTGTAGGTGGCGTGACCGAACTCGTGGACGGTGCTGAGGAGGCTGTGGAGGGGGGCGCTGGGGTCGAAGCGCGTGGTGATGCGGGCGTCGTAGGGGTTGCCGGCGCTGAAGGGGTGGGGGCTCGTGTCCAGGCGGCCGTGGTCCCAGTCGTACCCCAGGAGGTCCAGGACGTCCCGGGCGAGGTCCATCTGGTCGTCGTCGGGGAAGGTGCCAGGCAGGGTGTCAGGCAGCTCGGTGTCGCTGGTGCGGATGTCGTCCAGGAGGGGCACGAGCTCCTTCCGGAGGGTGGCGAGGACCTCCTCGGCGGTGCTCAGGGGGAGGTAGGGTTCGTAGTCCTGGAAGAGCACCTCGTAGGGGTCGGCGTCGGGGTCGATGCGGTGGGCTACCTCGCGCTTCAGCTCCACGAGCTTCTCGAGGGTGGGCGCGAAGGTGGAGAACGTGCTCTCCTCCCGGGCGGTCTTCCAGGCGGGGAGCGCCTCGCTCGTGGTGCGGCTGATCTCCTCCACGAGGCTCGTGGGGACGCGGCGCGCGCGCAGGTGGATGCGCTCCACCTCCCGGAGGTTCGCCTGCTCCCGGGGCTCGAGGTCGCTGGGGTCCAGGGAGGTGATGAGCTCGTGGGTCTCGTCGCTCACGAGCATGTCGTGGCTCAGCCCGCTCAGGGTGCTGAGCTGGAGGCTGCGGGCGGGGGTTCCGCCGGAGGGCATCATGACCTCCTGGTCCCACTGGAGGATGCTGGAGGCGTCGCCCAGGGCGTGGATGCGCTTCACCCGCTGGAGGAGCTCTTGGTACGCGTCGGGAGCCATGGCGGGGGACCGATGGCTGCCGGAGCACTTGAAGCGTTCGATGGGGTGCCTGAGCCGTTGGTCCGCTGGGGAAGGTACTTCTGGGGCGTCATCCCTCCCGGGCTCATGCGCGCGTGGTTGACAGGAACGGGGGCTCTCCTCCTGGTGCCGGTGCTGGCGGCCTTCAGCTTGCGGAGCGGCCTGGCGCTCCTGGGGGTTCCCGCCCCGTGGTTGTCGGGACCGGTCCTGGGCATCGTGGGTGGGTTGGCCCTTGCCGGTCTCGTGGTGGGCGCGGTGGGGTTCCGGGAGATGCCTCGCCGGCATCGCGCCTTCCTGGCGACGGCCTTCGTCCTGGTGGGGTTGGGGCACTTCGTCCTCCGGGGGGTCCTCCTGGCTCCCCTCACCTACGGGGGGATGGCCGCGTTCCTGGCGGTCCCCGCAGGCCCGCGGGGTCGTCCCTGGGTGGTGGCGGGAGCGGTGCTGGCGGTGGGAGGTGCGCTGTTGCGGGAGCTCGTGCTGCCCTTGGGTCAGGTGGTGGTGTTCGCGGGGGCGGGTCTCCTGGCCGCGGTGGCGGCGACCACGTGCCTCACCCTGCTCCTGGCGTTGGATGGCAGGGGGGTTGAGGCCGTTAGAGGCTCTCCTTGACCGTGCGGAAGACGGTGCTGGTGACGGTCTTCCCCACGCCCTCGAGGTCCCGCATGCGGTCGATGACGAGCTCGCCGATGGTCTCGACGTCCCGGCCGCGCACCTTCACGACGAGGTCCCAGTCCCCGCTGATGAGGTGCACGTCGTAGACGCCGGGGAGGTCGGCGATGCGTTCGCCCACCTTGCGCTGGCTGGCGCCGGAGCGCGTGTCGTAGGATACGAAGATGAAGGCGGTGGTGGGTTCGCCGATGGCGCCGTAGTCGGGGAGGACGGTGTAGCCTTCGATGACGCCGCGTTCCTCCATCTTGGTGATGCGGTCGTGGACGGTGGTCCGGGGGATCCCGGTGGCCTCGGCGATGGCCTTGGTGGTCTTCTTCGCGTCCTCGCGGAGCTCGGCGAGGATGGCCTGGTCCTTCGCATCCAGCATGATGCCATCCAACCCCCCTCCCCTACTTGAATCTTGTCAAATCTTCGGCTCTGAATCGGGTTCCCCACCGATTCGACGGCGATGGAGGTGGGGCGGTTTGAAGTGGTCCGAACACCCTCCGGGAGCCATGGGCTACGTGGAGACGATCACGCTGGAGACCGACGGCGAGGTGCAGATCCTGAACATCACGGAGGAGGTGCGGCGCGTGGTCGAGGCGAGCGGGGTGGCGGCGGGCCTCGTCACCATCTTCAACACCGGGAGCACCGGCGCCATCACCACGCTGGAGCACGAGCCGGGGTTGGTGGAGCGGGACCTGCCCGAGGCTCTCGACCGCCTGGCACCCCGCCACGGGGACGATGTGGTGGTGGCCCGGGGCGGGGAGGCCGTGGCGGAGCGCCTCGAGTACGGTCACGAGGAGATGTGGCAGGACGGGAACGGCCACAGCCACGTCCGGGCGAGCATCCTGGGGCCGGGGCTCACGGTGCCGGTGGTGGCGGGGGAGCCCACCCTGGGGCGGTGGCAGCAGGTGGTCTTCGTGGAGTTGGAC
>CAZDGP010000013.1:5595-12835 GCA_964505085.1 uncultured Thermoplasmatales archaeon
GGCGGGGGAGCCCACCCTGGGGCGGTGGCAGCAGGTGGTCTTCGTGGAGTTGGACAACAGGCCGAGGTCCCGCCACGTGATGGTGCAGGTGCTGGGGGAGGTGGCGTAGCGGTGGCGGGGGTTCCTCATGGGTAAGGGAAACGTTATTACACGCGAGGAGGTTAAGCGTCGATGCCGGGTTGCACCCGGTGATCGGTGATCCTCCATGTCCGAACAAGGGAAGCCCGTGGACCTCAGCGACGATTCCTTCGACGACTTCATCGAGTCCAACGACGCCGTGGTGGTGGACTTCTGGGCCCCCTGGTGCGGTCCCTGCAAGCGCGTGGAGCCCATCGTGAAGGACCTGGCAAGCGAGCTCGAGGGCAAGGTGGCCTTCGGCAAGGTGAACACCGACGACAACGCCTCCGTCGCCCAGCGCTTCGGCGTCATGAGCATCCCCACGCTCATCATGTTCAAGGACGGCGAGGCCGTGGACCAGGTCGTGGGTGTGGTGCCCAAGGACCAGCTCCGTGACAAGATCACGAAGCACGTCTGAGCGAACCCGCTGCGTCCCGTCCCTTCCCCCACTCTCTCCTTCCCCTCGTATCGTCCCCTCCCGCGAGCGGCGGCGCCGTCACGGCGTGGCGCTCGGTCCGCTGCCACGCTGAAGGAGCCGCCGGTAGGGTTCGAGGCCCGTCCGCCACGCCGCCACCGCGTTCGCCAACAGGAGCACCGCGGGCAGGACCATGGCTTCCGGGGTGTGGGCCACCACGGCGGGGTCGACGCTGAAGAAGAGGATGTTCACCTCGGCGTGGAGGACCATGGCGGTGATGAGGCCAAGGCGGTGGGCCACCCATCCGGCGGCGAGGCCGAAGAGGATGGGGCCCAGGACGTGGGCCCAGGTGCCGTACCCGGAGTGGGTGAAGCCGAAGAACACCGCCTGCAACGCGATGGCGCCCGCGATGGGGACGCGCTGGGCCAAGGTGCGTTGGAGGAGGCCCCGGAAGAGCCACTCCTCCGTGACAGCCGCCACGGTGCTGAGGGCCAGGATCAGGGGGATGGTGAGGTTCGCCCAGAGCTGGGATTCGTCACCGGTGACGAGGAGGTCCTGGAGGAAGAGGAGGAGCGCCGCCATGGCTGCCAGGTACGCGATGAGGAGGGGGAGGAAGAGCGCGAGCCCGTGGAGGAGCTCCTCGTCGGCGGGTTGCACAAGGGTGAGGCGGGCACGCTCCAGCGCCTCCCCCACCGCCCGGCGGGTTCCTCGGAGGGGTTGGTGGATGAGCGGGACCCGCTTCGCCACGAGGAGCAACCCGAGGCCGGGGACCACGAGGTAGTGGAGGCTGTGCCGGAGCACCTTCATCCAGAGCTCGGCCCAGGCGTAGGGCTGGAGCACCGTGTACTGGCCCAGGAGGTGGAAGGTGAGGGCGACGCCCACGCCCATGCGGACGAAGGGGTAGAGGACGAGGGCGAGCCCCGTGTGCTGGGTCCAGCCCCACCGCGGCGTCCAGGGGCGGATGGCCCAGGCTCCCAACCAGCACAGGGTGGCGATCAGGAGCCAGTACTGCAGGAAGGTGAGGGCCATCGTCGGTGCCACCCGGGGGTCAGCCCCGGAGCGTTTCGATCCGTTGGGCGAGGGGTTCGTCGGCGCCGAAGATGGCGCTTCCGGCCACCACCACGTCGGCGCCGGCCTTCACCACGCGGCCGACGTTGTGGGGTTTCACGCCGCCATCCACCTCGAGGTGTGCGGGGGAGCCCAGGGCGTCGAGGCGGCGCCGGGCTTCCTCGATCTTGGGCACGGTGGTCTCGATGAAGGATTGCCCGCCGAACCCGGGGTTCACGGTCATGATGAGGAGGAGGTCGAGGTCGGGAAGCACGGGTTCCACGGCGCTCACGGGGGTGGCGGGGTTGAGCGCGAGACCCACCTCGCATCCCAGGTCCCGCACCTTCTGGAGCGTGCGGTGGAGGTGCGTCGTGGCCTCCGCGTGCACGGTGAGGATGTCGGCCCCGGCGTCGGCGTAGGCTTCGAGGCTCCTCTCGGGTGCGTCGATCATGAGGTGAACGTCGAAGGGCTTGTCGGAGGCGTCCCGCACGGCCTCGATGACGGGGGGACCGAAGGTGAGGTTCGGTACGAACCGTCCGTCCATGACGTCGAGGTGGATCCAGTCGGCGCCAGCCTCGTCGGCGCGGCGCACCTCGTCACCGAGGCGGCTGAAGTCGCTGGAGAGGATGCTGGGGGCCACCTTCGCGGGGCTCATGGGGGAGGTACCGTCGGGCTCGCACAAGAAGGTTCGCCACCTTCCGCTGGGATCGTGGAGCCGCGCGCGTGGACCTGCTCGGACCTCGACCCGGTGAGAGGTGCGTTAGGTACGTTGGGTGAGCAAGAGCGTGGTGCGAGGAGAGGGAACCGGGGGCCCGAGGGCCCCAAGGGGGGGAGGTGCGGGGGGCGGAGGGAGCCCCCCGCGGATCGGGGGGTTCAGGTGTTGGGCAACCGGAGGATGTCGAGGGTCGACTCGCCGTCGAGGTCGTCCTCGGTGGTGATGGTCTCGCCCCGGTCGAGCACGACGAAGCCTGCTTCGGTGAGCTCGCGGACGAGGCGGCGCGCGTGGTCGGAGGGGACGCTGATGCGCGTCGAGAAGCCACGGGTCTCGAGTTGCTCGAGTTCTGGCATGGGACCCTTGTCTCTCCAACGCAGTACATAAGCGGATGTGTTAGCTAAGGGAACATGCGGGGGCGCTGGATGTTCCAGTGGCTGGAACATGCGGGTCGCGGTTCGGCCCGTAGGAAGGGTGTGGATGATAGGAACGCAGGGGGTAAGGGGGGAGGATCGGGGGGTCACGCGGCGGTCTCAGGCGTGGAAAGCGTCGATGGCCTGCTCCGTGATCTCCTCGTAGGCCTGTCCGGCGCCGTTCCCCATGTGGTTCTCGAAGTAGCGCTTGAGCGCGGTCTCGACGCTGTTGGAGATGGTCTGGCCCCTAAGCACCTTGATGGTGTGGAGCTTGATGTGGTAGTCCACCGGGATCTTCACCTTGATCTCCTTGTCTTCGCCTAGCTTCCCCTTCTTGTTCGCCTCGGATGCAACCATTTGGTTCCCTCAACCATCATAGTCCGTCTACGATGGGATTCGTGCTATAACATCACGTGGTACTTGAGGTTTACCATCTTCACCTACTCTGGAGATTCTCACTCAAGGTTGATATATTTGTTCCAGTGGCTGGACTAACCCCGAAGATATATTCCAGTCTCTGAACCATCTGGTCACCACAAAGTACATGTGCGATAGGTTCAACAGGGGAATATCTCATGAAGGACCCCGCGGCGAAGCTCATGCGGGGGCTCGTGGAAGCCTTCGTCCTCGACAGCCTCCATCGCGAACCCAAGCACGGGTACGCTCTCATGAAGGAGCTGGAGGACCTCTTCGGCGACGAGCCCAACCGCAACCGCATCTACCCGCTCCTCTCCCGTCTGGAGGATGCCGGGTACGTGCAGGGCCGGGAGGACCCCGACTCCAGCCGCGGGAAGACCGTCTACCACCTCACGGACGACGGGGAGGGTCGCCTCCTGGAGTACAAGCGCATGCCCGGGTCCTTCCGCCAGGGCGTGCACCGGTTCTGGACCGCGGTGGAGGCCACGGGGGAGGACGCCGGTGGGGAAGCGGACGACGGCTCGGGCGCGGAAGCCAGCAAGGAACAGGGGGGCGGTCCCGACACTGCCCCCCAGACCACCCCCGACGCGGCGGCCGCACGCTCCGGGACGGACGGAGGGTCTACAGTGCAATATGGAGGCCTCCCCGAGCGACCCATGGAGGTCCCGGGAGCCGCCGCCGAGGACCCCCCGGACCCCCCCTACCCCTGCCCCGACGCCCGCGTCAACCTCCGGAAGGACCCCCGCACCGGCGAGGTGGAGATCGAGCTGGAGGGATGTCCCATGGGTCGCTACGAGTACTGTCCCCGATGCCCCGTCTACAAGGGCGTCGAGGGGCTGCGGCGGCTCCTCTTCGGGTGAGCTACCCGGCCCGGTTGCGCCGACGCCGCCGACGCTCCCACAGGTGGTAGAGGTAGGCAGCCCCGAGGGACACCAGGAGGATCGCCACCGCCCACGCCACCCCCGCGAGCACGATCTGGATCACCGTGTAGTCCGTGGTGTCCGGGAACGCCATCGGGACCCCAGTCCCGGATGGGTCCTTAACGTTGTCGCCCGATGGAACCCGCGGCGACCGTCTCCGAAAGGTTCATACGCGCCCGAGGGGCTTGATGTAACGGGATGCACATGAACCTAGATGCTGTTCTGCAGCACCTCCGCAGCCGCGGGTACGACCCGGAGCCCGTACCCCCGCTACCGCGGGGCTTCGACCGGCAGCGGGAACCCGAGCTCTTCCTCCAACCCCAAGAGGGCGGGGACGCTATCGCCGTCTGGACCCACGGGAGCGTCCGCGAAACGACCGTGATCCAGGCCCAGGCTGCCGCCCGGAAGCTCGAGGCTCGAGCCCTCCTCGTCCACGAGGACATCTCGGAGCCTGCGCGGCGGTGGGCCCAGCGCTACGGCGTCGACCTCCTCGGATCCGACGACATGGAGGAGGGGCCCGACGGCGACGTGAAGGTGAGCGTGCCCGTGGCCCCCACCCCCGACGAGGCTGCCCCGGCGGACCGTGCATCCCCCCAGGCGCCCGTGGCCCCCGAGCCCACGGAGGACAACGGAGGGATCTGGGACGTGGTGAACGTCCCCGCCGACGAGACGGAGGACATGTCACCTCCTGAACCCGACGCACCCGAGGACCTCATCGAGGATATCGAGCTCCCCACCGATGTCTCCGCCGAGGCTCCGACCCAGCAGGACCCCGAACCCTCGCCCCCCGCGAACACCGAACCTGACCAAGCGCCCAAGCAAGCTCCTCCCACCCCTGCCGCGCCACCCCAACCCCAGCAAGCTCCCGCCTCCACGCCCGACGTGGGCGGTCCATGGGGAGGCATCGTGGCAGCCGCGCAACGCTCCCGCGACCAGGACCCCGACGAGGCCCAGGACGGTGGCGAGGACGCGTCCGGGAACGGTTCCGGCCTCCGCACCGAGTACGCCGACGACCAGGTGGAGCTCATGGTCCGGGCAACCCCCCGCTCCCCCTCCCCCGGGAACGGCGGGGAACCGCGGAACGGCACGAAGGAGCCCGCCCCCTCCCACGGGGAGGACGATGGCACCGACGCCGAGCTCATGGTCTCGCCGCGGGTGCAGGAAGGTGCCGCGAGCGGATCGGGTGGAAGCACCTCCACCTCAGGGGAGAGCGCGCCGGCCGTGGTGCCCCAGGGCCGTCAACGGTCAGCAGGGTCCCGCAAGGAGGCCAGCGTGAGCACGGACCTGGACAAGATCGCGGAGGACGTCATGCGGGAGACGGAGGAGCGCCCTGAGACCGAGGCGTCCATGGAGGGTACCGGCGCCGAGTTGCTTGATGGCCGGAACCCCAACGGAGCCGCGGAGGACGAGGAGGACGATGCGACCGGGAAGCCCACGGACCACGCCATCAGCCGCCACGATCCCGACCTCTGGGGGACGAGCGGCCGTCTCGACAGCGTCCGCACGAAGCTCCGGGACGCCGGCGACAGCCCCCATGCGCGAGCCCGCGGGGGCGGCGTGAAGAGCTCGTGGCTCCAGGGCATCCGCGAGGGGTAGTCCGACCTTCGGGCGAGGGCCGGCCCGCCGAAGCTCCGAACTTCCCCCACGGGAACCCTTATTAGGGGGGTCCGCTCACAACCACAGCGGACCCACTCCGGGTCCAGGGATGCACATGCACGAAGATGCCTTCGTAGAGGTGAGCTTCAGGCTCGACCAGGGCGCCGACCGGAAGCTCCTGCGACAGATCCGCGAGTACAGCGAACGCCTCCGTATCGAGCAGGAGTCGGGTCAGGACGACCGGGAGTGGATCGAGCACCTGGCCTGATCCCGCGGCCACGCGACGACCCTGCGCCCACTGGGGCGCGTCTTCTCCCTCCATCCTTCTCCTACCATCCTCTACCTTAGCGGGAGCGTCTTGCCGTCAGTGCGGAGTGTAATTCTCAAGCGTGGAGGATCCCGGCCAGGATTACGACCGAATCAGAGGTTCGGTCTCGCAACCACCTCGCGCGTAACGGAACGACGCGCTCGGTGGTCACGGCCTCGCTTCGCTCGGCGCTGGCGGAACTTCGGAGACAGGAGGAGTTGAAGTTCCGCCATCGAACTACGTTCGAACCCTGTCCGTGCTACCTGAGACAGTTGGAGAAGTAGCCCGGCCAGGATTACACCCGCGTCGCTTCGCGCCGCGGGTTCTCGAGGAACCTCCGGAATCATGGAGAGACGAGGTTCCTCGATCGAACTACGTTCGAATCCTGTCCGTGCTACCGGAGACGGTATGAGAAGTAGCCCGGCCAGGATTCGAACCTGGGTTACGAGGTCCAGAGCCTCGTATGATTGGCCGCTACACCACCGGGCTGGTGCGGTCGTCCACGGGGGACGCGCACCCCCGGATTCCGTTCCTGCTATTAAAGCGTTGGCAAGGGGCGGGCGGGGGTGCCACGGAGGGGTGGGAAGAGGCGAGCACGTCACGGGGCGTCCTCGGGAACCTCGCAGGCGGCATCGTCCGCACCGAGGTACCCGAACCCCCGCGTAACCCACGCGCTGAGCGCAAGGAGGATGAGGCTCGGGAGGAGCAGGTTCGTCCAGAAGACACCCACGATCCCCACGATGCCGGCGAGGGCTGCGGTGAGGCCGATGCAGCTCGTGCAGGCGGCGGCGAAGGCGTAGGGCGCCCACCATCGGGTGTCGGCCTCGTCCTGGGTGTCAGCGTCAGGGGGCATGGGTCGTACGTCCTCGTGGGTTAGGCGTAGGCCTCGTGCACGTAGCACCACGTCCACGCCTCCGGGTCCTCCAGGGGCGTGATGATGGGGTGATCCGTCTCCTCGTGATGCTTGGCGGCGTGTTCCCGAGGACTGCTCTCGCAGCATCCCACGTGCCCGCAGGTCTGGCACACGCGAAGCTCGACCCAGTCGTCCCGACCCTCCGCCAGGCACTCCTCGCACCCCTCCGTCGTAGAGGGGGTGGCACCAGGAACGTTCTCGATGTGCTTGCAGGGTGTCACGTGGGTACCCTCCGTCCTGTGTACGTGCGCGGGGTAGTTGAACCCCTGGTACCGCGGGCGTTACCGCAACACCTTCCCGGAGCGGCGTCATGTGGGCGTGATGAACGTGGAGGCTCCGGAACCGCGCGAGGTGCGGTGGTTGGCGGTGGTGTTCGGCGTTGT
>CAZDGP010000013.1:12935-23617 GCA_964505085.1 uncultured Thermoplasmatales archaeon
TGGAGGCTCCGGAACCGCGCGAGGTGCGGTGGTTGGCGGTGGTGTTCGGCGTTGTGTCCGTGCCGTGGACGTTCGGCTTCGGCCTCGTGGAGGGGCTGCCCCTGTGGCCGAGCTTCATCGCCAGCGCGAGCTTCTTCGCCGCGGGCGGGGGCGTGGGAGGGTTGCGTCGGAGCCTCCTCGCCAACATCCTGGGCGCCGCGTACGCGGCTGCCACGTTGCTCCTCGTGGACGCTGGCGCTTGGAACCTCCTGGGGTTGAGCGTGCTCGTGGGCGTCTTCATGCTCCTGGCGAGCCTCCACGACCTGGCGCCCCGGCACCTCTACGGGCCCGGGGGGTTCCTGGGGTACGCGGCGCTCTTCAGCGTGACCCCGGCGGGGACGACGCTCTTCCAACCCGGCCTCCCGGGGGCGTTGTGGGCGACGCTCGTGAGCATGGGCATCGGCGCCCTCATCGGTTGGGGAGCGCAGGTGGTGTCCCTTCAGGCGGTGCGCACGGCCGATCACCAGGCTGCGTAGCGGACCTCCCACGGCTCCGGGGAGCCGCCCCGCGCAACCCGTGGCACGGTCACCCGCCGCTCCGGTTGGTCATCACGGGGTCCAAGTCCCTCCAGAGCCCAGGCTCGACCACATCCTTCAAAACCTCCCACGCGTATGTGCTGGGTCGTGACGGACCCGAACCGCACCCGGATCATGCCCGGTGGGAACCCCGTGGACGAGCCCGGCCTGGGTGAGCCCCTCTCCGTGCTCGTGGACCGCGGGGAGACGGGCACGGTGGAGTACAAGTCCAGCGTCCGCTACGGGTACGAGGAGGGGGGTTACAACAAGTACGTGAAGCACGCCATCGTGAAGACGGTGGCGGGGTTCCTCAACGCCGACGGCGGCACGCTCCTCATCGGCGTGGACGACGACGGCGAGATCCTGGGCCTCGAGAAGGACATCAGCACCCTCCGCGGCGACCCCGGTCTCCCCGACTACGAGGAGCACCTCCGCACCCTCCTCGGGCGGAACCTCGACCCCCCCAGCGAGGGCCTCGTGGAGGTCACCTTCCCCCGCGTGGGCGACCACACCATCTGCCGAGTCGACGTGGAACCCAGTCCCCGCCCCGTCATCGCCCACCACATGGGCCGGGACAAGTTCTTCGTCCGCCACGGGGACGCCACCTGGAAGCTCAAGGACGACGACATGTTCCGTTACGTGAAGGAGCGATGGGGCAGATGGGTGATCCCCGAGGGGGTTTGGGACGGAGCGTCGGGTGGGGGCTGACCGAGTCGGGGTCCTTCACGGGGAGGGGTAGAAGACCTTCACCATCCGGAGGTGCTCCGTGTCCTGGAGCACAGCATCGCTCGAGCTGGGGGCCGAGCTCGTCACGGTGACACGGTGCTCTCCCGGGAACCACAACCCCGTGCCGAGGTCGCCATCCAGTGTGACGCTCGCCCGACCTTCGTCGTCGAGGGCCAGGTGGTGGCTGGCGGTGGTCAGGTAAAGGTCCGGGTACCGCATCGTGAGGTTCGCCTGGCCACCGGCCACCGGTGTGCCGTCATCCCGCAGAACCTGGACCGTGACGGTCCGGTCTCCCGTGAGGCTTCCTCCCTCCAGGTGAACGTCCACGTGCCCGGTGATGGCGTCGTCCACCAGGATCGTGCGCGTGGTGGCGGCGGTCTGCCCAAGGTCGTTCATCACCTCCAGGGTAAGGTCGTGGGCGCCCCTGTCGGGGAACTTGAGCTGCATGGTGTCCCCCTGGAGCTCGCGGGTGCCCTGGGTCCAGGTCCACGTGGTGATGGTGTCCTCCGGGTCTGTGCTCCCGCTCCCGTCGAACCGTACGAGGGACGGGTTCCACCACGTGGTGACGTTCACGATGCTGGGGCCGTCGATGCGGGGCGTGGGCGGGAGGTTCGCAGCGATGTCCACGGTGATGTTGTGGGTTCGCACGTCCACGCCGTCGTCGGCTGTCACGTGGAGCGTGAAGGTGGTGCCCGCGTCCTCCAAGCTCGTGTCCACCTGGGTGGTCCAGGCGTCCCCGTCCCGGTGGAGGATGGGGTCGAACCCGTCCGCGGTGACCTGGAGGGTGACAGGGTTCCCGTCAGGGTCCACCACGGTCCCGTCGACCTCCACCGCGTGACCTGCCACCGCGGTGGCTGTGTCGGGGGCCTCGAGGGTGGGGGCGCGGTTCACGTGGTGCACGGTGACGGGCACCTCGTGGTGGGAGGTGCCGGTGGGGGAGCCGTCGTCGGCCACGGTGACGTTCACGGGGACCGTGACCTGGGGGTGGGTGCGGTTCGCGACGTCGTGGGAGGGCGTCCACGTGACCTCGAGGCCTTGCGCGGTCCACGTGTGGGTGGCGTTGGGAGCTCCCTCGATGGAGGCCACCTCCAGGTCGTCGCCGTCGGCGTCCGTGGCGTTGAACGCGAGGGTGAGGGGGGTGCCCTCCTCTCCGGTGGCGTTGGTCGGTCCCTCCAGGTGGGGGAGGCGGTTCACGGTGACGGTCATGGTCCCGGTGGTGGTGGCGTTGTCGTCGTCGGTGGTGCTCACGAGGACATCGTAGGTTCCCCCCGTGTCGTACGTGTGGTTGACCGATGCGCCGACGGCGCGGGCCCCGTCCCCGAGGCTCCACGTCGTGTTCGCGACGGTGCCGTCGGGGTCTGATGGGTTCCCGTGGAGGGTCACGTTGAGGTCGTCTAGCGTGGTGTCGGCCTGGAGGTCGAGCTCTGGGGGTACGTTCCGCACGTGGAGGGTGCGGGAGAGGTTCCACGTGCTCCCGTCCCCGTCCTCCACCGTGAGCTCCACGGTGTAGTTCCCGTCGTCAGGGAACCGGTGCGTGGGTTCGGGTTCCGTCCTCGTGGTGCCGTCGCCGAAGCTCCAGCGGTAGGTGAGAGCGTCGGACCCGCTGGGGTCCTCGTGGGCCACGGTGCTGCTGAAGCTCACGTCGTCGAGGTCCGTGGGTTGGGTGGGGGTGTTGGACGTGCTGAGGATGATGGGGTTGAGGGCGGCGTACGCGTGGAGGGCGCCGCCGTCGCCGATGACGGGGATGCCCTCGCCCACGAGCACCTCGGCGGGGCCGTCGCCGTCGAGGTCCGCCAGCACGGGACCGCTGAGGCCCCCGTCCTTGGGCAGGTCCCGAACCCAATGGACGCCTGCCATGGATCCGAGGTTGCGGCCGTCCACGGCGAAGGCGTGGCCGGGCAGCGCCTGCCACTGCGTGGGGTCGTTCCCCTGGATGTGGAGGGGTTGCGTGAGACCCAGGACGTCGAGGTGCCCGTCCCCGGTGACGTCCCCGAGGGCCACGCCGGCGAGCACCATGTTGGAGGTGTTGGTGCCGTCGGGGGCGGGGACCTCCGGCAGGTCCAGCCGTGCATCGCGTGTGAGGTTCGTCCCGTCGTGCTCGAAGCTCGCGAGACCATGCCACGTACCCACCACGACCTCGGTGCGTCCGTCCTCGTCCACGTCGGCGGCGGCGGGGCTCGCCAGCGCCTGGACGTCGTCGACGCTGTTGCACCCGTGGGTGGTGGCGTCGGGGTCGTCCTGGTGGCAGGTGTCCTCGATGCGTCCTGTGGTTCCCTCCACGATGTAGAAGGTGCCTCCTTCGGCTCCCAGCGCGACCTCGGGGGTGCCGTCGGCGTCGAGGTCGGCCACCGCGGGGGTGGCGAGGGTGGGTCCACTGAGGGTAAGGTTCCACATGATGCTCCAGGTGCCGCTGGGGCCTCGGTCGAGGGCGTAGAGGCTACGCCCGCCGGTCTTGGCGTTGGGGAAGAGGTCCGTGAGCTGGCTGGGGAGACCTGTGGCGAGGAGGAGCTCACCGGCGGGGTCCGCATCGAGGTTCGCCAGGACGGGACTGGACCAGCTGGGGCCGTCGAGGGTCACGGTCTGGAGGATGGCTCCGTCGCTTCCCAGGATGATGAGGTCCCCTGGGCTACCGCCTCGGGACCCGCCCAGAGCGATCTCCTCGCCGGGTTGATCCGGGAGCAGGTCGGCAACGAGCGGGGAGGAGCCCAGAAGGTCCTCGCCCGCCTGCCCGATGCTGGTGGTGGACTCCACGGACCCGGTGGCGGCGTCGAGGATGCGGAGGTTCGAGTCGTCCAGGTTCGCGATGACGAGCTCCTTGGCTCCGTCCCCGTCCAGGTCCGCCACCGCGGGGCTAGACACGTACCCGCCGGTGCTCCCCACGGGTTGCTGGGTCCACACGATGTCCCCGTGCCCGTCCACGCTGTAGATGGTGCCCGCCACGCCGGTGTTCACGTAGGTGGCGAAGTAGACCCGCGTCTCACCCGATACGGAGGCAACGGCAGGGCTGGAGATCACGTGGCCTGTGACGTTCACGTCGAAGCGCTCGTAGGGTGCATGGATCCCACCCCACGCGTCGGCCGTGCCCGTGCGCCCCGCGTCGTGGCGGTACATGGGCCAGGCGGCCAGGGCCTGGGGGGACGCCAGGGCGAGAACGATGAGGATGATGAGGACGCGGCGGATGGTTCCAAGCCTCCGACGAGGCAGCCGGCGGTGGAGGTATTAGGGTTTGGGTCGTCACCGGGGGGACATAGTGCGTCTGGCAGGCGTCGTCTCTGCGGGAGCCTTGACACCGTTCGTCGCATCGAACGGTTCGAAGGGACACCTCCCGTGTGTGCGAAACCTTTATGTTGCGCTTGGGGGGTGGGGGTTTGCTTGGAGGCTGAGGCTCCGCGCGAGAGCGCGATGAAACCTCAGGCTCTTGGAGGCATCCCTATGCGCCTGTTCCACTACGCTCTCGCAACCATCTTGGCCGCTGTGCTCGTGTTCCCTGCCGTCCTTGGGGGCACCATCCTACCCGTATCCGTGAACCCGGTCACGAACGGGAACTTCGACCACCCCGTGCTCCCCTCGACCCTGCAGGACTTCTTCCGGGAGAGCCCCCTGGACTCCTGCACGGGCATCGGGCACCAGGTCCTCTACGGGAGCGACACCATCCAGGGTGAGCTCACCCCCGGCACCGGGTACTGGGACCTCTTCCCACCCGATGACCCCCAGGAAGTGACGACGTGGGCCAACTACATGGCGAACAACTCCGCCAACGGCCCCCAGGATGCGGCGGACCGCTTCACGGAGGATCCTCAGAACGAGACCCACGATGAGGCCATGCTCCTCACGGGGTACGAGAACTGCGTCTTCAGCCAGGAGGAAGGGTACGACCTCGTGTGGCTCGCCCCGGTGGAGCGCATGAACCAACCCCTCCACTGGAGCAAGCATCCCGACAACCCCGGCGTCACCTTCGGGTACCTCTACGACGGCGACCCCTTCGACCGCGAGGCGGCGTTCCTCCCCGGCGTGGGCGTGAACCACAACATGTGGCAAGCGTACCCCTCGCCCTTCCAGGGCTTCAGCGCGGACTTCGACGAGCTCCAGATCGAGATCGAGGCCGGCACCATCCCCGACAACGCGAAGATCCAGCTCTTCCTCAACGGCCAACCGCGCCACCACGTCCCGGCCACCACGGCGGACGTGTACGAGACCGGCACCACCATCGACTGCAGCCTCACCTTCAACGGCACGAGCATGGCTGCGACCCTCGACGGCGATAACGTCGTGCACATGCCCCCCACGGACGCGATCTTCAGCGACCGGAACGACCCGGACTGCCAGGACCTCAAGGAGGACTGGGACGCCGGCAACGAGAGCGACAAGCGCGAGGTGCTGAGCCAGCTGCGCTTCGTCCAGATCAGCTTCCGCGGTTGGAACACCGGCGACGACGTCGTCGTGGTGGACAACTTCCGCCTCGACGGTGCCGCCACCCTGGCGGAGGAGGCGGTCACCGACCCCCGCGTGCCCCAGCCTCTCCCCGGCTCGAACTGAGGCACCACCCCCCTTCACCCACACCCCCCGGCCCGCGAACGGGACCACCCCCCGAACGCGGGTCCTACGCCCTTGCACGGGCGCGCATCCGCACCTGACGGAGGCTCATGATACCATGGAGGCTCGGACCCCCCTGAACACTCGCGTAGTTAGCTTGCTCGCCGCGGTGCTGCTTGTCACCGCGGTGCTCCCCGCCACCGTCCTCGCCGGGTTCCCCGGCATGGCGGCTGGAGGATCGGACGACATCAGCACCGGTACCGACGCCGACGCCCTCATGGGGGTGAACGACCTCAACGACGGTTGGGTCCACATCCTCACCGTGCAGGACGGCGTGGTGAATGGCGGTGTCGTGACGGAGACCGACACCGACGCCGACGGACTCCTCACCATCGAGCAGGAGGTCTGGTACCTCGGAGCCGTGGGTGATTACCCCTCGAAGTTCGACCTCTCCAACGACGTACGCTTCCCCCACATGGGTCTCGCCTTCAGCACAGCCAGCGTGCTCCAGGACAACTGCACCGACCTCGACGACCCCTGCGATCGCGTCGGGGAACCCAGCGCCTTCTACAGCACCGGGAGCGCCGGCCTTGACATCGCGTACGAGGACGGGTCCGCGGTGTACGAGGTGCCTGTGGCGGACCTCGCGGCGGCCCTCGGCAACGAGGACGGCAACGTGGATCCCTTCACGGTCTGGAGCAGCCTGAACTACGACCCCGATGAGACCGGTGGCTCCGCGGACCGCGCCGACCACCCCGGCACCAGCGCGTGCCCGGAGGAGGGTTGGAAGTGCCCCATGAGCGGCGGGTACATCAACGTGATGAAGAACGAGCTGTTCTTCGCCGGCTTCGGCACCGAGGATCCCGAGACGGTCTCCGGTGAGGAGGCCTCCGACACGAGCATCTACGGCGCCAACGATGCCGTGGTCGCCCAGGGCGGCCCCGTGGATGAAGCGCTCGGCCACGATGGCAGCGCCTCCTCGGGTCGTGTGGCGGAGCTCGGTTACAAGGGCCATATCGACCGCATGGCCTGGATCGTCTCCCCCACGGACAGCGTGAACGCGTGCAACAGCGCCGCCGAGAGCCTCCAGGACGACGGCAGCGCCTTCAGCATGTTCCTCCTCTGCAGCGCCTCCGCAGCATACGCTGGTTTACCCGTGCCCAGCGAGTACGTGGACCAGTACGCCCTCGTGCAGAACCCCGTGCTTGACCCCGGTTTCCAACTGGCCGAGCGCGGCATCTACACCACGGAGGACACGGCGGACACGAACCCCGCGGTGGACCCCCGGGAGGTCCCGCCCACGTGGCGCCTCAACGGTGACGCCATCAGCATCGCCGACGGCCAACTCGAGATCGCCGGGGAAGACTCCGCGGCCACGCAGTGGCTCTACAGCGGCGACCCCGGCCACGGAACCGGCTTCGAGGACCTCACCGACGGCGGCGGCTTCTACCAGGGCTTCGGCGCCCTCATCCTCGAGGAACAGGGCCCCACGCAGGTGCGCCTCACCTACGAGGACACGTCGGACAACCAGGTGACCCTCGTGTGGAACCTCGACGCGTCCGATGGGCGCCAGCGCCTGGACCTCGACAACGTGGACCAGGTCGTGGACACGCCCCCGACGGACCTCGAAACGTTCCTCGACAACGCCTACGCCTTCTACCTGAACATCAACTCCATCACGGGGGACGAGGTGCAGGCGGACAACGTGCGCCTCGACGGCGTGCGCTACGCCAACCCCGTCGTCCCCGGTGCCGGGTACGCGGAGTTCGACGCCCGGGACACACAGCCCCAGATCGGAGGCCAGTTCGGTCTCGGCGACGTGGACTCCGCCTTCCAGGATGTCCTCGCCAAGCAACCCATCCCCATGGACCTCTACGCCCACGACGGGTACAGCGTCGTCATCCTCCCGGTGAACTACCGGAACGACGTGGGGGACCTCGTGAGCGGCATGCCCGGTGCCACCGGGGACTGGACCTTCTGGGTGGGCGTCATCGAGTACACGCCCAGCGGCCCCGAGCTCCTGGACCTCGGCGACGTGTCGGAGGAGCAGGGCACCCTCACAGTGTACCACGCGGACGCGGATGACACCGGCCACGAGAACCCTGACCAAGTGTTCTTCGAGAACCATGGCCTCAATACGCAGGAGACCCTCGCCGCAAGCGGCGTCTTCGGCCCCGCTCTCGCGGACCTCTACCGCGCCGCGGGCCTCACCCTCGCGGACAAGGAGGGCTACGTCGTCACCGTGGACGACCTCACCGTGGACTCCGCCACGGGCCTCAGCGCCAACGTCCGCGTCCCCGACGCGCCGTGGGACTACGACGAGGACGCTTACTGGGACGGGGATTTCCACGCCGGCGGCTTCCTCAACGGGAAGAAGATCCTCACCCCCACCGACGCCCTCAACGACCCCCTGGACAGCGTCGGTGCACCCGGCGATGCCAAGAGCGCACTGGAGACGCTTCAGGACCTCGGGTTGCTGCACAACCCCGGCGTCGCCATCACCGAGACCGGTGGTGGGGACATCCAGCTCCCCGGCCGCGACGTCACCTTCGAGGTGACCGTGCAGAACACGAACAGCTACGAGGCACCCTACGAGGTGACGATCCCGACGGACACGCTGGATGCCACCTGCACAGCGAGCGACGGCCTCGACTGCGCGACCACGCGGGACATCCCCGCGGAGGACGCCATCACGCTCGACTTCGAGGGTACCGTACCCGCGGGTGCGAGCTTCGGCGACACCTTCGACGTCACCGTGAACGCCACCCAGGCGAACACGGAGCGCGTCACCGACGAGATCACGGTGACCACGACGGCAGCGACGCCGACGCTGGATGTGTCCGTGACGGAGGGTCGCACGACCCTGGCCAACGGTGCCAGCGCGACACACACCTTCAAGCTCGACTACGACACGAACGTCGAGCTCGTGGGGAGCGACTCTGCCAGCCCGCACACGATCGAGGTGGACCTGGCCACGAAGGGCTTCGACGGCGTGGAGGGTCTGGACACGACCCACAACGTCCCCACCACGCTCTCGCTCGTAAGCGACAGTGACCAGGACTACGACCTCACGGTGGACGGGTCCTCCTACGACGCGGCCACACTGGCCTCTACGCTCACCGCGACGTACACGGACTTCACGGACAAGCTCGAGGACGAAGCCAGCGTCACCACGACCCTCGTGGAACCGTCCCTCAGCATCTCCGCAACCATCGACGAGCAGGAGATCCTCCCCGGTGAGGAGGCCACCATCACGTACGACGTGGCCTTCGATGCCGGTGCGGCAACGCCCCTGGACTCGAGCATCGACCTCGATCTTGGCACCCTGACGACACCATTCAGCATCGAGTCGGAGACTGTGCCCGAGCAGGTGGACCTGGGCCATGGTGACGATGCCACGTACCAGGCCGTCGTCACGGTGTCCGACTTCACCGAGCAAGCCCCCAAGCTCGACCTTGAGGCCAGCTTGGTGGGGGACGACGACACCACCGCCAACGCTTTCTCCAAGGTGTTCGTGGAGATCCCGGAGGTCGAAGTCACCCCCTCCCAGACCGAGGACCACGTATTCCCCGAGGGCTCCAGCACGTACACCTTCGACGTGACCTTCGGTCCCGGCTACGATGTGGCGAAAACCAACTTCGACGACACGTTGGAGCTGTCCTTCAACGCGCCCGAGGGAACCTGGACCTTCCAGGACAACCTCGGCACGCTGGACAACAACTTCGAGCTTGGCGAGACGAAGACCGTGACCCTCACCGTGAGCCCCAACGCACGGGGCGTACCATCCCAGGACGCCACCCTCACGGCGACCCTCCCCGGCTTCGGGGAGTTCGATGTGACGGACGCATCCACGGTGACCACCTACGTCTACACCCCCGACGACTTCGCGGTGCAGGTCGTGCAGGAGGGCTCCTACGGTGACGGCGGGTACACGGACGTCTGGTGGGACGGTCCCGTGCAGACGGTGGCGGGTGACCGCGCCGACGGCGTGACCAGCCGGCTGGAGGTCCGCGTCCTCCTCTACGACCGCACCGAGGCCGCGTACCTCGACATCCCCCACGACCTCGGCGTCGACGGTCAGGTGGCCGTGGAGCACCTCACCACGGGCGAGGAGAACCACCAGACCCTCGTGGAGGACGACCAACCCTTCCCCTACATCGACCTGGGAACCACCGGGCCCTTCCACCACGCGAACATGCAGTTCGTGGGCATGCTCACGAACAGCGTGGGTGACCCCGTGCCGCAGGTCCAGGCGGTCCCCGGCGACGATGTGCTGGCCACCACGGTCTACGACAGCGCAACGTCCGACGCGGACTACACGTGGGCTCTGCAGCATCCCGGCGAGCTCGTCATCGAGGCGAAGCTCGACGTGGCGGGTCTGCCCCTCCTGGGTGTGTACAACGAGCTTGGTGCACACCTGCCGGTGGAGAACGTGGAGCAGGGAACGCAGCACGTCCCCACCTCCCTCACGCTCGTGCCCGACAGCGGGGACAGCGACGGGGACGGGTACAACAACCTGGCGGAGCTCCGGGGTAACAGCAACCCGAGCTTCGCGGAGAGCACGCCCTACACGGACGACGATCTGGACGGCATCGTGAACAACCAGGATGTGGTACCCTTCGCGGGTACCAAGAGCTCCGGCCAGACGCCCGTGGAAGCGTTCCACGAGTACCTCGACGATGCCCTCACGTGGGGCGGGCTCGTGCGCGAGGGCGTGGTGGTCCCGTACAGTCCCGCTGTCCTTAGCTACCAGCTTGACGAAGGGTTCCTCCGTGTGCACGTGGAGGGCGTCTTCGCCCGGGATGCCGACGCCGACGGCAACCTGGACCACCCTGAGGGCACGAGCCTCGCGTCGTGGGTGAGCACGGG
>CAZDGP010000013.1:23717-29847 GCA_964505085.1 uncultured Thermoplasmatales archaeon
TTCGTTTAGTTCGATTACCTGACTCCGGTGAACAGGGAAACCTTATACGCTACCGAGGTCTGGAACACTCAGAACCGTTCCGAGCGGTTCCGAGTGGCTTGGAGGCCAAGAGGATATGCGCGTATTCCGCACCGTAGGTCGCCGTGGACAGGTAACCATCCCGAAGGAGGTCCGCGAGCTCCTGAAGATCGAGCAGGGGGACATCGTGGAGATCGCCGTGATCAGGAACCACGACAAGGACCAGACTTCCCCTGAAGACGCCCCAGCCCAGGCCCCATCGCAGGGCCACAGCGCCTCCAACGGCTCCCAGGAGGATGGATCCCATGTCTAGGCGTTCCCCCGGCATCGCCCTCCTCTGGGCGCTCCTCCTCGTCCTCTCCCCCCTCGCCAACGTTACCGCTGGTCTCCCCACCGATCCTGGGGGCCAAGCCACCGAACCCACCGACGCCCTGAGCCTCGTGGCGGAAGCCTACGGCGACACCCACGTGCCGGACGAGTACGTGGAACAGTTCCTCTGGCTCCAGAACCCCGTACTCGACCCCGGTTTCACCCTCGACGGAGCCCCCTGGGCCCTCGACGGCGACGCGAGCGTGGGCGAGGGTGCCGCAACCCTCGGGCCCGACGCGTCCCTGGGACAGACCTTCCCCAACGGTGTCGACGACCCCGCGCAAACCGTGCCCGTCACCTTCCGGGGCACGGACCGCGTGCTCCTCGACGTGTCCTCCCAGGACGCCTGGAACCTCACCGTCGAAGTGACCTTCCGGGACGCTCCCGGGAACGAGCTTCGCCTTGTGTGGACCCCCCAGGGAACCGGCACCACCGACGCGCGCCTCTCCCTTGCGGCCGAGGACGCGAACCCGGAGGAGTCCAGGGTGCCGGGTCCCGCCGGAACCCACCCCTGCTGGGAGGGCGACGACGGGATCCAGGCTTGCCCCCTCGCGTCCCTGGAGGTCCGGAACCAAGGCGAGACCACCGTCACCGTTGACGATGTCCTCCTGGACGGCGTCACGTACGAGGTTCCCACCGCCGCGTCTCCGGGCATCCACCTGGACACCCGGCAGGGCGAGCCCCTGGCGGGCCACCCCACCGACCACGTCCTGGCGGACACCGTCGACGAACGCGCTGGCCCCCTCGACCTCTACGCCCACGATGCGTACAGCGTGATCGTAGCCCCGGTGGAGCACCATCCCGCCGACGGGGTGCCCGGGACCTTCCGGGGCACGTGGACCTTCTGGGTGGGTCTCGTGGAGCACACGCCGAGCGGGCCCGAACTCCGGTCCCTGGAACCCGGTAACCACACGCTCTTCATCGCGCAAGAGGCCTTCCAGGCTGACAGCACGCTGGACATCGCCGACGCCAACATCACATGGGTGGGCTTCGGATCGGATGACAAGAACCAGGCGCCTCTCCGCGAGGCCGGGAGCTTCGGGAACGTCCTGGCGGAGCTCTACGAGGATATGGGGTTGGACGTTGATGGGACCGAGGGCATGGTCCTACAGCACCCCACGCTTTCCATCACGCAGTCCACCCGCGTGGGCGCCATCGTGGAGGTGCCCGACACCCCCTACGGGTACGACGCGTCTGCGTACACCCGCACCGTCTCGGGTGAGGCCAGCGACGGTTTCCACGTGGGCGGGTTCTACAACGACAAGAAGCTGTTCGCGCCCCTCGACCCCCAGAACGACCAACTGGACATCGTCCCCTCCCCCATCACCCTCGACGTGCAACCGCCCACGATTCAGGACGACGCACCCACGGACCTGGGTACCGGGGAGGCCGTGACCTTCGCCGCGAACGTCACGGACAACACCAAGGTGGATCGCGTCGACCTCCAGGTGCGCTTCGAGCACTACGATGGAACCATCACGTGGGAGAACCGCACCTTCGACGGGAGCGTCACGTCCAGCCTATACTCGGCGGATGTGCAGGTGCCCGACACCGCCATGGAGGTGGACCACACGTGGACGGCACAGGACGCTCCCGGGAACATCGAGACCCTCGATGCCACCCTGCTTCAGGTCGCGGACACCATCACCCCGTCCCTCAGCGCCACCGTGGAACCGGTGACCACCGGAGGGGTCTTCAGCGTGGGGGCCAACGCCTCCGACAACCGAGAGGTCCAGAACGTCACCGCCTCCTACACCTTCCAGCTGGCGGACGGGAGCATCACCAGCGGCACCACGGACCTGCCTGAGGCTTCCTCGGGGAGCTACGGGTACGAGGCGGACCTCACCGCGCCCGTGGACGCCGTGGACCTTGACCTCGTCGTCGTGGCCAACGATGGCGTCAACGAGGTTAACAAGAGCTTCAGCGAGAACGTTCAGGACACCGTACCTCCAGAGATCCACGCCCTGACGCTCCAACCCGGCACCCCCTCTACCGGCGACGACCTCACCTTCACCGTGAACGCCACGGACAACGTGGGTATCGACGACGTGCTCCTCGAGCACGAGTTCACCTTCGCCGACGGCACCACGTCCGCGGGTGACCGGGCGCTCAACCACCAGGGGAACGCCACGTTCGCCGCGCCCTTGCCCATCCCCGAGGACGCCACCGGCCTCACCTACGAGTTGCGCGTCGCCGACGGGTCCACAGACTCCTCCGACGCGTCCCGAGGGGGCTCCATCTCCGTGGCCGACGACATCGCGCCGGTCCTCGAGCAGGTGGAAGCGACGGCACCCACCACCGGCGACGACCTCACGTTCACCGTGAACGCCACGGACAACGTGGGTGTCGACGACGTCACAGCCGACGTCACGTTCCAGCTCGTCGACGGAACCGGATCCCACACGATCCCCCTGACGGGGTCCAGCGGGACCTACCAGGGAACCCTGAGCATCCCATCCAACGCCACCGAGATCGACTACACCGTCAAGGCCTCGGACGACGCCGGCAGCGAGACCACGCACACGGTCACGGGCCTCAACGTCGTCGACGACGACGCACCCCACGTGAGCATCGAGAGCATCACCGACACCGTGGGGGGTTCCACGTTCCTGAGCGGCGAGGCCATGGTGGACCTCGCGGCCTCGGACAACATCGGCACCGACACCATCACCCTCACCGTAGGGAACGTCACCGTCAACGCCTCCCAGGATGGGACCTCCACGTGGAGCGCCAACCTCCCCACGGAGGGCCTCATGGATGGAGCCCACGAGCTCCAAGTCCAGGCCACGGACGCCGCCGGGAACCATGCCTCGGCGACGACGGAGGTCACCGTAGACAACACCGGCCCCACCACCACGCTCCAGGCGCCCAACGCGTGGGTCACGGAGACCCCCGTCACGGCCACGACGACCACCGACGACACCTCCCCCGGCGGCTTCGCTGGGAGCGGTGTGGACGCCACCTGGACCTGCGTGGGCACCTGCGACGATGCCAGCGACTTCACGGAGAACGGCTCCGTCTCCCTCTCCAACGAGGGAACCTACAACGTGGCAGCTTACTCCGTGGACAACGCCGGGAACGTGGGCCCCACCGACTCCGTCACGGTCCGCATCGACACCGTCGCTCCCGACGTGACCCTCCAGTCTCCCATCGAGGTCGCCACCGGGTCCACCATCCTCCTGAACGCCACCATCTCCGACACCACGAGCGGCTTGAACGAGACCGATGCCCAGGTGACCTACGCCTTCGGCGACGACGAACCCACCACGACCCCCCTCGAAGGCACCGGAGACGGATCCTTCGGCGTCCACGTGGACGTACCTAGGAACCGCACCGACCCCCTCACCTACACACTGCAGGCCCAGGACGCCGCCGGCAACCTGCAGGAGGCGAGCGCCACCGTCACCGTCGTGGACGCGACCGACCCCGTGCTCTCCAACCTGACCCTGGACGACGGGTCCACAGGTGACGACGTCCTCGTGGGAACCACCCATCTCTCGGTGGAAGCCGACGACGAGGTGGCGCTCGACACCGTCCAGGTCCACGCCGGCGGAAGCCACCTGGGCGATGCCACCCTCAGCGACGGGACCTGGAGCTTCACGTTCAACTCCGATGACCTCCCAGACGGTGACACCGAGCTACGCATCGTGGCCGAGGACGGGTCCGGGAACACGGCGAACCTCTCGCGAACCCTCACCGTGGACAACACGGCCCCCACCCTCACCCTGGTGAACGCCACCAGCGAGGTCGTGGAGGGATCCAACGCCTCCGTCACCGTGAACGTCACCGACCTGGTGGGCATCCAGGCCGCGACCCTCCTGGTGGACGGGACCACGCACGAGACCGTGGACCTCAACGGTACAACGAGCACCGCACTCACCTTCCAAGCATCCATCGTGGACCTTGGGAACCACAACCTCACCGTCAGGGCCACCGACACCGTGGGGAACGCCCACGCCACCGACCAGGGCCTGGAGCACACCGTGGAGGCCGTGCCCGGGCCCGTCACCACCCTCAGCCTGGCACCCGCGGACGCCACCCGGGAGGCGGGAAGCAACGAGTCCGTGACCTTCAGCGTGGAGGCGCAGGATACCCGCGGCAACGACGTCTCCCTCGACCTCCAGACGGACCTCTCCTGGAGCCTCTCCAGCGAGGAGGCCGGGACCCTGGACGCCCACGTGCTCCACCCCGGCACCACCGCCGGCACCTACGCCGTCACAGCCCAACTCTCCTCGGACCCGTCCGTGGAGGACTCCGCGAGCGTCACCCTCACCCCCGGCGTCCTGTCGGTGATCCGAAGCGACCACTCGAGCCTCGAGCTCCTCCACGGCTCGACGCACACCCTCGTGGTGCACCCCGAGGATGTGCACGGCAACGACGTGGACGCGGACCTCACCTGGTCGAGCTCCCAACCGGACATCGTGGACGTGGACCCCTCCACCGGCACCCTGGAGGCCCTCCAGGAAGGCACCGCCACGATCACCGTCACCAACACCACCACAGGGATCAACACCTCCGTGGAGGTGGACGTGGTGCTCGAGCCCGGGCAGCTCGAGTCCATCCGCATCCAACCCGCGGACGCCACGATGACCGCTGGCTCCCTCCTCCCCCTCAGCGTCGAGGGTGTGAAATCCAACGGCGAGACCCTGGCGGGCATCGACGCCTCCATCACCACGGAGAACGACACCGTCATCCTCGAGGATGACGTGCTCCGGGCCTTCAACACCGGCACCGTGGAGGTCACCGCCACCTTCGGCGCCCTCACCACCCACGCCGACGTCACGGTGAACCCCGGGGCCCTCAGCGACCTCAGGCTCCAACCCACGAGCGCCACCGTCGCACCCGGCGACATGGTGGAGTTCACCGGCCACGGACGGGACGCACACCACAACATCGTCCACACGGCGAACGCCACATGGAGCTTGGTGAGCGAGGGTACCAACCACACCGTAACCCCGAACGGCACCTTCGTCGCCGGCTCCGATGCCGGCGCCTTCGAGGTGCAGGCTACATCCGGGGGCGTGACGGCCTCTGCTACCGTGCACGTCACCGATGTGGAGGTCACGCGGAACACCACCACGGTGCTCAACTCGACCTCCCGCACCTCCACCGACGGGAACGTATCCGTCACCTCCCACAGCGTGGGCGTGGCGAAGGTGGAGAACGGGTCGGAGGTCCGCGTCCGTATGGACGAGAACGCCACCGGGAACACCTCGGATGCCGACATCGAGGAGGGCACCGTGAAGGTCGCCCGGAACGCCTCCCGGATGGCCCTGGACATCGAGCGGTGGAACGGAAGCCTCGACGTGGCCCCCGAGGAGGTGAACCTCGCGGACCTCCACGAGGTCGTTGGCGCCGATGGCAACGGGAAGCCTCCGGCGCTCTACCTCCACGTCACCGCCAGCGAGGATGGAGTCGAGCTCTCCTCGGAGGCGTTGAACGACCTCGTGGAGGGCATGGAGGTCCGGGTCCGCGTTCCCGCGACCTACTTCGACACCCACGACCTCGACCCCACGAACGTCAGCATCCTCGAGTACACCGAGGGCACCCGCGGCACCACCTTCGACGCCACCCTCGTCGGAGGAACCGACGGGGAGCTGATCCGGTACGATGTGGCCATCGACAGCTTCTCCAGCTTCGCCATCCTCTCCGATGCCAACCCGGAGACGGACACCGACGAGGACGACGGGTCCACGGGCTCCGATGATGGGACGTCCACGGACGACGGGTCCACGGGCTCCGA
>CAZDGP010000013.1:29947-34763 GCA_964505085.1 uncultured Thermoplasmatales archaeon
ACGGACGACGGATCCGACGACACCTCCTCCGAGGTCCCCACCTCCTTCCAGAGGGCCTTCATCGTCGAGACGTCGAAGGACGGCGTGCTGGAGCTACGTGCTCCAACCCTCCCGTCGGCCACGGACGACTTCGTCCATCTCTCGAACCCCCGGACCTCCAGCATCCTCCAGGAGCTCCGGTACCGCGCCGGACCGCGCCTCGGGGACGTCACGACAAGGGTCACGGTGCATGCAACCCATCCCACCCTCACGGACCCCGCGGGTTACGACGCGGCGGGGTACGTCCACGTGACCGCGTCCCCCGAGGACCTCCAGGGGAACCTACGGAACCCCGAGGTGACGCTCCAGGTCCCGGGCACCAGCGGCGACGAGAACGCCGGGTCCACCTTGTCACCTTGGACCGTCCTCCGGGCCACCAACGCGGGCGTGTGGGTCCCTCAGGGCATCAGCGGAACCAGCCAGTTCGAGGTTCCGGCCGAACCCGGGTCCCACCTCGTCCTCGCGAGGGATATCCAACCTCCCACCGTCGAGGTGGAGGACCCCGACGTTGAGGCAACCGACGATACGGAAGCCCCCACCTTGAGGTTCCGCGTAAGCGACAACCGGGGGATCCTGTGGTCCAGCACCCAAACGGACATCGATGGGTCCCCGGTGAACCTGCTGCAGAACCTGGCCGCCGGGACGCTCACGTACGACGCGGGGACGGACCTGGCTCCGGGGGAGCACACGCTCACCCTGCGCGTCGTGGACGCCTCCGGCCTCGTGACGGAGGAGACCGTGACGTTCACCCACGAGCAGCAAGCCACCGACACCGCCGTGGCGCCCACGTTGCTCCGCATGGAGAACGGGTCCCTCCTCACGTACACCGTCGAAGCGCTGGTACCCGTGGATCAAGTCACCTTCGAGGTGGACGGCACCCACGTAGGGACGGTGGATGCTCCGCCCTTCCGCACCATCGTGGACCGCACGCTCTACCCCACAGGGCACCACGACCTCACCGTCACCGTGTACCCGGCATCCGGCGACCCCGTCACCACGAACGCCACCTTCGAGGTGCGTCGCGGCGTCGTGGAGGACGACGGTCGCGACCTCCCCGTTCCCGGGTTCGCCACTTGGACCCTGACCGTGGCGCTCCTGGGCGCGGCGTGGGTGCTCCGGCGGCGCGACTGACGGTTGGGGTGGGCGCACTTCAACGTTCGAGCTAGGCAGCTCGGGGACGTTGACTCGGAACCGCGCTGCGGTTCCTCGGCGCTCACGAACCGAAGGAGAGCCCGAAGGGCCGGCAGGTTCGCCTGACCGACGCAGGAGGGAGGGCGAGCCTGGCGATGGGCTGCGTCTTGGTTCGTGGCGCACTTCAACGTTCGAACTAGACATCTGAGTCGAACGTTTGCTCGGAACCGCTCTGCGGTTCCTCGGCGCACCCGAACCCAAGAAGACGGGCTGAGTCTCGGTTCGGGGCGCATCCCAACCTTCCATCTAGTCATCTGAGGGAAGGTTGGGATGGGCCCACGCGGAGTCGAACCACGGATCTTCGCCTTGTAAGGGCGATGTCATAACCAACTAGACCATGGGCCCGGGTGGTGCCGGGCTAGGGGGGGATGGTGGAAAAAGGTTTCGAGCCTCCTCGCGCGCGCCCAGGGACCCCACCCGAAGACCCAAGACCCAAGCACGGTGTTGCGGGGTCCCGCTCTTCCCGTACCGCGAGGTGACGCACAGCATGGTCCGTCCGAACTGGGTGGTGGAATGCAACGAGGAGGACTGTGGGACGCTCCTGGGCTTCCCCAGGGAGGAGGCAGCGAAGAGCTTCAGAGAGCGCCACGCACGCCGCACAGGTCACGATGTGGACCTCCTGCGGGCGGAGGAGTGGCGGGACCCCAACTGGGCCGAGGACCGGGACCACGTGTTCTACTGACCACTCGATCCCCCGGCGTCCCCCCTGGGGTCGGGAACGGAGTTACTCCACCAAGATGGCGGGTCGCCGCGGCTCCGCGTGGCGGGCCTTCCCGGCGGGGTCGGGCACGTCGTCCCCTGCATCGTGGACGTGAACCTGGGCGTCGAACTGGTCCTCGAGGAAGGTGATGCTCTCTTGGAGAGCCTCCAGCTCGTCGAGCTCCACGTCGAGCTGTTCGAGTTGGTTGGTGCGGAGGTTCTGGAGGTCCTTCACGAGGTCCTGCGCGAGCTTGGGCGCGTCCTTCATGTGAGGTTGGATGACGGGGTCGTCCTTCGCTTCCCCCATGAGGTTCCCCATGTGGAGGTCGTCCTCCAAGGCGAGCTCCAGCGCGTGCTGGTGGAGAGCCTGCTTCCACGCGGGCGCCACGTAGAGGCGGATGGACTCGGGCGTGATGCCGGTGACCTGGAGGATCTCCTTCACGTCATCCTGGACGTCTCGGACGTAAGCTTCGGCGGCGAGGGCTGTGGCATCCAGGGCGTTGGCGTCGGCCTCGGGCCAGGGCGCATCCAGGATGCTTCCTCCGTGACCGAGGGCGTGGTGAACCTCGGCGCTCACGTGGGGTACGAAGGGGGCGAGGATGCGGTTCTGCACGTCCACGAACTCCCCGAGGACGTCGGCGTGGGGGGTGCCGCCGCTGCGGCGCAGGTACCAGCTCCACGCGCGCTGCAGGTCGAAGAACCCGGTCTTGAGGGCGGACCTGAACTCCATGGTCTCCATGTGCTCCTGCGTCTCCTCCAGGAGCTCGTGCATGCGGGCGCGGAACCATGCGTCCACCTGGTGCTCGTCCTCCCGCGTGGAGGTGTCCCCGGTGGCGAGCTCGAACCACTGGGTGAGGCGTTGCTGGATGCTGTGGGCGAAGTCCCGGTCGAAGTTGGCATCGTCTAGGCCCTCGCCGGCGTGGGCGAGGGTCATGCGGGTGGCGGTGGTGCCGAACTCGTCCAGCGCCTCCCGGAGGGTGATGAAGTTCCCCTGGGACTTGCTCATCTTCTCCCCGTCCACCATGACCCACCCGTTCACGCTCATGGCCTCCGGCCACTTGCTTGGGTCGTCCTCCCACATGGCCACGTGGTTGAAGACGAAGAACGTGAGGTGGTTCTGGATGAGGTCCTTCCCGCTGTTGCGGAGGTCCACGGGGTACCAGTAGAGGAACTCCTCCCGCATGCGCTCCAGGAGGTCCGCGTCGAGGCTGCCCCGGGCCACGTCCTCCGCCTCCCCCTCGCCCAGCAGGAGGTAGTCGAAGGTGGCGTCGGTGAGGTCCCGGGCATCCACCTCCCCGCTCTCCAGGTGCGGGGCGAGGGTGTAGTACGCCATGTAGATGGTGCTGTCCGAGAGGCTCTCGATGATCCAGCGGTCGTCCCAGGGGAGGTGGGTGCCCAGGCCCGACTCGCGGACGCAAGCCCAGTCGTTGAGCCAGTCCACGACGTAATCGAACTGCTTCCGGGAGAGCTCCGGGTAGAGGGTCATGTCGCCCAACGCGGCGTGGGTGGCGTCCTTCCAACCCTCGTCCTTGTAGGTGAGGAACCATTGGTCGCTCACCATCTTCACCACGGCGGTGGTGAGGCACCGGCACCGCACGGGGCCGCTGGTCTCGTAGAGGGTCGATGCCTCCCCGCGCTCGAGGAGGTGCTCCCGCATCTCCTCCTTGGCCTCGTTCACGTTGCGGCCGGCGAAGGGCCCGCAGGTGTCGAGGAGGGTGCCGTCGTAGAACCCCGCCTTGTAGGCGGCGTCGGTGGCGGCCTCCAGCGCGTCCTCGTCGAGCTGGTTCTGGGCGGGATGCTCCTCGAGGGTGGTGCGGGCGGCGACGTCGCCGTAGGTCTCCGTCTCGATGATGGGCACGAGCTCCACGTTGCGGGCGAGCTCCTGCGCATCCTCGAGTTGCCCTGGGTTCAACCCGGGGTAGTCGAGGCGGTCCTGCCGCAGGTCCTCCAACGCCACGAGGTCGTAGGGAGCGTCGCTGGGGACGCTGGTGACGATGCCGGTGCCGCGGTCGTGCCGCACGAAGCGTGCAGGGAGCACCGGCACGGTCGCGTCCCGGGCGGGAGCGTGCACCCGGTGGTTCACGAGGAGCGTGCCGGGGTGGGGTTCGTCGCTCACCACGGTGAGGTCGTCGAGCTGGTACCCGAGCTTCCGGGCGGCCTCCTCGTTCACCACCCACCGGGCTCCGTCCACGAGGAGCTGGACGTAGGCGCCCTCGGCGTCCACCCAGACGTTCGTCTGACCGAACATGGTGTCGGGGCGGAGGGTGGCGGCCATGAGGTGCACGGGGGCGTCCCGGTGCTCCTCGGGCACCTCGGCGTCCAGATCGGGAAGGTCATCCTGGAGCGTGAGCTTCACGAGGGTCCAGGGTTGGGGGGTCTCGCCCTCGCCCTCCATGCGGTCGTGGTCGGCCACGGGTTGCTCGTCCTTGGGGCACCACACGAGGGGGTGGCGGCCCCGCTCCACGAGGCCCTTCTCCCGGAGCTTCCGGAACTGCCACCGGATGAAGGCGTCGTAGTGGGGGTTGAGGTCCGTGGTGTGGAACTGGCGGCTCCAGTCGATGCCGAGGCCCAACCGCTGCACGTCCTTGCGCCACTCCCGGGGGAAGTACTCCACCCAGTGCTCGGGATCGGCGAACTTGGGCACGTCCTCGGGGGGGATCCCCTGGTCCTCGAGGATCTGGATCTGCGTGGGTTCCTCGTCGGCCACGCGGTTGGCGGCGGCCACGATGGGGGTGCCGGTAACGTGGTACGCGAAGGGGTAGAGCACGTTCTTCCCCTGCATGCGCTCGTACCGCGCACGGAGGTCCGCGCGCAGCATCGTGTAGGCGTGGCCCACGTGGGCGTAGCTGTTCATGTACGAGTACGGGTAGGTGGCGAAGAACTTCTC
>CAZDGP010000014.1:0-2979 GCA_964505085.1 uncultured Thermoplasmatales archaeon
TCACGAACTTGGTCCACCGGCGGGCGCCCTTGGCATCGTAGAAGCCCCGGGTGATGACGACGAACTTCGTGGTGAAGTCGCCGTCCACCACGCGCTTGCGGGCCACCTGCAGGTAGCTGCGGTTGCCGAAGTCCTTCACGTGCTCCTCGAGGGTCTCGTAGTCGGTCATGGGACCCCCGGTGACGGCGGGGGGACTTGAGGAGTTCCCCAACGCGTCCAACACACCCGGAGCGACCTATAGGCCCCTATAGTCGCCTATAGGTACCTCCTCGTGGGGCGTGGGAGGCGATGGCTTCAAGGCCCCCGCAGAGGTTCGTGGCCTCCATGACGGAGATCCCGGAGTCCCACCCCCGGTACCGGAGCCTGCGCACCCGGGAGGCCCTGGTGGAGGGCGTGGACGCTGGCCTCGTGGCGCCGGAGGGCCTCATCGCCCACGGTCGCGGCGAGGCCCTCGACTACCTCCTGGGCGAGACCTCGATCCCTCCCGCGGAGGCGGCGACGCAGGTGGCTGCGGCGCACCTCATCCTGGCGGAGCACCCGGTGGTGTCGGTGAACGGGAACACCGCCGTGCTGGCGGCGGAGGCCATCGCGACCCTCCAGGAGGCAAGCGGTGCCGCCGTGGAGGTGAACCTCTTCCACCGCACACCCGAGCGCGTGGACGCGCTCGCATCGTACCTGGAGGAGAGGGGCGTGACGGACGTGCTGGGGCGGGAGGCCGACGGACGCATCCCGGGGTTGGACCACGCTCGGAGCCTCTGCAGCGCCCAGGGCATCGAGGCGGCGGACGTCGTGCTCGTGCCCCTGGAGGACGGGGACCGGTGCCAAGCGCTCCGGTCCATGGGGAAGACCGTCATCGTGGTGGACCTCAACCCCCTCTCGCGCACGGCACGGAGCGGCAGCGTCCCCATCGTGGACGAGCTCACGCGAGCGGTGCCGAACCTCACGAGGCACGTGGAGAACATGGGGGACCACCCCGAGAGCGAGCTGCGGGAGCTCGTGGCGGGCTTCGACGCCTCCGCGAACCTCGGGGCGGTGCTGGAGCACATCGTCCACCGGCTTCGGGCCCTCGAGGATGAGGGGTGGACAGGGTAGGCGCCACGCTCAAGTACGCCGAGGGGTATCGAAGCCCCGTGAGCTCCCGCAGGCGCATCATCGTGGTCCTCACGATCCTGGCACCGCTCCTCACGAGCGGGTGCCTGGGTCCCGACTTCCTGCCGGAGCCCTGGGTATGGCGGGACGCGGGGGCCGTGGAGGGGAGCTTCGACGGGCCCGACGAGCGTACCACGCGGTCCCTGGACCTCCACCCGCGCACCGACCGGGTGCGGGTCGTCCTCACCCTCACCCTCGAGAGCCCCGGCTCGGACCTCCTCGGGAGCGTCACGGGGGAGGGGCCCGGAGCCAACGTCACCGTGCAGTTGGAGGAGGACCGCGCGTACACGTACCGCTTCCACGAGGCCGGCACCCGGGAGGTGCGGGACCTCTACCCCGCGGTGGACGGGGGTACCCTGGGGGTCACGGTGGTGGCCCGGGGCCAGGGGTCCTGGAACGTCACCGTGGAGGCGCACGAGCCCCTGCACGATGACTACGCCTGGTGGAAGGTGTGGCTCCCCAGGTAGCGAAGCCGCGGGTCGGGACCGGTGGTGGGGCAGGCTTCTTATGGATGGAGGGGGTTCCCAGCCTCAGGTATTCCCCATGGTGGACCTGGGATCACGCCGATACTCCAACGAGATCCGACCTGAGATGGAGCACGCGACCGTCGCCGGATGGGTCCAGGAGGTGCGGGACCTGGGCGGCATCGCCTTCGTCATCCTCCGGGACCGGGAGGGCACCCTGCAGGTGGTGCTTCCCAAGAAGAAGGTGGACGAGGGGATCGTCGACGCCTTCCTCGAGGGGAACCGGGAGTCCGCGGTAGCGGTGCAGGGGGCGGTGCAGGCGAGCGACAAGGCCCGCGGCGGGTACGAGATCCTGCCGGAGGCCGTGGAGGTCCTGAACCCCGCGGAAGCCCCCCTGCCCCTCGGTGTGGTGGACCAGGTGGACGCGGAGCTCGAGACGCGGTTGGACAACCGCTTCCTGGACCTGCGGAAGCCGGAGGTCCGCGCCATCGTCGACGTGCGAGCTACGGTGCTCCACGCGGGCCGGAGCTACCTCCGGGACGAGGGCTTCACGGAGGTGCACACGCCCCGCATCATCGGGTCCGCCAGCGAGGGCGGCACGGAGCTCTTCACCGTGGAGTACTTCGACCGGGACGCGTACCTGGCGCAATCACCCCAGTTGTACAAGCAGCAGCTCATGGCCTCGGGGTTGGACCGCGTCTTCGAGGTGGCCACGTACTTCCGGGCGGAGAAGCACGCCACCCGGCGGCACCTCAACGAGATCACGGCCTTCGACATCGAGATGGCCTGGGTCGAGGACGAGGAGGACGTGCTGGAGGTCCTCGAGGGCCTCACCCACGCGGTGTGGAAGGCGGTGCACGACGAGCACCAGGAGGAGCTCGAGGTCCTTGGGAAGGAGGTGGAGGTGCCGGAGCTTCCCTTCCCCCGCATCACCTACGACGAGGCCGTGGACCTCCTGGAGGAGCAGGGCTTCGAGGTTGCGTGGGGTGAGGACCTCACGAGCGAGCAGGAGCAGGAGCTGGGACGCCTCATGCTCGAGGACGGTCACGCCTTCTACTTCATCAAGCGCTACCCCGACGCGGCGAAGCCCTTCTACATCCACCCCGAGGGCGAGGTGAGCCGGAGCTTCGACCTGGCGCACCGGGGGATGGAGCTCACGAGCGGCGGGCAGCGTGTCCACGAGGCGGGGATGCTGGAGGAGCGCATCGCGGCCCAGGGCCTGGACCCCGAGGACTTCGAGGACTACCTGGCAGCCTTCCGGTACGGGATGCCCCCCCACGGCGGCTTCGGGTACGGCATCGACCGCATCGTCATGGAGATCCTGGACCTGGGGAACATCCGCGAGGCCGTCCTCTTCCCCCGGGAC
>CAZDGP010000014.1:3079-9629 GCA_964505085.1 uncultured Thermoplasmatales archaeon
CCGCCAGCCGCGCGAAGCGCGGCGCGTGGTGTCCCCCCGGAGTCCCGCCGTTAGGGACCGACCGACGCTCTAGGCGGAGGGCGATGGCGGTACCGACTTACCCATGAGGTGTGGGTGATGCCAGGGCGAGGTGGGACCAACCCGCCCGGTTCCTCGCGGCCCCTGTCATCATATCAGGGACATGGCAGCAACCTTTAATACGAGAGATTTGGGATTCCTGAACGGAGATTCCGTTGTCCGTTGCTGATCAACTGGAACGCTGGGTGCCCATGGACGAGGACCCGTTGAGCACCCGCTACACCACGTGGAACGCGCTCACGGACATAGCCTTCGTGGGGATCCTTGCGCTCACGATCTTCGTCGTGTCGGTGCTCTTCGGTGTGCCCGAGGACATCTCAGCGTGGGCTGCGTCCATGGGCTGGCCCCTGGCGGACTTCGCGTTCCTCTACAGCGTCCTGGCCCTGGGCTTCATCGTGGTGGCGGTGCGCCGCTGGCACGATCTGCGGCGCGTGCTCCGGAAGCGGGATGACCTGGACCGCGAGCTGGAGGCGAAGGTCGCGGAGCTACGGAAGGCGAACCGGGAGCTGGAGCGGAGCAACGATGACCTGGAGCAGTTCGCCTACGCCGCGAGCCACGACCTGCGGGAGCCCCTGCGCATGATCAAGGGGTACCTGGACCTCGTGGAGCGGCGCTTCGAGGGGGATATCGACGAGGAGACGGAGGAGTTCATAGAGCTGGCCGTGGACGGGGCGGACCGCATGGACCAGCTCATCCGGGACCTCCTGGAGTACAGTCGCGTGGGCCGGGGGGACCTGCAGCTCGAGCCCGTGGACCTCCAGGAGGTCATGGACGACGTGGAGGAGAACCTCGGCATGGTGCTGGATGAAGCGGGGGGTATCGTGGAGACGGGCGAGTTGCCCACGGTCCTGGGGGACCGTTCGCAGCTTGACCAGCTCTTCCAGAACCTCGTGCACAACGGGATGAAGTTCCGTGGGGACGAGGCGCCCGTGGTGCGCGTGTGGGCCGACGACCACGAGGGGGGCAAGGTGACGGTCCACGTGGAGGACAACGGCGTGGGCATCCCCGAGGAGGAGAAGGATCGCATCTTCATGGTGTTCAAGCGCCTCCACGGGCGGGACGTGGAGGGGTCCGGGGTGGGGCTTGCCGTGGTGAAGCGCATCGTGGAGCGCCACGACGGCACCATCGACCTCACGAGCAAGGTGGGCGAGGGGTCCACCTTCCACATCACGTTGCCGGTGGCCAAGGGGACCGCGGGGGTCTCGGGCGAGCTGTCTCCAGAGGCTGTGGCCTGATCCTTGGATGCCCGTGGGAGGTTCTGAACCGTCACAACCCTCAGCGAAGCGCAGGCCGCTCTCATCCACAAGCGTCGCTGGAGGGTTCGAGATGCGAGGGACGCCGAAGCGAAGCGGGAGCCCCAGTTCGCGGGAACCTCCCACTAGGCTAGGCATCTTGTTGTGAAAGGGCGCCGTAGCGAAGCGGAGGCCCCTCTTGCTGAAACCTCCCGCTAGGGAACTTGATGTGAAAGGGCGCCGTAGCGAAGCGGAGGCCCCTCTTGCTGAAACCTCCCGGTAGGGAGGTTGAAGTAAGAGGGAAGGCGCGCGCGAACTTCTCCGACCCAGCCCTCCCGTGAGGGTGGACCTCCCGCATGCTTCCCTGCGCGTCCCGCCTTTCGGCAGGTTTCGCGACGGTCTTACCTTCCCGTCGGACCGGGGCTCTCGCCGCGGTCACCGGGTTCCTGCCTGTCGGTTCCCGGCGGAGGCGTCCAACCTGCTCGTCGACGGCGGCGCCAGAGCGTCGCCCGCTCGTAAGCGGGTTCGCCAACGGTCTCTCTCGCCGGCGGGGTCGTCCCTTGCGGTTCGACCCGTTCTCAGGCCCGTTCGGTCGTGTCCCCGAACCCCGTAGGGTTCGTCCACCCGTCGCCCGGGAGCGGGCGGGGTGTCCCTGCCCGGATGGGCGAGGGGGGCCCGGCGCGGGGTTGCCGGCCGGGGTGGGTTGGATCTTGCGGATGCGGTGTTCGGGCGGCCCCGAAGGGCACGCCGCGGTGCGAGCCAGAGAGGCCCGCGCGCTATCACCACTGTGGGCGTCCCACATGATGAACCTTTCGCCGATTCCCAGGGCGCTTCCGGACCCGCCAGAGCGCCGGTGGCTTCCTCGGCTTCCTGTGGAGCGTCAGGAGATCAGCCAGATCACGGTGAGGAGAAGAGCCAAAGCCGTTGCGACGATGAGGACCCAGGCCCAGGGCGGGATGGGTGTTCCAACGCCGTGGTCCACCTCCACGTCCGCCAGGGGGCCGCCATCCTGGGGGCCATCGAGGGAGGTCAGGAGCGCCCCCTCACAGGAACCACCACAGAAGGAGGATGACGGCCACGAGGAACCCCAGGAGGAGCGCCACGACCCACGGGGGGACGGGGGTCGCCTCGGGGGTCTCGACGGTGCGGGGGCTCCGCTCCCCCTCGCTTCCCTGGTAGGGTTCGGCGTGGGGAACGCTGGTCAGGTGCCTCCCTCCTCCAGGCTTCGGTCCGTCTCCCCTGCGAGCCCCCGGAGGATGTCGCCGCGGGCGACGATGCCCACCAGCTGCCCGTCGCGGTCCACCACGGGGAGGCGGTTCACGCGGTGGGTCCCGAGCTTGGCGGCGGCCTCCTCGATGGTGGCGCCGGGGCGCACGACGTGGAGGTCGCGCTCCATGACATCGGCGACGATATCGTCCTCCACGCGGTCACCGAGGGACCCGAGCTCCACACGCTGGAGCGCGGCTCGGAGGGGGATCTCCAGGAGGTCGAAGGGGCTGGGGAGGAGGGTCTCGTCGAGGCTCGTGACGTGGCTTCGGAGCCCCCGGAGCACGTCGATGTGGGTGACGATGCCCACGAGCTCCCCCTCATCGCTCACGACGGGCAAGCCACCCACCTCGTGCCGGGTCATGGTACGCATGGCCTCGTGCACAGGGGTGTCGGGCGTCACCGTGACCACGTCCCGCGTCATGACATCTTGGACCTTCAGGGGAGCCACCAGGGGGCGGATGGCCGTCGGGGGGTAAAGGGTTTCCGGGGTCGACCTCCCTGTCGGAACCCTTAAGGACCACCTGCAGGGGAAGGGGATGGGGGTGCGACGCGTGACGGGCATGCTTTACACGGACTTCCTGGATCTCGAGGGTGAAGCCGCCAGCGACGAGCTCCTGGCCACCTTCCGGGTGACGCCGCGGCAGGACGTGGACCTCGCGTGGGCCGCGGGGGGTGTGGCGGCGGAGAGCAGCGTGGGCACGTGGGACCCGGGCCTCAGCACCATCGAGGAGGGGGAACTCGACGACCTGCGGGCTCGCGTGGTGGGGTTGGACGAGGCCCAGGGCATCATCGAGGTGGCGTACCCGCCGGAGCTCTTCGAGGCGGGGAACATGAGCCAGATCCTCTCCAGCGTCACCGGGAACGTGTACGGGTTGAAGGAGGTGGAGCGGTTGCGGATCCTCGACACCCGGTTCCCAAGGGACCTCGCCCGGAGCTTCCCCGGTCCCCAGGTGGGCCTGGAGGGCGTGCGGGAGCTCACGGGGGTGCGGGACCGCCCCATCCTGGGCACCATCGTGAAGCCGAAGCTTGGGTTGAGCCCGGAGCGTTGGGCTCAGGCGGCGTACGACGCGTGGACGGGGGGGCTCGACCTCGTGAAGGACGATGAGAACCTCACGAGCATGGTCTTCAACGGGTTCTACGACCGTACCGAGCGCGTCATCGACGCGAAGCACCGGGCCGAGGACGAGACGGGGGAGCGGAAGGTGTACATGGCGAACATCACGGCGCCCGTGGGCGAGATGAAGCGCCGGGCCGACCACGTCATCGAGCTGGGGAACGAGTACGTCATGATCGATATCCTCACGGCGGGGTGGGCGGCGCTCCAGGAGATGCGGGACCACCTCGAGGGGCAGGGCATCGCCATCCACGCGCACCGTGCCCAGCACGGCGCCACCACGCGACCGGAGGACCACGGCATCGACTTCCTCCCCATGGCGAGGTGGGCACGTCTCACGGGGGTGGACCACCTTCACGCGGGCACCCTGGGCACGGGGAAGATGGCGACCGAGGGCGGGACGGAGCACAACCGGGAGATCTACGAGATGCTCCGGGGGTCGTGGCACGGGCTCGAGCCCGTGGTGCCCGTGGCAAGCGGCGGCCTCCACCCGGGGGTCATGCCGGCGCTCATCGAGGCGGCGGGCGTCGACCTGGCGGCCACCGCGGGCGGGGGCGTCCACGGGCACCCGGACGGTAGCCACGCGGGGGCGCAGGCGCTCCGCGAGGCCGTGGAGGCGGCGCTTCGGGGGGAGTCCCTGGCGGAGGCAGCCCGGGGTCACGACGCCCTGGCGCGTGCTCTGGACAAGTGGGGGGAGCAGGTGGTGGGGGATGCGTAGGTCCCTTAGGGAACTGGCGAGGGATTGAAGAGGTTGGGGCACGAAGCGGTACGGCGGGTTCCTTCCAGGTTGTGAACCATCATGGACCTCGAGCTCACGACACGTCTCTTCGACATCGATCGCGGTCGCTTCCAGGTCATCCTCCACGACGACGATGCGGAGGAGTTGAGCGTCCAACCCCAGGACCGTGTCCGGGTGGAGAGGGGCGGTGAGGGCCTGGTGGCGGTGGTGGAGGGAAGCGACAGCGTGCTGGAGCCGGGGGAGGTGGGGATCTTCCCCCGGGTGCAGGAGCATCTCGGGGTGGAGCCCGGGCAGACCGTGCGGGTGCGTCCTGCGGAGCGCCCGGAGTCGGTGCATCACATCAGGAAGAAGATGCGAGGTGAGGAGCTCACCACGGAGGAGATCGACGAGCTCGTGGACGACGTGGTGGAGGGCACCCTCACGGACATCGAGCTGGCGGCCTGGGTGACGAGCCTCGAGATCCACGACATGTCGATCCGGGAGGTGGGGGACCTCACGCAGGCCATGGTGCGCACGGGCGAGCAGCTGGACTTCGGCGGGCGGAAGGTCTTCGACAAGCACAGCATCGGGGGGGTGCCGGGGAACAAGATCACTCTCCTTATCGTCCCCATCGTGGCGGCGGCGGGGCTCCTCATCCCCAAGACGAGCAGCCGCGCGGTGACGGGGGCGGCGGGGACGGCGGACGTCATGGAGGTCTTCTGCAACGTGCATCTGGACGCCGAGGAGATCCAGCGCATCACGGAGGAGGTGGGTGGGGTCATGTGCTGGGGCGGTGCCGTGAACCTCGCGCCAGCTGATGACATCATCATCCGCGTGGAGCACCCTCTGAGCCTGGACCCACGGAGCCAGCTGCTGGCGAGCGTCATGAGCAAGAAGCGCGCGGTGGGTGCCGACCACGTCATCATCGACATCCCCATGGGTCCGGGGACGAAGGTGCTGGACGAGGGGGCCGCACGGCGCATGGCCAGGGACTTCATCGACCTGGGTGAACGGTTGGAGATGCGGGTGGATTGCGCCGTGACCTACGGGGGTCAGCCCGTGGGGCACACGGTGGGGCCCTCCCTGGAGGCCAACGAGGCGCTCCGGGCGCTGCGGTACGATCCGGAGGCGTCCAAGGGCCTCATCGAGAAGTCCACGGCGCTGGCCGGGATGGTCCTTGAGATGGGGAACGTGGCCAGCCGGGGCAAGGGGAAGGAGAAGGCCATGGAGATCCTGCGTTCCGGTGCGGCGCTGGAGAAGTTCAAGGAGATCGTGGAGGCTCAGGGCGGGGAGGAACCTCAGGAGCAACCGGTGGGCGAGCACGTGGAGACGATCCGCGCAGCCAAGGGCGGGTACTGTGCGGGGATGGACAACCGGGCGCTGGTGCACATCGCTCGGGCGGCGGGAGCACCCCGTCGCAAGGGCGCGGGCCTGGTGGTGCATCCCAAGCGCGGGGACAAGGTGGACGAGGACCAGGAGATCCTCACGATCCACGCGGAGTCCGAGCACCGCCTGCAGGAGGCGGTGTCGTTGGCTCAGCGCTTGGACCCCATCGCGGTGGAGGGGATGCTCCTGGAGCGGGTCCCGGACTTCGAGGAGATGTAGGGGGGGAGGAAGGGGTCACGCCCCTCCGCGGTGGTGCTTAGAACACGCAGAGGTAGAAGCCGGGCGTGGGAACGCAGGGCAACGTCGGGACCTCCGGGAGCTCATCCAAGACGTCCCTAGCATCCTCGGCCTCGTCCACGGTGACCACGTGGGTGTCGGCGGGGACTATGGTGCCGGCGGCATCGCAGCTCTCCTTCTGGAGGCCGGGGAGGTCGTTCGTCTCCTCCCACACCTCCACGGTGACCCCCTCGACGTCCACGTAGTAGGGGCCGTTGGTGGGTTCGGCGTCCTTGTCCGTGGCTTCCCAGCAGTTGGGGGGGCTCTCCTCGGCCAGGGCCCCGGGGGCCACGGCGAGGGCAGCCACCAGGCTGAGGGCGAGGATCGTGGTGAGACGTCTCCAGGCCATGACCCCCGATGGATGACAGGGATCACATGAAATTTCCGGTTCGATGCGCCATCAGAGGAGGACCACGGTAGCTACGAGCCCCACCAGGCCCACGGTCGTCAGCACCACGAAGGGGAGGCGCGCCTGCC
>CAZDGP010000014.1:9729-30964 GCA_964505085.1 uncultured Thermoplasmatales archaeon
ACGAGCCCCACCAGGCCCACGGTCGTCAGCACCACGAAGGGGAGGCGCGCCTGCCTGTAGACCTCGAGGTTCGTCGCTCTCAGCACAAGGAGCTTGTTCACGGCGCCGAAGACGGTGGCGAGGATGGCTGTGGCGCCGGCCACCGGGAGGCTCACGGAACCCGCGGCGTGGAGGCTCGCCACGCTGGCCACGGCGGCACCGGCGCTCACGAACCCTCCCAGAGCCGTGGCGTAGACGCCCACGCTCCCCAGGTGCTGCTGGGCCAACTGGGCCAAGGCCCAGAGGGCGGAGAAGAGCACCGCGAACTTCACGGCGGGGCCCACGGCGAAGGGGGTGTCCACCTCCACCCCCTGCTCCATCGGGGATGGGGTGGGCGTGCGGCGTTGCCAGGTGAGGATGGTGCCCGCCACCACCATGAGGACCAGCGTGGGGAGCATGATGCGGGCCACGCCGAAGCCGGGGTCGGCGAAGGCGGCGATGGCGAGGTTGCGACCGAACATCATGGTGGTGGCGAGGAGCGTGCCCACCACGGCGGTGGCCACGAGGTTCCGGTGCCCTTCAGCGAGGTGCGCGAGGCTTGCGGCGGTGGCCTCGCTGCTCACGAGACCGCCCAGGAGCCCGCTCACCTCCACGCCGCGGTGGGGGCCCACGAGGCGCATGGCGAGGAACCCCCCGAAGCTCAGGAGGCTCACGAAGAGCACCAGGAGGATGACGTAGTAGGGGTCGAAGAGGGCGTCGGGCCCCACGAGACCCCGGGTGCCGGGAACGGGGCCCTGGAGGCTGGCGGCCAGGGGAAGGAGGATGAAGGCCACGGTGATGAACTGGAGCGCGCTCATCATCTCCTCGTCGCTTAGCACCTCGGCGAAGCGGTGGAGACGTTGCTTGGTGAGGAGGAGGAGCGTGGTGGCGACGGCCACCACCGCGGCCTCGGTACGGAGGCCGGTGCCCACCATCACCCCCACGAGGAAGGTGACGATCATGGCCATGGGTGTGGTGAGGCCGGTGATGCCCACGCGGTGGCGCACCACCATGAAGACGGCGGCGAGGCTCCCCATGACGAGGACGCCCACGGCGAGGAGGGCGGGTTCCGCGAGGGTGGTGGTGAAGTACGCGAGGAGGAACCCGGTGACGCTGATGAGGGGGAAGGTGCGGACGCCGGCGAGCACCTGCTGCTCGTCCCGGCGGTTCTCCCGCTCGAGACCCACGAGGCCGCCGGCGCCGATGCTCACGAGGAGGTTCACGTAGAAGCTCACGTCGAGCACCACGTCAGATCCACCCCCGGCGTTGGAAGTACACGAGCTGGAGGCCGGCGATGATGGCCATGGTGGCGAGGACCGCGGGGTAGGCCCAGCGGAGGGCGAGCTCGGGCATGTTCTCGAAGTTCATGCCCCAGATGCCCGCGAGGAACGTGAGGGGGATGAAGATGGTGGCCACCACCGTGAGGACGCGCATGGCCTCGTTGGTGCGTTGGCTCACCTGGTTGAGGTAGAGGTCCCGGACGCCCCCGGCGAGCTCCCGGTACACCTCCAGGGTCTCGAGGATGCTGCTTGCGTGGTCGTACACGTCCCGGAGGAAGGTCCGGGTACTGGATTGGACCCGGGGATGCTCGCCCCGCTCCAGGCTCCCGAGGGCATCGCGCTGGGGCCACACGAGGCGCCTGAGGAGGGCGAGCTGTCGCTTGAGGCCGTGGATCTCCTCCAGCACGTCCTCGTCCAGGGATTCCAGCACCCCCTCCTCCAGCTCCTCCACGCGCTCCCCCATGGACTCCAAGATGGGGAAGTACGCGTCCACCACGGCATCCAGGAGCGCGTAGAGGAGGTAGTCGGGGCCGGCTCCCCGGATGCGGGGTCGTCCCCTCCGCAGGCGGTCCCGGACACCGTCCCACACGTCCCCGGGGCTCTCCTGCACGGTGACGACGACGCGGTCCCCCAGGAGGAGGCTCACCTGCTCGGTCTCCACCGTGTTGGGGGTGAGGGTGGGAAGACGCGTCACCGTGTACGTGATGTCCTCGTAGTCCTCCACCTTGGGGCGTTGACGCGTGTTCTCGAGATCCTCCACCACGAGGGGGTGGAGCTGGAAGCGCTCCCCTAGCTGCGCCAGGAGCTCGTGGTCGCCGGTGCCCACGATGTTCACCCACACCACGCTGTGTTCCGCCAGGAGCGCGTCCATCCCCTCGAGGTCCTCGCCCCGAACCTCCTCGAGCTCGTCGGGTCCGTAGGCCATGAGGTGGACCCGTGCCTCCTCCAGGGGGCTGCGGGGTTCCTCGAGGGCATGGAGCCGTCGCATGGTCGCAGGGTCCACGCTCATCACCCTGCATGAGACCGGCGGGGGTAGATAAGCGGTTCCGTTCATCCCGAGGCCCACCGGCCGAGGGCTGCTGGGGCAAGGGTTTTCCGGGAGGACGGAGGAAGTACCTACGGGATCCTCATGGACGCAGCGTTGGTACGTGATGACTTCTACGAGGTTGATGTGACGGAGAGCGTGCGGAACGTGCTGGGATGGATCCAGGGGGACCGGTCCGACGTCCCCATCCTCATGGACGATGGGGAACCCCTGGGCATCCTGAACGAGCGGGGGATGTTGAGCTCCCGCATCGACGGACGGGAGAAGGTGGGAGCCTACCTCGTGGGGACCCGGTGCCTCCGGGAGGACGGGGACCTCACCCAGGCGGTGAACCTGGTGCTCACCAGCGGCCTCGCGTACCTTCCCGTGGTGGACCGGGATGGGGCCCTCGTGGGGTACGTGGCGGGCGAGGACCTGGCGGTGGAGGTGGTGCATCGGGCTCGGGGTGACGCGTCAAGGAACCTGGGGCCCCGTGCTCTCGGCGAGCCCGTGGAGGACCCCCTGGTCACCCGCACGAGCCTGGGGGAGGCCATCAACCGGTTGCAGGGCACCACGTTGCCGGTGCTGCCGGTGGTGGACGGGGACAACCGCCACCTCGAGGGGGTGCTGGAGCGGTCCGCAGCCATCGAGGCGGAGGTCCTCACCGAGCACGAGGCGGGGGGACGGGGGGACCGGAACGACAAGGGACGGAACGAGTCCAGGAGCAACTTCCCGGTGGAGGGCCTCATGACCACGCACTACGCCACGTTGCAGGGTGACGCCGACCCCGGCGCCATCGTGCGGGCGCTCGCGGACTTCGGGTACGGGGTCGTGGCGGACGATGGCGACCCGTGGGGTGTCGTCACCCCTCTCACGGTGCTCCGGGCGCTCAGGGGAGGCCCGGGGAACACGGGGGGACCCGGGGCGCGCCGGGCGAGCCTCCGACGGGGCTGACCCATCGTCATGGAAAGGTTCAAGTACGCGACCGCGGGTGGGGGGGTGATGCGCTCCAACCCCTGGTTCTGGTTCAGCATCGTCCTCGCCGTCCTGGGCGTCATCTTCTACGCCGTCATGGGCCTCGCTCACGGGGCCTGGACCGACGTGGGGGTGTACAGCATCACCGTGATCCTCGTAGGGTTCGGTGGCGTGGGTGCCTGGGTCGCATCCATGGGTGAGGACGGAGCCGAGGCCTGAACACCCGCGGAACCTTCTCCTTCCCCTGGGGCCTCTTCTTCCATCGGCCCTCGGTTCCCCGAGCCTGCGCAGGGTTTATCCCCCACCTGCGCCTTCCCCTCATCGAGCCATGGCCACCGTGGACTGGACCGAGAAGTACCGCCCCCGGAGCCTCGACGATGTGGTGGGCAACGGGAACGCCCGGGGCGAGCTCGCGGGGTGGGCTCGCGCCTGGGAGGATGGGGTGCCCGAGGAGCGCGCTGTCATCCTGGCGGGGCAACCCGGCGTGGGGAAGACGAGCGCCGCCCACGCCCTGGCCCGGGACATGGGCTGGGGCGTCATCGAGATGAACGCCAGCGAGAAGCGGAACTTCGACGCTGTGACCCGCGTGGCCACCAGCGGCGCCATGAACCGCGCCTTCAACGAGGATGGGAGCTTCGACCAGGACGGGGGGCGGCAGCTCGTGATCCTGGACGAGGCGGACAACCTCTTCGGGAACCAGGACCGGGGCGGGATGCGAGCCATCATCCAGACCATCCGGGAGGCGCAGCAACCCATCGTGCTCATCGCCAACGACGAGTACGAGCTGAAGCGCAAGGGGAGCGCCCTCCGGGGCCTGACGAAGACCATCAAGTTCCACAAGGTGCACAAGCGCAGCATCCCCAAGGCCCTGCGCGGCATCCTCCAGGAGGAGGGGATCGGGTGGGAGAGCGGGGTGCTGGAGGCCATCGCGGACCGCGCCGACGGTGACCTGCGGGGGGCGGTGAACGACCTGCAGAGCCTGGCGGCGGGCCGGGATGAGATCACCATGGCGGACCTGGAGGTGCTCTCGAAGCGGGACCGCACGGAGGACATCTTCTCCGCGTTGAAGGCCATCTTCTACGGGAGCGACGTGCAGGAGGCCCGCTCCAGCGTGTGGGACGTGGACGAGACGCCGGACCACATCGAGCTGTGGGTGGACGAGAACCTGCCCCGGATCTACAAGGACCCGGCGGACCTCGTGGACGGTTTCCACGCCCTCGCCCGGGCCGACATCTACCTGGGTCGCACCCGCAGCACGCAGAACTACCGGATGTGGAGCTACGCCAACGACATGATGACCGTGGGCGTGAGTCAGGCGAAGACGTCGAAACCCAAGGGGGCGCGGTTCCAGTTCCCGGGGTGGCTCAAGAAGATGAGCCGGAGCCGGGGTGTGCGGAACACGCGGGAGAGCATCGCGTCGAAGCTCGGCGCGTACGCGCACACGAGCAACCGCCGCGCGCGGTTGGACCTCTTCCCCGCGTTGAAGCAGCTCATGCAGGCGGACGAGGCCTTCGCGGTGGAGGTGGCGGCGACGCTGGACCTGGAGAAGAAGGAGGTGCGGTACCTCCTGGAGATGAAGACGAAGGGCACGAAGACCGTGGCCCGGATCGTGGAGGAGGCCCAGGAGCTCCGGGAGGAGCGTGCGGCGCCCAAGGCCGCGCCGGGGGCCTTCGCCCGCTTCGACGCCGGTGGCGCTGAGGCCTCGGGGGATGCCGTGGCACCGGACGAGAGCGGGTCCGATGACGGGGGGGACGAGGACGGGTCGGGTGGGGACGAGGGTGGCCAGGTGAGCCTCACGGACTTCTGAAACCCGTTGGGGTTAGGAGCCGCCGCGGCCCACGATCCAGTTCACGAACGCCACCACGAGTCCGGCGATGCCCATGCGGACCCCGCTCACGAACCAGTTGAGCCCGCTCACGCGGGCGAGGTAGGCACCGGCGCCGAAGAGGATCAGCACGCCGACGGCGACGCTTGCAAGGGTGGCCTCCAGCATGCTGAGGAGGGTGCCCTCCAGGAGGAAGGGGCTGAGGGGCACGAGCACGCCCACGATGGGGCCCATGCCGCTCATGAGGCTGTGGACCACCCGTGCGGCGCGTTGTCGGGAGCCCACGCTCGTGCCGTGGAGGTCGGTGAGCATGGCGTCCTCGATGCGTTGGAGCTCCGCCTCCCGTTCGGCGCGTTCGATCTCCCACACGCTCCACACGCCGCTGGTGGCGAGGCCCACGGCGGCGCCGACGCCCACGGCCACCACGGTCCACCCGTTGGGGACGCCGCTCAGGTAGCTGCCGACGGTGACGCCCACGCTCGTGAGGGTGCCGTCGAAGCCGTTGCTGATCATGTAGCGACGACCGATGGCGCGGTCCCGCGGGTCCCGCAACGCGCGGGCCACGCGCTCTCGCAGGTCCTTCAGCAGGGGCATGGCTCGTCAGTCCTGGGGGGTGACGGACTCCTCCACGAGGCGGCCACCGCAGGCGATCTCGTCCACGCTGTGGACGCTGCCGCCCAGCTCCGCCACGACGTCCCTCACCGCGTCGAAGTTCACCTCGTCCCCCTCGATGGTGAGCTTGAGGGTCTGGGTGCGCTCGTCCATCTCAACCACGGTGGCGTTCACGCCCTGGACCCCCTCCACGTCGCTTAGGGACCGGGCGAACTCCACGATGTTGGGTTGGTGGGGCTTCAGCACGTCCAGCACCGCGCGCTTGATGGGTGCCATCGCTGCGGGGGAAGGAGGTCCAGGAAGAAAAGGCCTCGGTTCGGTTGCCGCGTCAGGACCCGGCATCGTTCAGGGGGAGGTCCACGGCCTCGCCGCCGCGGTCGTAGTGGGTCTCCAGGAGCGTCACCCACCAGGGGTCCACGTCGAGGTAGGGTTCGCCGCCGAGGGCCACGAACCGCACCTCCCATCCGCCGCCGGCCTCCGCCACGATCTCCACGCGGCCCACGGTCCGTCGGGAGGTGCCGACGACGCTTACGACGCGGGCCACCTCCTGCCGGTGCTCCCGCCGGGGTTTCACGAAGCGCCGGGGCCCCACCTCGCCGTCGAGGTAGAGCCCGTCGTCGAGGGCGTCGGCCCGGATGCGGTTCCCCGGGTACTGGGGGAGCGCCCGGAGGAGCCATCCCAGCACCGGGTGCCCGCTGTGGGCGTGGGGCGGGTGGGGTCTGGAGCCTCTCGTGACGGGGTCGGTCACGGCCCCACAGTGGTGGGCCAGAGGCATGTATCTTTCGTTCACGAACCCCGTGAAGAGGGGGGAACTTGGGGGTCCGGAGGGTGCAGGGGGGGTGAGCGTTGGTGGAGGGTCAGGGCGACCATCCACAGCGATAGCTCACCCGTAGGATAAGGGTCAGCCGAAGGCGGCCTTGGTCGTAAGCCGGTCCGTCAGGACCGGCGAAGGATCAAGGTCAGCCGAAGGCCACGCTTGTCCTGCAAGGTCCGCTAGGACCGCCGCAGGATGAGGGTGAGGATGTCCCCGTCCTCGAGCTCGTGGTCGATGCCGACGCGCTGGTCGGGGAACTTGCTGCTGGGTCCCGTGACCTGGGCGTAGCGGAAGCGGCGGCGGAGGTCGCGGTGGAGGTGGTCGCAGACGTCGCCCACGGTGGAGCCGCGGCGCACGACGAGGGGTTCCTCCATGTCGGCGGCCTCGCCCTGGGGCTTCATCCAGAGGCGGATGAGGTCGAGGTGGTCGATGATGGCGTCCTGGAGGGCGTCGAGGTTGCGGCCGCGCATGGCGCTGATGGGCACCACGGTCCAGCCGTCCTCCTCGAACTCCCGCACGCGTTCCCGCACGATCTCGGGGTCGGCCTCGTCGGCTTTGTTCACGGCGACGATGGCGGGGATGTAGACGCGGTTGTCGGCGAGGGCGTCCACGAGCTCGTCGGGGGTGCAGTCGTCGCGGATGACGACGGTGGCGTTCACGTGGCCCCACTGGCGGCAGATGTCCTCGGCGAGCTCCGTGGTGAGGTGCGTGGGGTCCACGGTGAAGCGCACCTCGAGGCCACCGCGTTGGGTGGGGTTGACGCGGACCACGGGGGGTTGGCTGTTGAGGCGGATGCCGGACTCGTACAGTTCCTCCACGACGACGTCGAGCTGGTCGGGGTTGTAGGGGTCCAGGACGAGGACGACGAGGTCGCTGTTGCGGGCGACGGCGATGACCTCGCGGCCGCGGCCCTTGTTGCGGGCGGCGCCGTGGATGAGGCCGGGGAGGTCCAGCACCTGGATCTCGGCGCCCCGGTGCTCCATCATGCCGGGGACGACGTCGAGGGTGGTGAACTCGTACTCGCCCACCTCGCTCTCGGCGTTGGTGAGCTGGTTGAGGAGGGTGCTCTTCCCTACGCTGGGGAAGCCCACGAGGCCCACGCTGGCGTGGCCTTGCTTCCGCACGTCGTACCCTTGACCGCCGCCTCCGCGGCTCGCCCGGCGTTTCTGGAGCTCCTCCTTGAGCTTGGCGAGCTTCGACTTGAGGCGCCCGATGTGGTGCTCGGTGCTCTTGTTGTAGGGCGTGTCGGCGATCTCCTCCTCGATCTCCTGGATCTCGTCCTCGATACCCATGGGTGCCTCAGCGGGCCCGTTTACACCCGGATGGTTTAAAAGGTTGATGGCTCGCCGCGGTGGGGGGCGCGACCTCTCCAACACGCACGCGGCCCTCGGTCGCTCCCGCTCACCGCTCCAGGTCCACGCGGTAGCCCTGCGTCCGGAGCTCGTCGAGGATCTCCTGCACGTGCTCGTGGCCGCGGGTGTCCACCGTGACCTCCACCACGGCCTCGTCCACGGCCACGTCGAGGCGGTTGCGGTCGTGGTGGATCTCCCGGATGTTCGCCCGTTGCTCGGCGAGGACGCTCAGGAGCCCGTCGAGGGCGCCGGGGCGGTCGGGGAGCACGGTGCGCAGGCGGACGCTGCGTCCGGTCTCGGCGAGGCCGCGGCGGATGATGTGGTCCAGGAGCGTGACGTCGATGTTGCCGCCGCTCAGGACGCAGGCCACGTCCTCGTCCTCCGCCACGTCCACGCGTCCGCTGAGGAGGGCGGCGAGGCTGGCGGCGCCGGCGCCCTCCACCACGGTCTTGGCGCGCTCGAGGAGGAGGAGGATGGCGCTGCTGATCTCGTCGTCGGTGACGGTGACGACGTCGTCCACGCGCTCCCGGATGACGTCGAAGGGTGCTCTGCCTGGGGCGCGGGCGGCGAGGCCGTCGGCGATGGTGTCCACGTGGTCCAACCGCACGACCTCGCCCTTCTGGAGGCTTCGGGCGAGGCTGTTGGCGCCCTGGGGTTGGACGCCCACCACGCGGATGCTGGGGTCGTGGGCCTTGAGGACGGTGGCGACGCCGGCGATGAGGCCTCCGCCGCCGACGCCCACGATGACGGTGTCCACGTCGGGGAGGTCGTCGAGGATCTCGTACGCGAGGGTGCCCTGGCCGGCCATGACGGCCTCGTCGTCGAAGGCGTGGACGAAGGTGAGGTCGTCTTCGTCCTGGAGGGTGCGGGCGTGCTCGTAGGCCTCCTGGTAGTCGGCACCCTGGAGGACGAGGGTGGCGCCGTACCCCTCCACCGCCTGGGCCTTGCTGATGGGTGCGTCGGTGGGCATGACGATGGTGGCGGGGATGCCGGCGCGCTTGGCTGCGAAGGCGACGCCCTGGGCGTGGTTGCCGGCGCTGGCGGCCACGACGCCCTGCTCCCGCTCCTGGGGGGTGAGGCTCGCGATCTTGTTGGTGGCGCCCCGGACCTTGAAGCTCCCGGTGCGTTGGAGGTTCTCGAGCTTGAGGTGCACGTTGCAGGCGGCGAAGCGGCTGAAGGTGGCGCTGGGTTCCATGGGGGTGCGGTGCACCACGGGGGCCACGACGTCCCGGGCGGCCTCCACGTCCTCGGCCGTGAGCATGGCGGGCCATGGGGGCCGGGGCTTAGGAAGGTTCCGATGGGTCCACGCGGGGGACACCCAGGACCTATAGGAACCTATAGGTCACAGGGATGGAGAAGGTGGGGGGAGGGGGGTAGGGTGCGGGGTCACTTGTTCGCGCGTTTGCGCGTGCTCTGCTCCCGGGCCTTCTGGACCTCACGCTGCTCCTGGCGCTTCGCCCAGGCGCGGTACCCACCGTAGGCGAGGGCGCCCGCCAGGGCGAGGCCCCCGACCCAGTAGAGCCACGAGAGGTCCGTGGGGCGCTCGGGGAAGACGAGGCCCGTGCCCTGGTAGCGGTAGAGGGCCTCCTCGCTCCCGAGGGTCCGCGTCCTCTCCACGGTATCGCCGCTGATGGAGTCGACGCTGGAGACCGTGACCTCGGTCCCCTCGATGTCGGCGGGGACGTCCTCTAGGACGACCTCGTAGTCCCCGTACCCGTCGGTGGTGGCGTCGGCCTCCGCGGTGGACCCGTCGGGGAAGGTAACCTCCAGGCTCACGGGGTGCTCCTTGAGCATGACGCCGTTGACGCTCTGTCCGGCCACGCGCACGTCGTCGTTGGGGCGCCACGCGAAGCCCCGGAGGGTGAGGGAGCTTGAGAAGCTCTCAACGTCCCCAACGCTTCCCGTGCTTCCGTCGAGCTGGAAGTGCTGGATGGTGCGGCGGTGGTCGGCGTCGATGGCTCGCCGGACGGTCTCGCCGCCCTGGGGCGAGATGACGACCTCCACACCCTGGTCGGGGACGCTGTGGAGGTGCTTGCAGATGAGGTACTTCCCCACCGCGTCCGTCACGGGCGAGCTCGTGGGTGGGTGGGCTCCGGGGCACTCCCCCTCGAAGCTCTGTCCCGCACCGTCGAAGGTCACCTCCACCTGGACGCCCTGGAGGGGGTTGCCGTCCGTGTCGACGACGCGGCCGATGACGTAGTAACGGTGACTGTACTCGTGGTCCGCCACCGCGGGTACGGCGACGACGCTCACGAGGGCGATGGTCATGGCGAGGACGAGGAGACCCCTACGCTGCATGGGGTGGCATCCGTGGCCTGGTTCAAGTTCCTTTCGCCCCGCGGGGAGCCGGATCGCCGGCGGGGGGTGGGTCGTCGCTTGTTCAAGGGCCTTCGGCCAAAGCAGAACGCTTATGTGGGCTCCCCGATGCTCTTGAAGCGGGATGGATGCCATGACCACCAGTTTCCTCCTTCTCGAACCCTCGCGGGGTCGTCGCGACGAGGTCGCGGCGGTCCTGGCGGGGATGCCCGAGGTGCGGGCCAGCGAGCGGCTCTTCGGTGAGCAGTTCGCGGTGCGCGTCGAGGGTCCCGAGGACGTCCTGGACGCGGCTCTGGACCAGCTTGGCGGCCTCGAGGCCGTCGCCTGGGCTGCCGCCTACACGCCAAGCGGAAGCGGCGTGGACCGTCGGACGCTCAAGGCCTCTCGCTGACGCCCTAGCTGCCCGACGTCCCCTCCTTCTCCCCTGTTCCTACCCCTCGTAGCCATCCTGCCGTCGCGCGATGGCATCCACCATGGGGACCTGGTCCTCCCGGGGGCCGTTCCGGTGCACCTCCGCGACGATCTCCGCGGTCTCCTCCATGGCTTCGGGACCCAGACCCCGCCACGTGGCCTCGGCGGTGCCCACGCGCCCCAGCGCGTCCACGTAGATCCCCACCGTGGCGAGGTCGTGGCAGAGCGCCTGGGCGTCGTCGGGGGCGAGGTCCAGCACCACCTGGTGGCTCTCGGTGTACCCGAGGTCGGGGAACCGCACGGGGACCCCGCGTTGGTCCAGGGCCCGGGCGAGGGTCTTGCTGTTCTCCACCACGTCGGCGCCGTAGGTGGGGCGCTCCCGGAGCTCCTCCAAGGCCACGCCGAGGGCGGCGATGCGGTGGGGGTGGGGGTTGTCCACGAGGCCGATGCCCCGCTCCACGTCGAGCTCCAGCAACCCCTCGAGGACCTCGGCCACATCGTCGTCGTTGGTGAGGGCGAGGCCCCCCTGGGGGCCCGGGAGGCTCTTGTGGGTGCTTCCCACCAGGAGGTCCGCGCCGGTGGCGAGGGGTGACTGGAAGGCGCCGGTGGCGATCAACCCCAGGACGTGGGCGCCGTCGTAGGCCACCACCGTGCCCTCGGGCGCCTCCGCCACCGCCTCCTCCACGGGGTGGGGGAAGGGCATGAGGCTCGATCCCAGGATCCCCAGGGGCACCGGGTGGTCCCGGTAGAACGCCTCCAGCGCCCCCACGTCGATCTGCGGGGTGTCCTCCACCATGGGCCAGGCGACGCGCTCCCGGTGGAGAACGTCGAGGTTCATGGGGTACCCGTGGTGGCTCCAGGGCACCATGGCCACCTCGTCCCCGGGTCCCGTGAACCCGTGTATGAGCGCCAGGTCGCAGACGTTCCCCGAGAGGGGGGTGACGAAGGCGTGGTCCACGTCGAAGAGCTCCCGTGCCAGGGCCTCGGTGCGGTGCTTCACCTGCACCGCCCGTTCGCTCCCCCCGTAGAACTCGTGAGCGTACCGTCCGGCGAGGTCGCTCCCGAGGGCCCGCCGCACGTCGGGGCTCACCCACGTCTCGCTGGCCACCAGGTTCAGGCCCCGGGCACGCTGCCGGTCGTGCTCCTCCACGAGCTCCAGGATGCGCGTCATGATGTCGAGAGGGCCGACCGTCCCCTTCAGGGTACCGCTTCGGGGGGAAGAGCGCACCCCCCGGAACCTTCATGGTCCCCACGGCGCGTGGGTTACGTGAGGGATGGGATGCCTCAAGGTGTCACGTACAACTTCCTGACGATCCTGGACCGGGAGCTCCGCGTCCACGGGGTCCTGCTGGCGGTGGCTCTGCCGCTCATGGGCCTCGTGGGGTTCCTGGCGGAGTTAGCCGACGCCCCCCCGTGGGGTCCGCTGGTGATGCGTACCACGGTCCTGTTGGTGGTGGCGTTCCTCGTGGGCCTCGCGGTGTCCTGGTGGCTCACGCAGCGCACCCAGGAGAGCATCCGGGAGCGTTGGCGCAAGTGGATGCAGTGGAGCCAGACGAGCCAGCGCCTCCCCGACGTGGAGACGCGTGTGGAGGACCGGCGCCGGTGGTTCGCTCCCGCCGTGCAGGGTGTGGCCTGGGCCGTGGCCATCGTGCTCAACGTCCTCGTCTTCGTGGCGCTCTGGTACGGGTGGGGAGGTGCCCGGGGCTTCGCGGAGCTCGTGCTCCTCCTGGACGCGGTGGCGTTGGGGGCTCTCGCTGCCTACGCGGTGTGGCGCCTCCAGTGGACGTGGAGGTTCCGCAGCGCCCTCCGCGAGATGGTGGAGGACGGCACCGTAGGCGTCTGGGGCGAGCTGTAGCGAGGGTCTCCTTGGAAGGCTCGCGCGGAAGCCGCCCGTGCTGAGAGGCGTCGAAGAGGACCCTGGTATCTGGTGTGATCACAACCTCCAGCGGAACCCTTACAACCCCCCGGGTCCTTGGCCGGGGCCGATGACGACGCAGGGTCCCTCCGGCTCCGACAGCTCCTGGAAGCGGTTCTTCCGGCGGAAGAGCCCCCAGGACCTCCAGGAGGAGGCCGCGGCCTCGGAGCTTGAGCGCACCCTCACCGCCCGGGACCTCGCCCTCATGGGCATCGGCGCCATGGTGGGGGCGGGCATCTTCACGGGCATCGGCGTGGTGGCGGCGGAGTACGCGGGCCCGAGCATCGTCATCAGCTTCATCGTGAGCGCCGTCGCCGCGGGCCTCACGGCGCTCTGCTACGCGGAGCTCGCCAGCGCCCTCCCCGTGAGCGGGAGCGCCTACAGCTACACGTACGCGACGCTGGGGGAGCTCCTGGCGTGGATCGTGGGGTGGAACCTGCTCCTGGAGTACCTCGTGGGGAACATGGCGGTGGCTGTGTCGTGGTCGAGCTACTTCACGCAGAACATCCTCCCCAGCGTGGGGATCATCGTGCCCACCGTCATCGCGCCCCTGAGCGAGGGCGGGACCTTCGACCTCTTCGCCTTCCTCATCGTGGTGGCGGTGACGGCCCTCCTCATCTGGGGTGTGCGGGAGTCGGCGAAGGCGAACAACATCATGGTGGCGGTGAAGCTCGGGGTGCTCTTCATCTTCATCGCCGTGGGCGCGTGGTACGTGCGTCCGGAGAACCTCGTGCCCTTCGCCCCCCACGGGTGGGTGAGCGCGTTGGGTGCGGCGCCGGCGCTCCTCTTCTTCAGCTTCATCGGCTTCGACGCTGTGAGCACCGCGGCGGAGGAGACGAAGGACCCGCAGAAGAACATGCCCCGGGGCATCCTGGGGGGGCTCCTGGTCACCACCGTGATCTACCTCGTGACGGCGTTCGTTCTCACGGGCATGGTGGCCTACGGGAAGCTCAACGTTGGGGACCCGCTGGCGCGGGCCTTCGCCATCGTGGGGCAACCGGAGGTGGCGGCGGTCCTGGCCGCCGGCGCCATCGCTGCCACCACGAGCGTGCTCCTGGTGTTCCAGCTGGGGACCACCCGCATCTTCTTCAGCATGGCCCGGGACGGGTTCCTGCCGGACCGCCTCACCCGCATCCACCCAAGGCTCAAGACGCCGGTGCTCCTCACGGTCATCGTGGGGCTCGCGGTGGCGCTTCCGGCGAGCGTCCTCACGCTGGAGGTGCTCATCACCCTCACGAACATCGGGACGCTCTTCGCCTTCGCCGTGGTCATGGCGGGGCTCATCGCCCTGCGCATACAGGACCCGGACCTGGAACGTCACTTCGAGGTGCCCTTCTACCCGTGGGTGCCGGTGGCCGGCATCGCCCTGACGCTCTACCTCATCGCGAGCCTGCCCCTCCTCACGATCCTGCGTTTCTTCGCGTGGCTGGGGGTGGGCCTCATGCTCTACGGGTTCTACGGGGCGGCGCGGAGCCAGCTCATGCAGGAGGACGGGGAGGACCAGGGCGAGGGACCCGGGGAGGGTGGCGGCGGCCCGTCGGGGGGGTCCGTGATGGTGCAGATGGACCCGGGCTCCGACGCGTGATGTGGCGAGGTGGAGGATCTTCGAGGAGAGGGCCCTACCAGGTGGAGCCGTGGGTCTTGCCGTTCCGGTGTAGGAGGGGTGAACCTGGGGGGAAGGCGCGCGGGTTGGTTAGCGGACCAAGCGGGGCCGGTGAGCGTGCCGCGTGCTCGGTCTCACTGCACCTGCTCGATCTCGACCTCGGTGGTCTCGTCGACGGCGCCGGCGTCCTCGGCCTCGGTGGCTTCGTCGCTTCCGGGGGCCACGCCCTCGGGGAAGTGGCTGAGCAGGAGGATGTCGTCGAAGCTCCTCACCCAGCGGTAGGGCACGACGACGTCGGAGCCGCCCTCCACGAGGGAGGGGTTCGTCTTGCCCACGAGGAGTCCGTGGATGCGGCGGTTCGCCACGTCCAGGACCATGTTCTTCACGTTGCCCACGAAGGTGCCGCCGCTCGTGTAAACAGGTAGGTTCAGGTAGCCGGTGATCTCGACCATGGTGTGCACCCCAGTGCGTTGAAGGAATCCCCCTCAGGGTATAAGAGGTTTGGTGTTGGCGCCCCCAGGGCAACGGAAGGGAAAGGAAGGGGTCGGTGGCCCGCCGAAGGGAGGCATGTGGGAGGCTAGCGAAGAACGGTGGGTGGCGGGCCACCGCTTGGGGCGCCGTACCCGTGGGAACTACATAAGCGTTGCCTGAGAACCGGTGGCAACCGTGCGACCTGGAGGCGCGGGTGTTGTACGTTCCTGCGCGTTCCGGGGGAGCGGTGGCTTCAAGGGGGTGGGGGTCGCTGCGCCACGCGGTGAACCCGTGGTGGAAGACACGTCCCGTGACCCCGTGCTCGGCATCGACTTCAGCGGCGCCCAGGACGCCGGACGCCACATCTGGGTGGCCGAGGCCACGCCCGACGACGGCGGCTGGTTCCTGGCGGGCTTGAAGCCGGCCGAGGACCTTCGCTACGGCGGCCGGGAGCGGGGGGATGCGCTCTACGGTCTGCACATGCTCCTGCGCATGCGCCCGCAGGCGCTCGTGGGCTTGGACGTTCCCTTCGGTCTGCCCCGGAAGCTCGTGGACGAGGCTGAGTGGTCGGGGTTCCTCGAGGGTTTCGCCGGGCGCCACGGGTCCGAGGACGCCTTCCGGGATGCGTGCCAGGCCAGGGACGGCGGCACCGAGCGGCGTCGGGTCACCGACGACGAGGCGGGGACGCCCGCGTCCCCCTACAGTCACCGCCTCTACCGGCAGACGTACCACGCGTTGAAGAACCTCATCCATCCCCTGGTGAAGGGGGATGTGGTGCGGGCGCTCCCCATGCAGGAACCGGACCCGGGGAAGCCCTGGATCGTGGAGGTGTGCCCCGCGAGCACCCTGGCCCGTGTGGGTCTCGACGCACCCTACAAGGGACGAGGGCGGGCGGAGCGGGAGGCTCGCGAGCGCATCCTCGAGGAGCTCCCGCCCACCGTGGACCTGGAGGTTCCGGAGGCCGCCCGGGGGGACGCGGTGCAGGAGACCCGGGGGAACGCCCTGGACGCTGTCGTGGGGCTCGTGGCGACCCTGCGAGCGCTGGATGCCGGCGAGATGCGTCGGGCCGAACCCGGGTCCCCGTACCTCGTGGAGGGGCGCGTCCACATCTAGGTTCAAGGACCTGTAGAGGATTCAACAGCGTCGCCAATCTCTTCATAAGGGGACCCCGGGGTGGGTTCCCTGAGGCATGATGATGAAGCGACCTGGCACCGCGAAGACCCTGGCGGTGGCCCTGATGCTCCTCGTCCCCGCGGGCGTGGGCATGGCCACCCTCCTCGAGCCTGACCAGACCGACGGGAACGTCTCCACAACCTCCGCACCGCCCCCGGTGACGGAGGACGCAACCGCGTCCCAGGAGGCGTCGACTTCCACCTACGACGCGTCGAGCTTCACCATGCCCGAGGGCGAGGTCCTGGAGACCTACGAGCAGAGCTTCTCGCAACCCGTGGAGACCGGGGCCCTCGACCTCCGCATCGACCGGGGGGCCGTCCGCGTCGTCGGGTGGGCGCAGGACGCGTACAAGGTCGTGGTGCTCCAGGAGCCCACCCAGGGCGCCGAGGCCAACGACTTCGAGGTGCAGGCCACCTTCGACGACGCCAGCCAGGGCGACCACCTGGACCTCACCCTCACCGTGGTGCAGAAGGGCACGGTCGGCGTGGGCACGCAGGTGAACGACCAGGGCACCCAGGACCCCACCCCCGAGGTCGCCATCGTGGCGCTGGTGCCGAGCTCCGCCTCGTACGAGGAGGTGCAGGTGTGCAGCGGGCACCTGTGGGCGCTGGAGGAGCGCTTCGAGGAGGTGGACTGGTGGCCCTTCGACGAGGACGCGGTGAACGTCGACGAGATCTGCACCGGCCATGACGACACCGCGAGCGCCAGCGTCAACGTGGGTCACGTCCGCGTCATGAGCGGCGAGCACCCCGAGGGCCTCAACGTGACCTTCGGCGTGGAGAACCTGGAGGGCGAGGCCCTCGAGCTCTACGCGGAGCACCAGGACGTGCACGTGGCCGGGTTGAACTTCGCGCAAGCCGCCTTCCTGTTGGAGAGCGGTGACGTCCACGGGTCCCACCTTGCCGGGAGCAACCACACGGTGCTCACGGAGTACGGCGACGTGAGCCTCGGGAACGTGGCCGTGGCGGACCTCCGCGCATGGAGCAACAGCGGCGACGTCACCGTGGACCTCGTGCCCCGGACCACGGGCACCGTGGACCTCCTGAGCGAGCACGGGGAGATCGTGGTGGAGGTGATGCGCCGCGGCGTCGTCGGTGTGGAGATGGACGCGGGCACGGACTACGGCGATATCGTGGTGCAGCTCACGGATGCCAAGGTGGAACGCAACGAGGAGGCGGAGGGGAACTGGCAGGACCCCGGGTACTGGACGGGGTGGCTCCAGGATGATGGGTCCTACGAGCACAAGGCCACCGCCGAGACCCGGGGCTTCGACGGGGATCCGGTGCATCTCACGCTCCAAGCCTTCACGGACTCCGGTGACATCCTGGTCACCGACGGGTCGGCTCCGGCTATGGACGATCCGGACGAGGAGCGTTGACGCTCCGCGGTGTGCCCGGGGGCCTCTCCCTGGGCTTACCCTCTGCCCCCTCCTCCCTCCCCCTTCTTCTCCTTGCGTCTAGAACATGAGCCGCTCGACGAGACGTCCCAGGAGGCCCTTGCGCTGGCGACCTGCCTGGGAGTGCACCAGGAGCACGGGCACGTCGAGAGCCTCCACCACCGCCTTGTGCAGGCTCCCGAGGACGCGCTCCCCGAAGAGACCACGCTCTCCGGTGCTCATGACGACGATGTCGGCTCCCTGGAGGTGCTGCGGTACGTCCCCCACGGGATCGTCCGTGGGGATGGTGGTGCGCTCCACGTGCACCTCCTGGAAGAGCGCTGCGATGTGGGTCTGGTAGGTCTCCACGGCCTCCACCTGGGTGGGGGCCGCATCCCTTGGGAGCGTGGTCACGAGCCGGACGCGTGCGCCGGTACTCTGGGCCAGGGCGTCGGCCACCGCGACCTTCAGGGGGTCGTAGGGGCCGCGGTCCGCCACGACCACCACCTCCTCCACCTCACCGAGGGGACGGTCCACCACGAACACCGTGTTCGTGCTGCCGTCGTCGAGGTACGCTTCGAGGTCCCGACCCACGAGGGCGTTCCGGCGCCCGGACTCCTCGATGTCGGTGAAGATGAGGTCCAGGTCGTGGTGACGCACGTAGTTGCGGAGGGCTCGGGGGGTATCGTGGCTCACGATCTCGCTCATCTGGACGTTCACGTCGAGCTCCCGGGACAGCGTGCCGGTGCGTTGCTCGAAGGCCTCGTCCTGGGGGGTACGGATCTCGGCAGCGTACTGGAGACCCACCTGGTCCGGCACCTCCTCGAAGCCCACCACCTCCACGTGGCCGCCCCACCGGGGTAGGAGGTAGCCTGCCATGCGGATCAAACCCCGCTCGCGCCCGGTCGTGATCTCCTCGCTCACGGGGAGGAGCACGGTGTAGTCGCGGCCGTCCTCCATGGCGGCCTGGGTCTCCACCACCGCGCGCTCACCGGCCTTGCGCCGGAGCGTGCCCACGGCGGCGCCCTCGCGCTCGGTGCGTGGGCCTCCGTAGAAGCGGTAGAAGAGGGCGCCGGCGGCCACGATGGCGAGGGCGCCCACGATGGGCAGGGTGCCCATGAAGAAGATGAGGGTGATGCCGGCGATGATGCCGAAGAGCTGCACCCAGGGGTAGCCTGGTGAGATGAAGCTGGGGTCGTACTCCACGGTGGACGACTCCCGGAACCCGATGAGGGCGAGGTTCACGAGGCTGAAGACGAGGATCTTGAAGGCGCTGGCGAGCTTCGCGAGCTCCACCACGGGGAAGACGAGGATGAGGACGATGAGGAGTCCGCCGGTAAGGGTCACGGCGGTGACGGGGGTGCGGAACCGGTCGTGGATGCGCGTGAGCATGGGGGGCGCGAGGTTGTCGCGGCCCATGGCGAAGGGGTAGCGGGAGGCGCTGAGGACGCCGGCGTTGGCCATCCCTGTGAGGGCTGCCACGGCGGTGATGCCCACGATGATCACGCCGGTGGGGCCCAGGAAGGCCTCGGCGGCGTCGGCCATGGGCGTGAGGGTCTTGCCCAGGGTCCCGGGTTCGGTGACGCCCACGATGACGTAGACGATGAGGGCGTAGACGACCATCATGAGGAGGATGCTGGCGAGGATCCCCACGGGGATGTTGCGGTCGGGGTCCTCCACCTCCTCGGCGATGCTCGCGATCTTGGTGACGCCGGCGTAGGAGACGAAGACGAACCCGGTGGCGGCCAGGAGCCCGTCGATGCCCTTGGGGAGGAAGGGCGCGTAGTTGGCGCTCTCCACGCTCACGACGCCCCGGAGGATGTAGAAGATGAGGACGACCATGACGCCGGTGACGAGGACCGCCTGGAAGCGCCCGGTCTGCTTCACGCCGAGGATGTTCACGAGGATGATGACGACGGCGAGGACCAGGGCGAGGATCTTGGTGCTGATGCCGGCGGTGAAGAGGAGGATGTAGGCGCCGAGGCCCACGAGGGCGAAGGCGCTCTTGAAGCTGAGGCTGAACCAGGTGCCGACGCCGGCGATGGTGCCCATGAGGGGTCCCAGCGCCCGCTCGATGTAGAGGTACGTGCCGCCGGCCTCGGGCATGGCGGTGGCCATCTCGGCCTTGCTGAGCGCGGCGGGGAGCACGATGATGCCGGCGAGGAGGTACGCGAGGATGGCGGCGGGTCCGCCGATGGTGGCGGCGAGGCCCGGGAGCACGAAGATGCCGCTTCCGATCATGGCGCCGATGCTGATGGTGAAGACGGCGTAGAGCCCCAGGTCCCGCTCCAGGTCCTTCGGCATATGGCCTCCTGCACAAGATGGTGGTGGGATAAAGGTTCGGAAGAGGTAGCGCGGAGGTCCGGGGGTGGCGGACCCCGGCCCGCCGGGAGGTTGAAGTAGGTGGCAGGGGTTGGGGGCGCGTGCAGGACCTCACGGTGCGGGAGGGGAACGGGGTGGAGGTGCACCATGGGGACCGCGTGCTGCATCTGGACCCCAAGCGGGCGGTGGGGGGAAGCGTCGTGAGCCACGGGCACTTGGACCACCTGGCAAGCGGCGGGGTCATGACGCCGCCCACCGTGGACATGCTGCGGGTGCGCCGCGGCGGCACCGGCACGGCCTTGGCGGTGGGGGAGGAGGCGACGGTGGCGGGGTTCCCCCTGCGGTTGCAGGAGGCGGGGCACGTGCTGGGGGCGGCCATGGTGGAGGTGGAGGTGGACGGACGCACGCTCCTCTACACGGGGGACTTCAGCACGGTGCCTGGCCTCACCCGCGGTGGAGCGAAACCGGTGGCGTGCGACGTGCTCGTCATGGAGTCCACGTACGGGGAGCCCCGGTGGGACCTCCCGCCGCGGGACCTGGTGCTGGAGAACGTGGAACGGTGGGTGGGGAACCGCCTGGCGGAGGGGCCGGTGGCGTTGGGCGCGTACGCGTTGGGTCGGGCGCAGGAGCTCGTGGCGCTCGCGAACCGGAACGGGTGGCAGCCTATGCTCCCGCCGGATGTGGCCGACCTCACCCGGGTGTACAACGACCACGGGTGCGACCTCACCTTCGTGGAGCGGGGCTCGGGGGAGGCGTGGCGGGAGACGACGCGGGGGAACCTCCTGCACATCGTGCCCCGGACGGAGCTTCGGAAGGGCACGAGCTTCACCAAGCGGTTGCGCAAGCAGGGGGGTTCGGCGGCGCTGCTTAGCGGGTGGTGCCACCGGTTCCGGTACTTCGACCGGTACGCCATCGACGCCCAGTTCCCCCTCACGGACCACGCGTCCTTCCCCGAGCTCGTGGCGTTCGCTCGCGCGTGCGACCCGGACCGCGTGCTCCTGCATCACGGCTCCGCCAAGCGCTTGGCGAGGGAGCTGAAGAGCCGGGTGGGACTACAGGCGGAAGCGTTGTAGTGCCACCGGGTCCGGTCCGAAGGGTTCAAACCCTCCACCGTTGCTCTGGGTGCGAGTCCCATGACGCTCTGGAAGTCCACCCCGCGTGGTCCGAACCCTCCCAGGCTCCTGTACGGGGTCATCGAGACGCCGCAGAAGACGCGGACGAAGTACGAGGTGGCGAAGAGCTTCGAGGGCGTCATCCTCGACCGGATCCTCCACGGGAGCCTCGTCTACCCGGCGGACTACGGGCTCATCCCCCGCTCCTGGGCGGAGGACGGTGATCCGCTGGATATCCTGGTGCTCACCACGGAGCCCACGCACCCGGGGTGCATCGTGCGGGCGCGCCCCATCGGGGTGCTGGATATGGAGGACCAGGGGGAGCGGGACCACAAGGTCCTGGCGGTGCTCGACGACGACCCGCGGTTCTCCGACGTGCAGGAGCTCGAGGACCTGAGCCGGCACCAGACCCTGGAGATCGAGGAGTTCTTCCGGGATTACAAGAAGCTGGAGCTCGGTCTCGAGGCCGTGGAGGTCCACGGGTGGGAGGACCGGGAGGACGCGTACGAGGTCATCGAGGCAGCTTTCGAGCGGTACCGGGAGAAGTGGGAATCCGAGTGAGCCTGGCGGGAGCCGGGCGAGCCGAGCGAGGACCGGCGCGGGTGAGACCGCGGCCGACGCGGGCGAACCCGTGGCG
>CAZDGP010000014.1:31064-34476 GCA_964505085.1 uncultured Thermoplasmatales archaeon
ACCGGCGCGGGTGAGACCGCGGCCGACGCGGGCGAACCCGTGGCGCGCGAGGACCGGCGCGGGTGACTCCTCTGCATGTGTCGGTTGGGCGCGGGAAGATGCTCTAGGGGCAAGCCTTATGCGGTGGTAGGCGCACGCGCCTTCCAACCCGCGTACGCGCGGGTCCCTGGAGGCGGAGTCCCTTGCCACGATCCATCACCCCCCGACGTTCCCACCGAGCCCTTGCCGTGCTCGCCGCTGCCCTCATGCTCCTGTCCGTGGGCTTGGGCACCGTGCAGGCGAAGCCCCTGGACGATGTGACGAGCGTGGACAGCTCCGTGAGCTCCTCGGGGTCGGACCCGCAGATCCCCACCCTCACGTGGGCCCCTATCAAGACGGGGTTCCGTGCGGTGGTGGCGTGGACGTCCCCGGGCTTGGCGCTGGGGGAGGTCTCGTACCAGGTGGGATCCGGCGAGACGGTGGTGCTCAAGGACGATGCCCCGCGACGCACCCACGTCTTCATCCTGCGGGACCTGCCCAAGGGGGAGGACCTCACCTTCACCGCGTCCCACACCTTCGAGGATGGCAGCACCGTCACGAGCGACGCCCACACCTTCACCCTCGGGAACGCCATGAACGCGTACGATGAGGATGCGGGTGCCTACACCATCAACCTCCTGGTGCTCGCCAACGAGAACCTGCTTGATCGTCAGGTGGAGGCCATCGAGGATGGGATGCGGGACTACGCCGAGGACCTGTGGGATGCCAGCGACGGGCACGTCCGCGCCGGCACCACCATCATCGTCCGGGGGGACCTCGAGCACCACGACAGCGGTTTCTTCAGCTGCGGCGGGTTCACGGTGGGGCCCGTCATGGACCTCCCCTCCTGCCACCACCTGGCGGATTACGTGTGGACCTACGATCACGGACCCGTCTTCGCGGGGGTGACGCAGAAGGGCGCCATCGCCCAGGAGAACTACCCCGTCTACATGAACAACGTGTGGGAGACGGAGACGCCCTTCGGCGACGACGTGGGGAAGGTCGTGCTCCACGAGCTGGGGCACTACGCCTTCTGGATGGACGACCTCTACAACCTGGCCGGGGACACGTGCTACGATCCCGGGAAGGACATCAGCATCATGGGAAGCAGCCGGGCGCCCACGGAGTTCGACGGCCCCAACGCACCCTGCAGCAACGGGGATACCTTCGGGGATTACACGCCCAGTTGGACGTACCTCCGGAACCACTACCCCGAGGTGCCGAGCCGTTCCACCGGACCCGACGACGGGCCCTCGGGGGATGGGGGCGCCTTCTCGCTCCACACCTTCGACCTCTCCGTGGCGGACGCCCGCGTGGACCCGTGGAACGACGTGGTCCGCGGCAGCGTCCAGGGTGACGCTGGCGCCGACTACGTGGCCGTGAGCGGCACCGGCACCGCCCGGAGCACCTGGGCGGCAGCAAGCGGCACCGGCGGCGCGGAGGCACGGGCGGCGGCAAGCGCCGCGGGTCCCGCCGAGGCGTGCACGCAGTTCAGCCTCCTCTCGCCCTGCACCGCCGTGAGCGGCACGGACGACGCCACCGGCGTGGTGGCCGTGAGCGGGTTGGGGGATGCGAGCTCCTGCCCCGCGTACCTCACGCTCACGCCCTGCGTGGCCGTGAGCGGTGGCGGGGATGCCACCGCGGGCCGGGCTGCCGTGAGCGTGCTGGGGAGCGCGGAGTGCACCTCGAGCACGTGCGTGGAGGTGGAGGTGGTGCGCACCCTGGAGGATGGCACCATGTCGGCGACGATCGTGGACCTGGAGCCTGGGAGCGCCTCGGACCTCCACCTGCCCTAGGCCTCGTCTTCCTTGGACCTCAGGGGTCCTGCACCTTCCCCACCGTGAGGAAGGTTCCGCGGTTCGTGGGTCGGGCATGCTGCATCACGATGCGGCCCACCTCGCTCGTGCGCTCCACGTGGGTGCCGTCGCAGGGGTAGGTGCAGGCGCTCCCCACGTGGACCACGCGGAGGGTGGTCTCGGGCCCGGGGAAGCTGGGGGCCCCGTGGATGAGCTGCTCGTGGACGCCGCTGTGTCGGGCCTCGGCGGCGTCCCGCGGCACGTGATCGTACGTGACGTCGTGGTCCTCCCGCACCCACTGGTTGGCGCGGTCGAGCCACCGCTTCACCTCGTTCCCGTCCACGTACGCTTGCTCGAGCTCCATGCGGAAGGTGCCGCCGCCCTTCACCTCCGGGTCCTCCACGAGGGCGGGGCCGTCGTGGCTCCACATGCTCCGGAGGAGGAGGTGCATGGCGGTGTGGGCGCGCTCCACCCGCTCGCGGTGGCTGGTGTCGAGGTGGCACTGGAGCTCGTCCCCCACGCTCGGCACCGTGCCCCGGAGCCGGTGCCACACGTCCCCACCCTGCTCGCGCACGGTGGCGAGCTTGCGCTTCTCCCCGCCCTCGATCCAGAGGACCCCCCGGTCCCTCCGCTGGGGATGGTGGTAGGTGCGCATCTTGGGATGGTAGAGGGTTCGGTCCAACCGGAACGTGTTGCCGCGGACCTCCACCACCTCGCTCAAGCTCGTGCGGCGGCGGGGTTCGGTGAGCCACAACCTCTCTGTGGAGGTGTCCTTCGAGGCCACGGGTGGTGCGCACGCCCTGGGGCATCGTGAAGGTTTGGGGAGGGGATGGAGAAGAGACGGGGGGGAAGACGGGTGGGATCGTCACCGGACTGGGTGGTCCTAGATGATCCCCATCTCCGCGAGCTTCTCCGGGAGGTACGTGTCCGTCACGTAGTCGAGACCGTACTTGGCGAGGGCCTGCTGTTCGCTCTTCTTCCCGGTGTCGAGCTGGAGCTGGATCTCCCCGCGCCAGAAGTCGTCGTCGAAGCGGGGGTCGTCCAGCTCGCTGTTCAGCGCCTTCACGTCCTGGTCCGTGAGCTTGTCGTGGGGGAGGTCGTAGTTCATGATGTCGCTGGGGGTGACGCCGAGGTACTGGGCGTCGGGCGTGGCGAGGTACTCGCTGATGTGGGCGCTTTTGATGGCGCCGTAGGCGACGCTGGCGAAGATGCGGTAGCTCCAGGGGTCGGCGTCGGTGAAGACGAGCACCGGGAGCTCGTGCTCCTCGTTCACGCGCTTGATGAAGCGCCGTGTGGATCGGGCGGGTTGGCCCTTGAGGTGCACGAGGAGGGCGCGGTGGGATTCGTCGAACCCGTTCTCCACGAGCCGGTCGAACATGCCGCCGGTCTCCACGGCTACGACGAAGTCCACGTCGAAACCCTGGAACTCGAGCTTCTCGGGTTCGACGTTGTAGGGGATGCTGTACCCTGCGTCGCCCACGTCGTCGCGGCAGTTGATGACGCGCTCGGTGCCGTTCCGGGTGGTCTCCTGCACGGTGATGTCGCCCATGACGCGGGCGCCGTCCTCCTCGGGGCGGAGCTTGAAGTCCTCCCGGAGC
>CAZDGP010000015.1:0-5356 GCA_964505085.1 uncultured Thermoplasmatales archaeon
CCTCCAGGGAGAGCCTGAGCCCTCGGTCGGGGTCGGTCCAGGCGAAGACGCCGTGGCCGTCGGGGGTCACGGCCATGTCGGCGAAGTGCGTCACGGGCCGGGTGGCGTTGAACGTGGCGATGGTGTGGGTGGTGATGAGGCTCTGGTTCCACGCGTTGAGGGGCATGCGGCCCAGGAGGTGGTGCTGGTTGTCGCCGTCCTGCCGGTACCACACCACGTCGATGACGCCGTCGTGCACCTCGATGCCGGGGGCGGCGGCGCTGGCGTTGGGGTCGGGACCGTTCCACACGAGGGGGGTGCTCCAACCGCCGGCGTCGGTCTCGCGGGACACGAGCACGTGCTCGCCGTCGGTCCACGCGATGTGGAGGCGTCCCGTGGCGTCCTGGGCGAGGTCGGGCCACCACACGCGGCTCCCCATGGAGGCATCGTGGACGAGGGTCCTGTCGAAGCTCAGGCCCCCGTCGGTGCTGGTGGCGACGTGGACGCTGTAGGCGGGACCGCTTCCATCGAGGTAGGGCGCGTGGATCGTCCCGTTGCCCTGCGTCACCGGCGCACCGTGGAGGTACCCTGGGAGGGGTCGGAAGGGACCGAAGCTCGCGCCCCCGTCCTCGCTCACGGCGATCCAGGACCGCCCCACGCGGTAGGGATCCCAGAAGTTGAGGTAGACGCGCTCCCCGTCGCCGAAGCTCAACCACTGCCGGTCGGGGTACGCGGTGGGGGCGGGGTTCCGGCTGGCCGGTGCCACCCACGTGTTCACCTCCCAGGTCTGCCCCCCGTCCGTGCTGCGAGCCACCTGGATGCCGTGGTGGTTGGGAACCCACGGTCCCGGGGGGTCGACGACGCGCTCTTGGAAGTAGAACGCCGAGAAGTACAGGGACCCTTGGGGGCCCACGTCCAGCGTGCAGTCCCCGGGCACCGTGGTGGTGGGCGGGGCCGTGGGGGGGAGGGGCGGTAGGTCGAGGAACGTCCAGGTGGGGCCATCGTCCACGGACCGGGAGATCCCCTGGCAGATGCTGACGGCGGCGAAGATGCGTCCGTCGGGGTCCACGGCGACGCTCGGTTCGAAGCAGTCGACGCCGCCGCTGATGCCGGCGCCGTAGCAGTCCGACCGCAGCGTGCGGGCGGAGTTCGTGGAGAACCCGTTCGGCGTCTCGTTGATGGCGGGGGGCGGGGTGCTCCCCTCGTCGGTGGAGGCGGGGGTGAGGTCGAGGGGGTTCCCGACGCATCCTGCCATGGGACCCGCGAGGAGCACCAGCACGAGCACGTGTGCCGTCAGTCGCACGTCCCACCACCCCACGTGATGGTGAGTCGGAGTTGGGCGTCGCTGTACCCGTCGTCCGTGGATGCGGTGAGGGTGTAGTTCCCGGCGTCTAGGTCGCTGAACTGCGTGCTGTAGCTCGTGAACCCGTACCCTTGGAGGGTGTGGCTCCACGTCTCCTGTTCCTCGTGGGTGAGGGTGAGGTGGATGGTCCCCGCCTGGGGGTCGGTGTCGTACGTGATGGTGCCGTGGGCGCTGCCGGCGCCGGCCTCGCTCACGGTGGTGAGGGGTGCGCCGGGGGTTACGGTGCCGTCGCGGACGTTGTTGCTGCAGCCCCGGTTCACGGTGTGGGTCTCGCTGGTGCCCAGGCTGGACCCGTCGTCGGCGATGCAGCCGCTGATCCCTGCTGCAAGGAGCAGGAGCGCGAGAAGGACGCCTCGCAAGCCACCAAGCCTCTGCAGCGAGTACGTTTCGGCTGTGAAGAAGGTTTCCCCGACCTGCATGGGGTGGAAGGATATCTCAACCCCTGGGTCCCCGTCCCAGCAAGCAACACATAAGTACGTGCGACACATAATCCTGTGTGATGCCGAACATGACGCTCTCCCTGGACGACGAGACCTACCAGGTGATCAAGGACCATCCGGGCGTGAACTGGAGCCACGTGGCGCGGGAGGCGTTCCGACGGAAGGCCCGGGAGATCCACATGTGGGACCAGCTCCTGGAGGGGAGCGAGCTCACGGAGGAGGATGCCGTGCGGGCCGGGGACGAGGCGAAGCAGGCGATCCTCGACCGCCTCGGGTGGTGACGCGCTGCGACCCATCGTGGTGGACGCGAACGTCGTCTTCGCAGCCTTCATCCGGGACGGCGCGACCCGGGAGCTCATCCTCGACCGGGGCCTCGACCTCCGGAGCCCCCCGTGGCTCTGGGAGGAGGTGGCGGCGCGGTACACGTGGCTCGAGGAGAAGACGGGGCTCCGCCCGTCGGCGCTGGACGAGCTCCTTCGCCAGGTACGGGACCGCATCGTGGACATCCCCGCACCCAGCATCGAGGGGCACCGGGAGGAGGCGCTCCGGCACGTGGACGCGTCTGGACGCAAGGACGCGCCCTACGTCGCCGCGGTGCTGGCCGTGGGCGGGGTGCTGTGGACCCACGACAAGACCCTGGCGGAGGAGGCGCCCTTGGACACGGTGACCACGGGCCGGCTCCTGGAGGAGAGCAGCGGAGGAGGAACGTAGGATAGTGCGCGCGGGGAACCCTCCTAGTTCCCCACCCTGACACCCAACCGCTTGCACAACCGCGCGTGGTCCGCGTCGTCCACCCAGGGGACCTCGAGGTACTCGCGGATGAAGGCGTCGCTCATGCCGATGCGGCGGGCCTCCTGCACGGTGATCTCGTAGGCGTCGATCTCGGTGGGGCGGTCCACGTAGTCGTAGGATTCGTCGAAGAGCTCCTTGCCCTCGCGGTGCTGGAGCACGTGCACGAGCTCGTGGACGAGGTCGAGGTAGAGCACGGGGTCGTCGCCGTGGCGCCAGTGCTCGGTGGCGACGACGATGCACCCGTCCTTGTTGGGGTCCACCCAGCAGTACCCCTCGAAGTCCATGATCTCGAGCTTCGTGAGCCCGAGGTGGCGCTCCAGTTGCTCGAGGCCGCCGGCGCGCTCCTGGAGGGCGGGGCTGCTCGTGAGCCCCGTGACGAGGTCGCGGATGGGGTAGGTGCCGGCGTCCACGTCCCGGTCGAGGGAGAACTCCTCCATAGGGCGAGCGAAGGACCCTCTGGGGGAAAAAGCTTCGCCCACGCCGCCGCCCCCGCGGTTACGTGTCGAAGGTGCCGGCGCTGGGGCAGAGGTCCCGGAGGCTGCAGGCACCGCACTGGGGCTTCTTCGCGTCGCAGACGGCGCGGCCGTGGTTGATGAGGAGGTACGGGACCCAGGGCCAGCGCTCCTGGGGCGCGAGCTCCATCCACGCTTGCTCCACCCGGTTGCGGTTCCCGCTCGTCTCGAGGCCCAACCGCTCGGTGAGCCGGAGCACGTGGGTGTCCACGGTGACGCCCTCCACCTTCCCGTAGGCGTACCAGAGGACGGCGGTGGCGGTCTTGCGGGCGACCCCCGGGAGCTCCACGAGGTCCTCCGCCGTGTCGGGCACCTGGCCGTCGTGCGTCTCCACGAGGGCTTGGGCCGTGCCCTGGATGTACTTGGCCTTGGATCGGTAGAACCCGGTGCTGTACACGAGCTCCTCCACGTGCTCCCGGTCCGCCTCCGCGAGGGCCTCCGCCGTGGGGTAGTGGTGGAAGAGGTCCGTCGTCACCTGGTTCACCATCTCGTCCGTGCATTGGGCCGAGAGGATGACGCTGACGAGGAGCTGGAAGGGCGTCTCGGCGTCGAGGAAGCAGTACATGGGCGGGTACTCGGTCTCCAACCGCTCCAGCACCTCCCGGGCGCGCTCCCCCAGCTTCGTGTCCACGCGGGAGCCGGCGTCGGCGTGGATCTCCTGCGGGTCGGGGCTCGGGCGCTCCTCGGCCAGGGGCATGGGTGGGGGAGCGGGGTCCTCCACCTTGAAGCTCACGGCGCGCCATCGCGTGACGAAAAAGGTAAACGCCCCCACCTGCCTCCGGAAGCTGCCATGGCCCAGGTTCCTCCGCCGAGCCCCGCCGCCCGCGTGGTGCTCCTCGTGCTCCTCGTCATCGTGGTGGCATTCCCGGGCTCCGCCCAGCAGGACGCGGGGAAGGGTCCGGGGACGCCCCTTATGACGGGGGGGAACGCCACGTGCATGGACTGCCACCTGGCGGAGGGCATGGTGTTCGTGGACCAGTACCCGGAGCACGTGACGGAGGTGCCGGCGGGGGAGGTCTTCACGGTGAACGTCACCATCCAGAACCCCTGGCTCCACCACATCGAGAACGCCACCGTGGGCTTCGACCTCTCCGACACGGACCGGTTGGAGTTCGCGGGGGACCGGGCGCCCCTGCACCTGGAGGAGGACGGGTCCGTGGCGCAGGCGGGGGGCACGACCGAGGTGCCGTTCGAGGTGGCGAGCGGCGCCACGGAGGCGCTGGTGTCGGTGGTGGGGGACGACGGGTCGGGCCTCAACGATTGGGACCTGGTGCTCCGGTCGCCGGAGGGGTCGTCGTTCCCGGGGACGCAGGATGGGTTCCAGGATAGCCTCGAGGGGGAGCCCACGCACCGGGACCGGGTAGCGCTCGATCAATCCCAGCTCCTGGAGGGCGGGGTGGGGAACTGGACGGCGGAGGTCACGATGGAGCGGGGGAGCGCGCCAGCGAACACCTTCACGCTGAGGGCTCACGTGTACTACAACCTCAGTAGCGCGGAGGTCATCCACGTGGGGGGGTCGCCGCGGTTGGACCAGGGGGAGCAGCACACCTTCACGGTGCGCATCAAGGCCCTGAACGAGACGGGTCCCGCGACGCTGGGCACGAACGTGACGCTTCTCGCCACCGCGGAGGTGCCCGACGAGCATCCTCGGAGCGGCATCCCGAACATCCAGAACGTGGGGTCCCGGTGGGAGTACTCGAACCAGACCTTCGAGGTGGGGGACGAGCTCGTGAAGTCCACGCCGGAGGTGCAGGAGGTGAGCCTCGGTGTGAACCCCATCATCCTGCTTCGGAGCTACGCCTTCATCCTGGGGTGGGTGAGCGCGGCGCTCCTGCCCTTCGCCCTTGTGCTGGGCGGGACCTTCGGCCGCGGGAGCATCGGGTGGCTCAACGACCTCATGGGCGCGCGCCGCCGCGTGCTCTGGCACAACGCGGCAAGCTACGGCCTCCTCATCGTGGCGCTACTGCACATGGGGGCGTTCCTCTTCGAGCCGACGCGGGAGTGGACGAAGGGCCTGCTCTTCGGGGGGTTGGCTCTCGCGAGCCTCATGGGTCTCGCGTTCACGGGGACGCTGCAGAAGAGCATGGTGAAGCGGTACGGGTTCAGCGCGTGGCGCTTCGTGCACCTGAGCCTCGCCATCCTCATGGTGCTCTTCGTGCTCCTGCACCTCACCGTGGACGGGACGGACCTGCAGTTCATCCGCGACTGGTTCGCGGGATGAACTGCAGGCGGCGCCGTTGAGGCCGAACGGGCGGGGGGCCGAAGCGGTG
>CAZDGP010000015.1:5456-12717 GCA_964505085.1 uncultured Thermoplasmatales archaeon
GGATGAACTGCAGGCGGCGCCGTTGAGGCCGAACGGGCGGGGGGCCGAAGCGGTGTCGACTTGCAGTTCGTCCGGGGATCGGTTCGGGGGGTAAGCGAGCCACCCCACCTCTTAACCTATAGGTCCCTATAGGTGCCTATAGGTGGTCCTGGGTCCCTCTTGGAGGTGGAGAGGACAGGGGAGAAGAAGGAGGGGCGGGGGAAGAGCGGGGGTCGGCGTTGGGCTTCACGTCTGGATGAAGTCGTCGCCCAGCGTCCAGTCCGCGGGGCAGAGCTCGCCGTCCTCGGTGAAGGCCTGCAGGCCCTGGACGTTCCGCACGACGTTCTGGACGCTCCGCGCCATGGGGTTGATGTGCGTGTCGAAGTACACGATCTCGCCCTCGGGGTTCACGATGGTGGTGGAGCGGAAGTAGGTCCCGTTCTTGGGGTTCTTCACACCAAGCTCCTCGGCGAGGCTCCCGTTCCCGTCGCTTGCCAGGGGGTACCCGAGGCCCTCGGGGGCGTTCTCCTCCGCCCACTTGCTGAGGTCCTTCGTGGTGTTCGTGCTGACGCCCAGCACCTCGGCGCCGGCCTCCTGGAGGGTGGGGAGGTGCTTGCTGAAGGCCTGGATCTCCGTGGGGCAGACGGGGCTGAAGGCGTCGGGGAACGAGAAGAGCACGAGCCAGTTGCCCTCGAAGTCGTCGAGGGTGGCGGTGGAGACCTCGCCATCCTCCACGGTCTCTAGCTCGAACGCCGGTGCAGGTTGTCCGGGGGTTACCATGATCGTCACCGTCGAGCCATGGCGCTTCCCGCTTCTAAAGCTTCGGGTCATGCAGAGGACGGTGGAACCGAGGGGGAAGAAGGCGGGGGAGGAGGGGAGGGGTTGGGGTCGCCCGTCGCGGTCAGGACCCGGCGGCCTCGGCGTCGGCGCCCACGGTGGGTTCGCGGTCGAGCACGTACCCGTAGAGGGCGCCGGCGGCCAGTCCGCCGGCGAGGGGACCCACCCAGTACACGGCGAGGTTCGCCCACGTGGTGGTGACCACGGCGGGGCCGAACCACCGCGCGGGGTTCATGGCCGCGCCCGTGAGGGGCCCGCCCATGAGGATGTCCATGGTGACGGTGAGACCGATGGCGAGGCCGCCGATGCGCGCGGGGTTGCGCTCGTCGATGCCGGTGCCGAACACCACGAAGACGAGGAAGAACGTGAGCACGGCCTCGACGAGGATGCCCGTTCCCACGCTCACGCCGCTGGCGAGCCCCGGCGTGCCCAGGGTGCCCGCGGCGACGCTCGCGGGGAGGCTCCAGAGGAGGAGCAGCGCACCCACGAGCCCGCCCAGGAGCTGGCTTGCGATGTAGATGACCGCGCGCTTCGGTTCGATGCGCTTCGCCAGGAGCGCCCCCACCGTGACGGCGGGGTTGATGTGCCCGCCGCTGATGTGCGCCACCGCGCTCACCATCACCGCGACCGTGAGGCCGTGGGCGAAGGCGATGCTCAGGAGCCCGATGTCCGCGTACGCTGTTCCGCTCATCACGATGGCGCCGGCGCCGATGTACACGAGCGCCAGCACACCCACCGCTTCCGAGATGGCCTGATGGTACCACTTCACCATGATCGTTCCCTGCCGCGCCCGGCACCCGCGGGTCCCTACTTGAGCGTGTCGGTCCCCCGCCTCAGGCACCGGCAACCTCACGTTCCCGCGCGTCCATGGCGCCATCATGCCCGTGGAGTCCTTCCGCCTCACCACCCCCATCGCGACCCTGGAGCTCATCGCCACGGAACGGGGCCTCCAGCGCCTGCGCTTCCTCCCCGACGAACCCACGGTGACCCCTGGGGACGGGGTGCCGGACCTCCTGCGCCCCGCGGTGGCGACGGTGGAGGCCTACCTGGCGGGCCACCGCGACGCCCCCCTGCACCTTCCCCTGGACGTGGAGGGCACGCCGTTCCAGCGGAGCGTGTGGGGAGCTCTCCGCCGGATCCCGGCGGGGGAGACCCGCACCTACGGGGACGTGGCGCGCATGGTGGACCGCCCCCGCGCGGCGCGGGCCGTGGGGCAGGCGGTGGGGTCGAACCCCGTGCCCATCGCCGTGCCCTGCCACCGCGTCCTCCCCGCCGGCGGCGGCCTCGGTGGATGGAGCGGGGATGTGGACTGCAAGGCCGACCTCCTCCGCCGGGAGGGCGTGCAGGTGGCGGACGCTCCGGACCCGCGGTAGCAAGGTTCTTACCGGGGGAGGGGGATGCGCGGCGCGGTACCATGGTTACGGAGCACGTGGACACCTGGAAGCGCGCGTGGCACACGGCCTTCCGGTGGCGCTTCGAGCGATCCTGGGTCACGATGAGCCTCCTGGCGGCGAGCTTCGCCGTCCTCACGGGGTGGACCAGCTACCTGGAGCTCCACCTCCCCTGGAGCCCCGTCCCCGTCACCCTCCAAACGTTCTGGGTGCTCCTCACGGGCGTGCTCCTGGGGAAGCGCTACGGACCCCTCAGCCAACTCATGTACGTGGGCGCAGGCGTCGGCGGCCTCCCCTTCTACGCGGGCGGTGCCGCGGGCCTCGGCGTGCTCACGGGGTTCACCGGCGGGTACCTCCTGGGCTTCGTCCTCGCCGCCGCCCTCGTGGGGTGGCTCACGGACACCTTCCTCGAGGCCCGGAGCTTCCGCGCGCTCCTTGGCATCATGCTCGTGGGCGAGGTCATCATCCTGGGCCTTGGCGCCCTGTGGCTTGGCGTCGTCCTGGACCTCTCGGTGGCGGACGCTCTCGTGAAGGGCGCTCTCGTCTTCGTGCCCGGCGACATCGTGAAGGCCGCGGCGGCGGCGGGCCTCGCCGCCAGCGTGGTCCCACGCACCGCCTTCGGCCCCGAGCAGGATGCCTGAACCCCTCCCGAGCCTCGAAGGCACCCGTGTCCTCCTCACCGGCGGCACCGGCTTCATCGGGCGCTACACCGCTGAGGCCCTCGTGGAGGCCGGCGCCCACGTGCGCGCGCTCCACCGCTCCTCCAGCGACACGCGGCACCTCCGGGACCTCGGCGTGACCCTGGTGGAGGGCGACGTCCTCCAACCTGACACGCTGGACGTGGGGGATGCCGACGCCGTGGTGCACCTCGCCGCCCAGGTGGCCTTCGGCCTGCCCAAGCGACTCAGGGAGCGCATGGTGACGGTGAACGTGGAGGGCACGCGCCACGTGCTCGACGCGGCGGCGGAGGCCGGCGTGGAGCGCTTCGTCCACGTAAGCAGCATCGCCGTCATCGGTGCGACCCGCGGACGTGTCGCCACCGAGACCAGTCCCCGCGCCAGCGAGACGAAGAGCGTGTACGAGGTGAGCAAGACGCAAGCTCACGACCTCGCCGAGTCCCGGGCCGGCGACTTCGACACCCTCACCCTCCCCATGCCGGGCGTGGTCCTGGGCCTCGGTGGGCCCTTCGACCCGCTTCTCAAGATGTACGCTGGCGGATGGATCCGCGTGCGGCCTCGGGACGATGCCCCCAGCGGGTACGTCCACGTGCGGGACGTCGCCGACGGCATCGTCCGATGCACGTCTGGAGGTGAGGGCCCGTACCTCCTGGTGGACGAGAACCTCACGGCCACCGAGCTCTTCCAGGGCCTGGAGGATGCTGGGGGGCAACCGACGCCCCGGTGGACCGTGGGCACCGGCACCCTCCACGCTGTGGCGGGCCTCGCGGAGGCTTTGTGGCGTCCCCTGGGGCGTGAACCGCCCGTGGCGCGGGAGACGGTGCGGGGCCTCGCGAACCCCATGCGCTACGATAGCACCCGGGCTCGGGAGGAGCTCGGGTGGGACCCGGACCTGTGGGGCCACGCGGCACGGGACCTGAAGGTCCTGCAGGATGGGTAGGAGGACGCGGGGGGAACCGGAGGCTTGGGTCGTCAGTACACGAGGCGACCCGCCAGCACCGCCACCACCATCACGAGGATGAGGCTTCCCAAGCTGATGAGGATGGGGACGGGGTTCGTGAGGAGGTTCACGCCCACGAGGTACAGGAACGGCAGCACGAACAAGCCGAGGACGAGGATGAGGGCGAAGACGATGGACACCTTGCGGGGCTTCATCTCGAAGGGAAGCGCGAGGCCCGCGTCAGGTTCGCCCGTGTGCTTCTCGGCCAAGGGTGATGACCTCCAACCGGGGCCAAGGGGACCCGGGTACTTGAAGTTAGCGCCTCCCCCGATGCGGCTCCCCCCAAGGGACTGGGTGGGGGGTGAACCTTCAAGTAGCCCGAACCGGATGGCGGCGCGGTGGGTCGCGTGGACGTGGACCAGGTCGTGTGGGAACCAACCGACGAGATCGTCGAGCACGCGAACGTCAAGGGCTTCATGGACCGCCACGGGTTCGACACCTTCGAGGCGCTCCTCGAGGCGAGCATGGACGACCCCGCGTGGTTCTGGGGGGCCGTGGAGGAGGACCTGGGCCTCGAGTGGTTCACGCCCTACACCACCGTCCTCGACGACAGCGACGGCATCCAGTGGTCGCGGTGGTTCGTGGACGGCGAGACGAACATCGCCCTCAACTGCGTGGACCGCCACGCCCGGGACCACCCCCACCGCGACGCCCTCGTGTGGGAGGGTGAGGACGGGGAGGTGCGCTCCTGGACGTACGAGCAACTTCACGAGGAGACGAACCGCCTCGCCAACGCCCTAGACGAACTGGGCGTGGGGAAGGGCGATGCCGTGGGCGTCTACATGCCCATGCTCCCCGAGACCGTGGCGGCGCTCCTCGCCATCTGCAAGGTGGGCGGCATCTTCGTGCCGCTCTTCAGCGGCTTCGGCGCCGACGCCGTGAGCGAGCGCCTGCAGGGCACGAGCGCCAAGGTGCTCCTCACCGCCGACGGGTTCACGCGTCGGGGCCGCGAGATCCTCATGAAGGAGGTGGCGGACGAGGCGGCGGACCGCGTGAGCACGCTGGACAACGTCGTCGTGTACGAGCTCCTGGGCGCCGACGTTCCCTGGAACGACCAGCGGGACGTGCGCTGGCCGGACCTCGTGGACGACCAACCCCCGGAGTACGAGACCGTGCCCATGGCGAGCGAGGACCCGTGGATGGTGATCTACACCAGCGGCACCACGGGCAAGCCCAAGGGCACGGTGCACGTGCACGGGGGCTTCCAGGTGAAGATCATGCAGGAGGTGGCGCACCAGACCGACCTCCACCCCGAGGAGGACATCCTCTGGTGGTTCAGCGACATGGGGTGGATCATGGGGCCGTGGCTCACCGTGGGTGGCTTGGGCCTCGGCGGCACCATCTTCCTCTACCCCGGGAGCCCCGACCACCCGCACCCGGGCCGCATGTGGGAGATGGTGGAGCGCCACGACATCACGAGCCTCGGCGTATCCCCCACCCTCATCCGCGCCTTGATGGAGCACGGGGACGAGCACGTGGAGAAGCACGACCTCTCCAGCCTCCGCATCCTCGGGAGCACGGGCGAGCCCTGGAACCCGGAACCGTACATGTGGCTCCTGGAGCGCGTGGGCGGCGGGAACTGCCCCATCATCAACCTCAGCGGCGGCACCGAGGTGGGCGCGTGCTTCCTGAGCCCCACGCCCCTCAGCTCGCTGAAGCCCACGAGCCTCGCCCACCCGAGCCTCGGCATGGACATCGCCGTGGTGGACGAGGACGGGAACCGCCTCCCCAACGGGGAGGTGGGGGAGCTCGCCGCCCTCAGCCCCTGGCCCGGCATGACCCGCGGCCTCTGGAACGACCGGGAACGGTACCTCGACACGTACTGGAGCCGCTGGGAGGACACGTGGTACCACGGCGACTACGCCAGCGTCGACGAGGACGGGTTCTGGTACCTCCACGGCCGCAGCGACGACACCATCAACGTCGCCGGGAAACGCCTCGGCCCCGCCGACGTCGAATCCGCCGTGGTGGACACCGGCAAGGTCATCGAGGCCGCCGCCGTCGGCATCCCCGACGACGTGAAAGGCAACGTCGTCCACGTCTGGGCCATCCCCCACCCCAACACCACCCCCGGAGAGGACCTCGAGGAGGAGCTCAAGCTCGCCGTCGCCGAAACGTTGGGGAAGCCCTTCAAGCCCAAGGCCATCCACTTCGTGGACGACCTCCCCAGGACGCGGAACGGGAAGATCCTCCGCCGCGGCATCCGCAACAAGGCCATCGGTGAAGATCCGGGGAACATGGAGGCCATCGGGAACCCCGAAGCGTTGGATGGGATCGAGCGGGTGGGGTGAGGGCCTCCCCGTCCCCTTTCCCCATCCTTTCTTACGTTCGACCCGTTCGGACAATCTACATCCCCCGTTCCTCCAACCCCCCGCCAGATGTCAGGCCCCTCCACCTCCACGCTGGAGCTCCTGTACAACATGGCGGAGCAGAACCTCCAGGCGACGGTGGACGAGGTGCGGGAGCTGGATGAGAAGGCGTCGCAGTTGCTCCGGTTGAACGTGCTCGTGTTGGGGATCCTGGTTTCTGGGCTGTCGGTAACCTTCCACAACCTCCTCAATGTGGAGGTGGCGAAGAGTGGGTTCCTGCAGGTCGTGGGCGTTGCTTCGATGTTCATCGCGCTCTCGACGGTCCTGTCGGGGCTCGCGTACCTCAGGAAGGAGACCATCCGGGGGATCTCGGATCTCTCCCCCCTGCTATCGTTAGGCATGTCGAAGGAAAGCCTTCGGAAGGTGCTTGTGGAGAGCATGGAAGAAGCCGCCGAAGAGAACAAGCGGGTGCTCAGGGGGTCATCGATACGGTTCCAGGCAGCGATCGCCGTTCTGCTGATGGGTATCGTCCTGGTGGCTGGAGTTGGGGTAACCTTATTGCTACTCTCGAACAATACCGGAGTGCTATGGGCATGAGCAAGGAAGAGGAGATGGATATCATCCGCAGGACCATCAAGCTCAGCTACATGCCCCACCCGACGCTTCCGTGGCGCCGTAGGAAGACGTACGACGAGCCATTGAAGGATGCTGGTTAGGGGCTGCGTTGTGGGCGTGGGTGGTTGCGGGAGAAGACCGGCCGGTAGCGACGGGAGATCCATCATGTCGATGTCCAAGGAGGAGCAACGGGAGTACCTGCGGCGGGTGTTGAAACCGAGCTACATGCCGCATCCGGCGCTCCCCTGGAGGAAGCCGTACCGGGAAGCGGACGAGGATGATGACTGAAGAGGAAGCGGAGCAGAAGGCGTACGAGACCCTTACCCTTGCCAAGGTCCCCCGGTCGGGCCGTTGGCGCGAGTGGTTGCGGGAGAAGCTTGGCTGGTAGGTGCTGCGCTGCGCCCCTCGGGGCCTATCCTTCCCCAGACACGCCCCGCGTCTCCGCCAAGGGGC
>CAZDGP010000015.1:12817-18528 GCA_964505085.1 uncultured Thermoplasmatales archaeon
GCGCCCCTCGGGGCCTATCCTTCCCCAGACACGCCCCGCGTCTCCGCCAAGGGGCGCACGTGGTACCGTCGCCCCGCGCCCTGCCCCTCTCCGCGGAGGAGCCCCAGGTCCTCCAGTTCCTTGAGGCGGCGTGTGCGGGTGCTGCGGCTCGCTTGTCGGTAGAAGCGTTCCACGTCCTTGGGCTGGAACTTGTCCACGTCGTGGACGTAGACCCACTCGAGGAGGTGTCGGGATCCCTGGGGGAGGCTGGGGGGGATGCTCTGGAGCCGTCGTCCGAGGAGGTGGCTGCGTCGGTACCCGTCCACGACGACGCTGGCGAAGGTGCCGATCCAGAGGTTCGGGTCGCCTTCGTCGGCCTCGTGGAGGCTCTCGTAGTAGAGGCGCCGGTCCTGGTTGATGGTGTCGTCGATGGGGGCGTACCGGATGTGGGGGAGGCCCCGGGAGCTCAGCACGTAGAGCGTGAGGAGCCGCCCCACGCGACCGTTCCCGTCGCCGAAGGGGTGGATCTGTTGGAACCGGTGGAAGAAGAGGGCGCCCTGCACCAGGAGGGGAAGGTTGGCGGCGTCGCCGTCGAGCCACTGGAGGAGCGCCTGCACCTCGTCCTCCACGTGCTCTGGCGCCGTGGTTTCCAGGGTGCCGAAGGGGTTCGTGACGCGGTTCGGTCGGGTCTTCCATCGGCCCGGTTCCGCTTCGTTGTGGAGGGGAACGTCCCGGAAGTAGTCACGGTGAAGCTGCCGAACGTCCTCGGGCGATAGTGTCACGGGTTCGGTGGGTGCTTGGTCCACGAGGTCCAGGTAGTTGAGCACCTCGATGTCGGTGGGGAGGGTCCGTCCGCCGCGGCTGTAGCCCCGTTCGTGGTCCTCGTACAGTTGCTCCACGCGCTCCAGTTCGATGGGGCCGGAGTCGATGTTCGTGGTTCCCCAGGAGTTGCGGACGAGGGCGTACCGGTAGAGCGTTCGCCGCACGTCGTCGCTGAAGGTGCTGGTGGGAAGCTCCTGGTCCAGCTCTCTGGCTCTACGATCCCGCTCGACGTGCCAGGAGGTGGGTTCAACGTGGAGCATGGCGCAATCGATTGAGCCGTTTCTGGGCTTTCATATAAGAGACTTTCGCTATTTTGACGCAATCAACCGCATCAACTACCCCAACACCCCCGCCACCTTCGCCACCCAGAAGACGCTGAGCGCCAGCGCCCCGGCGACGGTTGGGGTGATGACCCAGGTGGTGACGACGTGGCGGGTGGTGGCGGGGTCGAAGAGCTCCTGCACCCCGGGGTCTAAGGGGGTGCTGCCGGTGAGGTCGCCGGCGACGAGGTGCTCCCACACGGTGACATCGCGGGTGGCGCGGCCCCACCCGAGGCCGATGACGCAGCTGATGGTGGTGATGGCGAGGCTCGCGGGGATGCCGCCCCAGCTCAGGAGCGTGATGATGGTGGCGGCGATGAGCTCCACCACGAGGGCGGCGGTGACGGGGAGGTGCGTGATCTCCTCGCCCACGGTGCGGATGGTGCGGGGTCCGATGAAGTACGCGCCGACGGCCATGGCGGCGCCGCCCAGGAGGGTGGCGTGGAGGAGGGGGAGGACGCCGGCGCCCACGAGGGGCGCCACGGCGTTGGCGACGTTGCTGGCGCCGGCGCTGAACCCCATGTAGAGGCCCACGATGACCACGAGGACCTTGCCGAGGGTGCGGCGGCGTCCCTCGAGGTCCAGTCGCTCGTCCAGGGCGTCGTAGAGGTAGCGCCCCACGAAGACGCTGAGCCAGAAGGCGAGGACGGGGCTCACGAACCACCACATCACGATGACGCCCAGGGTGTCCCACCGGGCCACGCCCAGGGCGATGCCCATGCCGGCGATGGCGGCGACGGCGGTCTCGCTGGTGCTCACGCTCACCTCCCGGAGGTTCCCCACGAGGATGCCGAGGCCCGTGAAGAGGAGCACCGCGATGCTGGCGGGGAGGGTGAAGACCTCCGCCGGCACGATGCCCTTCCCCATGGTCTCCACCACGTGGCGCCCCACGAGGACGCCGCCCACGATGCTGCTGGCGCCCATGAGGAGGGCGGCGGTGCGCATCTTGAGGATGCGGCTTCCCACGGCGGGACCGAAGGACTCGCCGGCGGCGCTCCCGCCCACGTTCACGCCCACGAAGATGCTCGTGAGGAGGGCGCCGGCGAGGAGCAGGCTCAGCACCATGCGTGGGCCGATGCTTCAGGAGGACCAAATCCGTTGCGGTCCTGGGGTGGTGGCGTAACGGTTTTGGGCTGGGAGCCCACTCCCTCGTCCCCCTGCGAGGTGGCGCGCATGTCCCGGGATGCGGGTGACGAGCGTGGTGTGCAGTTCAGCATCGACCTCCTCTACGGGATCCTCTTCGTGGTGGCCTTCGGGTACCTCGTCTTCGAGTTCGACCCGCGGGTGGCGGCCTTCGCGGGGGGCCTCGTCATCGGGTACTTCCTCCACGTGTACGAGAAGATGAGCACCTTCGAGCGCGTCCTCCGGGAGGCGGTGAGGGGGGAGGCGCAGCGTCGCGTACCTCGGGAGGTGGAGAAGCAGGTGGGGCCGAGCGTGGAGCGTGCGGTGGAGGCGCAGGTGCAACCCAGCGTGGAGGCCGAGGTGGAGGCGCGGGTGGGGGAGAGCGTGCAGGCGGAGGTGGAGTCCCACGTGAGCGACCTGGACGAGCGCATCGAGCGGGAGGTGGGGGACCGCGTGGACGAGGAGCTGGAGCAGATCGACCAACGCATCGCGGAGACGCGCCGGGACCGCGCCGCGCCCGAACGCCCCCCGGCCGGGAACGGCGACGACGCGTCGTGACCCCCAGGGCCCGACACCCTTATCCTGTAGGCCCGGGGTAGCGGAGCAGGATGACCGACGAGCCCGCCGTGGTGGCTGAGCACCTCACGAAGCGCTTCCAAGCGCCGGCGAAGCGGTGGCCACCGTGGCGTCGGCGGGAGGCGGGGGAGGCCGTGACGGCGGTGGACGACGTGAGCCTCACGATCCCCCGGGGGAGCCTCTTCGGGCTCCTGGGACCGAACGGCGCGGGGAAGACGACGCTCGTGAAGGTGCTGGCCACCCTGCTCCTGCCCACCAGCGGCCGGGCTGAGGTGGCGGGCTTCGACGTGGTGGAGCACCCGGACGAGGTGCGGCGCCGCGTGGGCGTGGTGCTCGGGGGTGAGCGCGCGTTGTACTGGCGCCTCACGGGGTGGGAGAACCTCTGGTTCTTCAGTCAACTCTACAACATCCCGGGGGCGGAGGCGCGGGACCGCGTCGAGGAGCTGCTGGAGCTCGTGGGGTTGGGCGCGCGGGGGGAGGACCGGGTGGAGAACTACAGCAAGGGCATGAAGCAACGCCTCCACATCGCTCGGGGGCTCCTCCACGACCCGGAGGTGCTGCTCCTGGACGAACCCACCATCGGGTTGGACCCCCACGGGGCGCGGGAGGTCCGGGGGCTCGTGCGGCGCCTGGTGGAGGAGGAGGACCGCACGGTGGTGCTCACCACGCACTACATGTACGAGGCTGACGAGCTCAGCGACCAGGTGGGCATCATCGACCGGGGGGACCTCGTGGCCTTGGACTCGCCGGCGGCGCTGAAGGCACGCGTGGGGGAGGGCCGTGTGGTCCTGGTGGAGGCCGCCAACGCCCCAGGGGACCTGGAGGAGCACCTGGCGCGGTTGCCGGAGGTGGAGGCCACGAGCGCCACCACGCAGGGCGGCGTGACCCGGGTGCGGTTGCAGGCGCGGGAGGACGGGGACGCGGTCATCGGGGCGGCGGCGCGCGTCGTGGGGAAGCTGGGGGCGGACCTCCGCACGGTGCGCGTGGACGAACCCAGCTTGGAAGATGCCTTCGTCCAGCTCACCGGTCACGGGTTGAGGGCCGAGGGGGACACCCGGGATGCCTGAGGCTGGGGGACGGTGGCGTCATCACGGGCGCACGGTGGCGGCGACGCTGCGGAAATCCTGGCGCTTGCGCATCACGTACCCCACGTGGCTCGTGAACAGGCTCCTCAGTCCCCTGGCGTGGGTGGCCATCGCGGTCTTCGCGTACGTGGGCATCGCGGGGCGGGGCGTGACGGCGGACGCGTTCCAGCAGGCGGCGGGGAACCCGGACTTCACGGGGTTCCTCATCATCGGGCAAACCATCTTCACGTTCTTCCTGGGCATGAACTGGCGCGCGGGCATGGCCATCCACCGGGAGCGGTGGTACGGCACGCTGGAGATGATGCTCCTGGCGCCCATGAGCCGCGTGGCGTGGCTCGTGGGGGAGGCCATCTTCGGGCTCTTGGACAGCGGGTGGACGGTGTTCCTCGCTATGGTGGCGGCCATCTACCTCTTCGGTGCGGACTTCGCCCTGCCCCACCCGGGTGCGGCGGCGCTTGCCCTGGTGCTTACGCTCTTCGCCATGGTGAGCCTGGGGCTCTTCTTCGCTGGCTTCTACATGCTGAGCCGATCCGCCGCGCCCCTCAGCCACGCGGTGCAGGCGCCGGTGCGGTTCTTCGCCGGGGTGCAGTTCCCCATCGCGGTGCTGCCGGCGGCCCTGCAGGCGGTGAGCTTCGCCATCCCAGTAACGTGGGGCCTCATGGCGGTGCGCGCGAGCCTCATGGAGGGTGCGGGCTTCCGGGAGCTTGCCACCACGTACGTGGCGCTTGCGGGCTTCAGCCTCGTGTTCCTCGCCCTGGGCACGTGGCTCCTGCACCGCATGGAGGACCGGGCGAAGGAGCGTGGTAGCCTTCACCGGTACTGAAGCGCCCGCGGGCACCGCGTCCACGTGGCTTCGCACCCTCCGGGGCACCTTCACGAGCAACCTCACGAGCCAGGTGAGGAGCTACACCCTCACGGGGTGGGCGGTGAGCACGAGCCTCCACCCGCTCTTCCTCGTGGCCACCGCCTGGGCCGTGGGCCTCGTGGTCACGGGAGGTGAGGGCGGTGCGCCCCAGCGCTTCGTGGACCTCACGGGGTACACGGACTACGTGAGCTTCGTGCTCCTGGGCTTCGCCTTCAACGGCCTCGCCCTCGCCGCCATGGAGGACGGGGGGAACAGCGTGTACGAGGAGGAGCGGTGGGGCACGTGGGAGCTCGTGGCGCTCACGCCCTTCCACCGGTTCACGTGGCTCTTCGCCAAGACCCTCGCGGGGGTCGTGGCGAGCCTGGTGGACCTCGTGGCGGTGCTCGTGGTCGGGGGCCTCGTGTTCGGGCTCCAAGTCACCCCTGCCACCGTGGGCGTCGCCGCCCTGGCTGTGTTCCTTACGCTCCTGGGCCTCGTGGGCTTCGGGTTCCTCTTCGCGGCCCTGGGCATCGTGTGGAAGGAACCCCGGGCCCTCACCGTGATCCTGAGCCCCTTCATCATCCTCCTCACGGGCATGATGTTCCCGGTGGAGGCGTTGCCATCGTTCCTCCACCCCGTGAGCGCCGCCATCCCCCTCACCCACGGCATCGACATCGTGCGGGAGGCATTGCTCCTGGGCCACGGCCTGGCGGAGGTGTCCACGTCCTTCCTGTGGCTCGTGGGCACGGGCGCGGCGCACATGGTCGTGGGGTACGGGGCGTTCCGATGGTTCGAGGACCGCGCGCGGCACCGGGGCGACGTGGGGAAGTACTGAAGCCCCCGCGTGCCCTTCCCGCGCCCATGCCTCCGGTGGAGTTCCGCAACGTCACCCTACGCGCAGAGCGTGGAAGCGAACGTGCCCCTGTACGAGGCCTTGGGCTTCGAGCACCAGCGGTCCATGGG
>CAZDGP010000015.1:18628-33323 GCA_964505085.1 uncultured Thermoplasmatales archaeon
GCTGCCAACGCGGGCACCCACGACGCGGACACCGTCTGTTCCTCCTCCACACCCTCCACACGCAACCACCCCTCCAGCTCCCCCTCCCGCGCGGGCTCACCCCGGTAGGGGATGCGGGCCGGTGGGTCGGCGGGCACGTGGAAGGCGAGGCTGGAGGTGTTCCCGCTAGAGATGGGTTCCGTGGCGTTCCCCACGGGCGCCCCCACGTGCACGGTGATGCTCCGGTTGGCGAGGTTGTGGAGGAAGAGGACCACGGGGCGGTCGGGGGAGACGTTCAGGGTGGGGTTGGCCACGGGCTCGCCGTCGGCGGTGAAGAACGACACGTTCCCCTGGTCCGTGGTTCGCGTGTGGATGGTGAGGAAGACCGTCACCGCGTCGCCGTGACCGTCCCCGTGGGCGAGGCCCATGGGTGTGGCGGCGAGGAGGATGATGAGAGGGAGCAGGAGGACCCCGGCGAGGCGCTGGTGGCGCGTCATGGTCGGGGGGTGGACCGGCGCCGGAGGACCAGGCCCGCCGCCGCGAGCCCCGCCAGCACGACGCTCGGGTCCAGGGGCACGTTCCGCAGCGCGTTCATGACGCCGGCGTCCCCGTCCCCGGTCCCGTCGTCGGGGATGCCGCTTACGCCGGGGATGTTCGGCACGTCGCCCACGCCGCCGGCGACGAGGATCTGGGCCTTCATGCCCTTCTGCTGGTGCTGGGGGAGCCCGCAGTGCACCATGAGGGTGTGGGGTTCGCTGCCGAGGATGAAGGTGCCGGTGACGGGTTCGCTGTCCTCGCCCTCCAGGAGGAAGAACCCGTTGGGCCAGGCACCGTGGGGCATGAACTGGTGCCGCACCGCGTCCTCGTTGATGAAGGTCACGGTGAGGCGGGTGCAGGCGGGGAAGCTCCAGGAGCGGTTGTCGAAGCTGTACACGACGCCGGGGAACCTGGCGGCGTACTTGGTGCCGGCGCGCACCGTGATGTGCGCCTCCTCGGCGATGCTCGTGCACCCGGGGGGGAGGCGGTCCGTGTTCTCGTTCACCACCGTGGCCTCCGCTGGCGGCACCGCCACCAGCAGGAGGAGGATCACGAGCACGATGGGGGGGAGCGTGCGCGTCATGGGGCTCCCTCCCGGCGGTGGCGGCGGGCGAGGGTCACGAGGCCCACGACGAGGAGCGTCGGGATGAGGCCGGGGGCGGGCACGTCGAGGCCCTCATCGTCCCCGCTGCGGGTCTCGTAGTCCACGTCCACGTCGCCGAAGGCGTTGGGGAGGCCGAGGTTCGTCCAGGCGGGGACCTCGCCGCGGTAGTACGCGGCGTTGAAGAACATGTCCAGAGGCGAGCCCGCGGGCACGGGCAGGCCCGTCTGGGGGTCGAGGTGGCTCGTGTACGTGATGACGGTGATGTCGCCGCCGGGTCCGATGCCGTCGGTGGTGACGGCCTCCTCCTGGTGGTCGTGCATGAACCAGACGCCGGGCCCGTAGCTGTTGAGACCGTCGTTCGTGGTGTTGAGGTGGAGGTCCAGGCGCTGGGATGCGGTGAGGGTGTAGACGTCCCGCTGGATGCGGGCGTCCGGGGGCACCTCCACGCCGTCATTGTGGGTGATGGTGGCCTTGTGACCGTGGGTGTGGAGGCTCACGGGGTGGCTGCCAGCGTTGACGACGCGGAGCTTCACGTCCTCGTCCGGGCTCACGACGATGTTGCTCTCCCGCAACGTGTACGGGAAGGACCGGCCGTTGAGGAGGAAGTAGTCGGGCTTCGCCTCGGCGGCGTCGTACCCGCGGTTCTGGAGCTTGGCGATGACGCGGGGGTCGTTGCTGCTGGTCACGAGCTCGTTGAGCTCCTTGTCCACGTCCTGGTAGATGAGGTCGTACTCCCGGTCGTACGACTCCTGCACGGCCTTGCTGGGGGCGCGGACGTGGCCGGCGCCGGGGTTGAAGGTTTGGAGGGTGTTCCCGGGGCGGTCCTCCTCCACGATGAGGGTGGTGCCGAGCCCCATCATGACGTGGACCTGGGGTTGCACGTGGCAGTGGTAGAAGTTCGTCCCCGGTTGCCGGGGGGTGAAGGTGTAGGTGCGGGCGTCGCCGGGGCGCACGGGCAACTCGCTGATGCCGGGGACGCCGTCGTTCCCCTGCCCGTTCGCCTGCTGGAAGGGGTGGTCGCTCCCGTGGAGGTGGATGGTGTGGGGGAGGTAGTGCGTGTTCTCGAGGGTGATGCGCACCTCGTCCCCCTGCTCCACGCGGATGGGGGCGCTGGGCATGCGGGCCAGGTCGAAGAACGTGGGCCCGCTGTGGTGGATCGTCATCTTGGGGTGGAAGACCCAGAAGGGCACGGTGACGCCGGGGGCGATGTCGTACGTGACGCTGGCGAGGTCGTCGTTGGTGAGGTGCCACCCGTTGAGCTCCGCCACCTCCAGCGTGATCTCGATGAGGTCGGGGTCGCCGTCGCCGTCGCGGTCGTCGCTCTTCCGCACGGCGTCCTCGTGGAGACCCAGCTCGTGGAGGTCGCTCTGGGGGATGCGGTTCGTGCCCCGGACGAAGGCTGCCACGAGCTTGGGGTTGTCCGGTTGGCACTGCTTGGACGCTTGCACCTCCACCCCGTAGATGGTCTGGGCGTCGCGCCATCCGGGGTTCGCGTTGGGGCACGGGTCCTCCCCGGGGGGCACGTCCACGTCGCGGCTGGGGGGACGGGGTTCCCAGTCCCCGCCGCTTCCGGGCTCGCCCCCGGCGGCGGCGAGGGCCGTCGGCGCCATGAGCGTGATGAGGATGAGCGACACGAGGCACGTGCGCGTGCCGGGGGGAAGGTGCCTCCAGAGCATGTGCGTTCGAACCACGGTAAACTACGGGCGGTCATGTAGTTTTCCCCTGCGGGTTCGCGTCGTGACCCACGCGACCACAGCAAACGTTATAAGCCTCCAGGTTCCCTGCGCGGTTTGCCAAGTTTCGAACGAGGTTCGTTCGGGCTGCGCCCGACCTCACCCCGTCCGGCCCTCCGGGCTCGAACGAGGTGAACCCTACGGATGGAGGCACCCCAACCCATGACCCACCACCTGCTGAAGACACGCACGCTCCTCGTGGCCGTCGCGCTCCTCACCATGCCCCTCAAGGCTGCCCGCGTCGCGGTGAACCGCTTCCGCGGCGGAACGCGCGGCTCCGCCTCGCGTTGCTACAGCCTCGGCATCGCGCTCGTTCTCACGAGCGCTCTGCTCGCGGGTTGCATCGGAGGGGACGGCGGCACCGAAGGTCAGACCCTCGGGTACGCGAGCTTCGACGACGCCGCCAACGCCCAGGGCAAGGTCCTGGAGGCGGTGAACACGGACTCCGACATCCAGATGAAGCTCCTGCAACCCGCCGACCCCACGAGCGTCCCCACCGGCGACCTGCCCGTGGTGCTCCTCCTCTACGATGCCGGCGCCAACGAACCCATCACCGACGCGGATGTCGCCATCGAGGCCATGATGCCCGCCATGGGTCACGGCACCAGCGGCGAGGAGGACCCCACCCACGCGGGCATGGGCATCTACGAGGGCAAGACCGTCCTCAGCATGCCCGGCACCTGGATCATCAACCTCGACGTCACCCTCGCCGACGGCACCCCCCTCGAGTTCGACGTGGAGGTCCAGGGTGGCGGCGACGGCAGCATGGACGGTTCCATGGACCACGGGAACATGACCGAGGACACCGGCCCCCGGACCTTCGAGAGCTTCGCCGAGGCCCGTGAGGCCACTGGCACGACCCTCGAGGCCGAGAGCGTCACCGCCCCCGTCCTCACCGAGCGCGTGGAGGACGGCTTCACCAACGCCCTCTACATGGAGCAGGTGCCCTTCCACGTGGCGGACCGACCCGTCGACACCCTCATCCTCGAGGGTGCGCTGGAGGCCACCCTCCCCGCAGGCGCCGAGATCAACGCCACCATCCTCGACCCCAGCGGCGAGGCCGTGGACACCCTCGTCATCACGTCCCAGGAACCCACGGGCTCCCTCACCCTCGACAGCCTCCCCGGCGCGGGGGAGTACGTCCTCAACGTCACCGGCCACGCCGTGAACGCGAGCTACGCCCTGGACCTCACCGTCATCTACGAGCCCCTGGACCTCACGGTGAAGCTCCTCGACCCCGAGGACCCCACCGCGGCTACCACCGGCAAGAGCCACCTCGTGGTGCTCCTCACCGACGAGGCCACCGGCGCCCCCGTCACCAACGCCGACATCGAGCTCACCTCCTGGATGCCCATGATGGGCCACGGCACCAGCGGCGAGAAGGACCCCATGCACGACGCCCACGGGCAGTACGTCGGCATCTCCAACTGGAAGATGATGGGCTCCTGGCTCGCGAACCTCACCGTGACCCTGCCCCTGGGCGACGTCCTCACCTACGAGGTGCCCATCGAGGTCACCGAGGAGGGCTCCGGCGACGCCAGCGTGGAGATGGAGCACGACCACGGCGGCGACGGGCACGACCACGGTCACGGGCACGGCGGCCACGACCACTGACGCACCGGCCCTACCCTCTTCCCCTGGGGGCTTCCCCCCAGCATCTTACCCCTCAGTCCTCCAGCTCCCGGTGCCCGCCGAAGACGTCATCCCAGAACCCCGCCACCTCGTCCAGCACCGCAGATTCGGGATCGTACTGGGCCAGGAGCTCCCGCACGTGCTCCGTGTCCTCGAGGTGGAACCCCCGGTCCTCCCCACGGGCCACCCGATGCACGATGCCGGCGTCCCGGAGCTTCTTGAGGTGGTACGTCACGGTGGACTTGCTGAGGTCCGTGAGCTCCACCAGGTCCTTGTGCTGGAGGCTCCCGAACTCCAGGAGCGCCAACGTGATCTCCAGGGGTCTCTGCTGACGGAGCACCTGGAGGATGCCCTCCTCCTCCGGGGTGAGGTCCGCGTCGTCCCGGGGTGGGAGGTACCGCGTGTACCCGCCCACGTCGTGGCTCCGCACCTCCCCCTCGTCCTGCAGGATCTCCAGGTGGTAGCGGGCGAGGCTCGTGCTGAGGTCCAGCTCCCGCACGATGCCCCGGAAGTGGATGCCGGGGAACCGGTGGACGGTCCTCCGGATGCGCTCCCGCGTCCCGGGGTCCCCACCTTCACCCTCCTCCGTCATGGGGTCACCTCCTCTGGATGAAGGGCACGAAGAGCAACGCCACGATGACGAGGTCGAAGAGGGCGCTCACGAACTCGATGCTGTCGTGGGGCACCGCGTGCGCCACCACGTTGTAGGCCACGAAACCGCTCTTCACCATGAACACGAGGAACGCCATGGCCACGAAGAGCACCCGGTCGTTCCCGGTGGCGCGGTAGCTCCGCCACGTGAGGGTCATGAGGACCCCGGCAAGCACCAGCACACCGAGGCTCGCGCCCAGGGCTGGGATCGCGTGGTCGAGGGTCATGCCGGAGCAACCCCCTGTCGGCGGTTGAAGCTAACGGTTGGACCCGCTGGGGGGCTCCTCGGGGCGGCAGATGTCGCTGGGGCGCTCCAGGTACCGGTTGATGCCGATGACGGCGATCTCCTCCCCGTACTCCGCCATGCGCCGCAGGCTCCACGTGATCCCCCGGAGCGCCGCCACGGACCCGGCGCTTCCCGCCTGGCGGCTCACGGACCGCAGAAGCTCCCCCTCGAGGTCCTCCACCGCCTCCGCCCGGAGGATCGCCTCGTTGGCCAGGTGGATGTCGTGGAGGAAGATGCTGCTCAACGCGTCCTCCACCACCTCCCCTGCGGTCTCGCTCAACGTCACCACCTGCTTCATGACCTCCGGCGGGACGCCGGAGCCGTCCTCCAGGAGCTTCGCGGCGTCCAGCGCCACCTGCTCGGCGTGGTCCGCCACCTGCTCCAGGCTCCGGGCGATGAGGCGGTTCCCCACGATGGGCAGTTGCTCCGTGAGACCGATGCGCTCCGCGAGCTCCCCGTCCCGCTGGGCCTCCAGCAGGAGCCGGATGGTGAGCCAGTACATCTGGTCGGCCTCGTCCTCCCGGGGGAGGGCGTTCCGCGCCAGGGACGGGTCCCCCCGGACCAGGGCCTCCACGGCGTCCTGCCGCAGCGTGCTTCCCAACGTGTAGAGGCGCTTGAGCACGGTCTCGATGGGGAACCGCGTGGGGTCCAGGCTCACCTGGAGCTCCATGGTGCCCGTGGTCTCCTCCATGATGCCCATGCCCAGGAGCTTCCCCACGGCACGGCGCACCTCCTCCCGCATCCCGTGGGGAAGCCGCGTCGTCGATCGGATGCTCAGGGCGTTCCGGCCCAGGATGTAGTTCCCCACCACCACGCGCCCCAGGAGCCCCGGGTCCTCGATGCGGTCCGCATCCAGCACCACCGGCACGTCGTCGTCCTCCTCGGCGCTGGCCACGTGCTGGGGCACCACCCGGAGGGACCCGTCCTGCAGCGCATCCAGCAGGAGGATGTCGCCCTTCGCCAACCCGTGGTCGCGGGTCCACTCCTTGGGCAGGCTCACCGACAGCGTCGACGAACCCACGCGTTGCACCTTGCGGCTCTCCATGAACTCACCGTAATTACGGGTAAGTACCGCCCGGGGGGTCATAACGGTTCCTGTGGTGTGCCCCGCGCCGCAAGGTTCAGGACCCCCCACATGCGTTGCCGCCACCATGGCCCGGTGCCCGAGACCCTGGCTCCTCACCATCCTCGCCGTCCTGGCGATGCTCCCCACGGCGGCGGCTGGGAGCCTCACCCTCGCGCCGGACCCCCTGCCCCGGGGCACCCCCCTCACGGTGCACGCGAGCTTCGACGAACCCGTGGAGGAGGCGGTGCTCCGCGCCTGCCACGCCACCGGGAACGGCACCGTGACGTACTGCCTCACCGCCGAGCCCATGCGCCACGACGGGAACGGGACATGGACCGCCACCACGCCCCGGGGCTTCCCCGACGCCGGCCTCGCCGGGGCCAACGTCACCGCCACCACCCCCGACGGCACGACGCGGCATCTCCCCGACGACGGGAGCGCCTACGCCTTCGTGACCCTCACCGATCCCGCGGCCGCCACACCCGCCCCCGGCGCCCCCACCCTCGCGCTGGCTCTGGGACTTCTCGCGGTGCTTCGACGGAGGGGAGATCGGTGACGCGCCTCGTGGTCCCTCTCGCGTTGAGCCTCGTCGTCCTCACGGCGGGATGCCTGGGCCCCGGCGGGGGGGAGCCCGCGCCGGGCTTCGAGGTGACGACGCTGGAGGGGGCTGCGTGGAACCTCACGGAGCGAAGGGGCAGCGTCGTGGTGCTGGACTTCATGGCCACCACCTGCGAGCCCTGCCGCAAGCAGGTGCCCCTCTTCCAGGAGCTCCACCACGAGCACCCGAGCGTCGAGCTCGTGAGCCTCGGCGTGGGCGACACCCCGGACGCTCTCGAGGCGTGGCGGGACGAGTGGAACGCCACCTGGGTCCACGCGGTGGACAACGCAAGCGTCAGCGTCACGTACGGCGTCACCACGCTCCCCCACGTCGTCATCGTGGACAAGGCCGGGGACATCACGTACCGGGACACGTACGGGCAGGCCATCACGAAGGGTGAGCTCTTCCGGCAGGTGGAGGCGGCGCTCGAGGCACCATGACCCCCCGACACCTCCTCTTCGCGGCACCGCTCCTCATCCTCCTGCTCCTCACCGCCGGCGCCACGGCGCAGGCTCCCGCCGGGCACCACGAGGTGCAGCTCAGCATCCTCCAGCACCACCCCTACCCTGACCCCGGGTCCGACGGGGAGCGGGACCCCCTGGGCTTCCCCGCCGTGAACACGAGCGACGGGGGCCGCGACTGGATGCACGCCACCTACGGGGCCACGTGGTTCCCCACCGTCCGCGTGGACGGCGTGCGGGAGCACGCGAACCCCCGCGGCGGGAACGTCACCGACCCCCACCCCGTGTACGAGGACATGGTGACGGAGCGCCTCGACCAGGGGAGCCCCGCCATCCTCCGCCTGGACCTCACCCGATCGGGGGGGAACCTCACCGTCGACGCCACCGCGGTGATGCGCACGAGCCTCGCCACGGACAAGCTCGTGCTCCGCCTCGTGGTCTTCGAGGACCCCGTGCACCACGCCGGCGGCAACGGCATCACGGAGCACCGCTTCACCACCCGCGCGGTTCTCCAGGGGGCCGAGGTGCCCACGGAGGAGGGTCGGGGCGCCCACGTCACCCGCAACCTCACGCTGGATCCCGCGTGGACCTCCGAGAACCTGGGGGCGGTGGCGTACCTGCAGAACCTCGACGACCGCCAGGCCCTGGACCACCTGGAGGTGGTGCAGTCCGCCACCCACAAGCTCACGTGGCCCAACGCCACCGTGCAGGTGGAGAAGGCGCCGCTCCTGGAGCTCTACACCGCCACCTGGTGCCCGCCCTGCGCCCCCGCCGACCGCGCCGTGGACCGGTTGGCCACCACGTACGGCGTGGCCGCCACGGGCCAGGGGGACCCCTGGCGGTACCTGTCCGCCCCCACCATCCCGCAGGCGGGGCTCGCGCTCCTTGGCACCCTCGTCCTCGCCGCCGTCCTCGTGCCCCGCCGCGGAGGCCGTGACCCATGACGTGGGCCTCGCTCCTCCCCGCCGGCGCCTTCCTCCTGGCCGCCGCCGGCGTCTGGCTCGAGGCGCTGCACCTCGCCGGCGCCCGCACCCCCGGCGTCGTCCCCGAGGCTCCGCGCCGGTGGGCCCGCCGAGCCCAGGTGGGAAGCGTCCTCGCCCTCAGCGGTGCCTTCCTCTGGCTTGCCCTGGCCTTCCTCCGGGGGGACCTCGGGGTCGCGTACGTGTGGAGCCACACCCACCTCGACCTTCCCTGGATGTACCGCCTTGCCGGCACCTGGGCCGGTCAGGAGGGCACCACGCTCCTGTGGGCCACGCTCCTCGCCGCCGGCCTCACCCACGTCATGCACCGGGAGGATGTGCCTGAGGCCCTCGCGGGCCCCACGCACCTCGTCCTGGGGAGCGTGGTGGCGCTCCTGGCGCTCTTCCTCGTGCTCCAGGACCCCTTCGCGCCCACCGCCGCGAGCAACCTCGCGGACCCCAGCACCGCCCGGGGTCTGGGCCTCAACGACCTCCTCATCACGCCCCTCATGGTGGTGCACCCGCCGGTGCAGTTCGTGGCCTACGCCCTCGCCGCCCTCCCCGCCGGCCTGGGCCTCGCCCACCTCGCCCGGGGCCCCCGCGGGGGGTCCACGTGGTTGGTCCCAGCCCGGGAGCTCGCGCGGTGGGCCTTCCTCGCCGCCAGCACCGGCCTCGCCCTGGGCGCGCTCTGGGCGTACTACGTGCTGAGCTTCGGTGGGTACTGGGCGTGGGACCCCGTGGAGACCGTGAACCTCCTCCCCTGGCTGGGTCTCATCGCCTTCATGCACGTGGCCCGGGAGCCCCGGGACGCCCCGGCCCTGGCCACGCCGCTCCTCGCGAGCCTGGGCCTCGTGCTCCCCCTCTTCAGCACCGTGACGGTGCGAAGCGGCCTCTGGGTGAGCGTCCACGCCTTCACCGACCCCACGAGCACCTTCCTGCAGGACCCCGCCCTCCGGCTCCTCCGCATCCTCGAGGTCCACGCCCCCACCCGCTTCTTCCTCGGGCTCCTCCTCTTCCTCACCTTCCTCACCGTGGCCCTCGCCCTCCGCGCGCACGGTCCCCACCTCGCCACCACGACGCCTCGCCTGCGGGCCCTCCAGGGCCTCGTGGGGTTCCACGCGGGCCTGGCGGTGCTGGGCCTCGTCGCCCCCCGCGTCCTCCTGGGCTTCCTCTTCGAGGCGGGCGCGTTCCTCGCGGGGGCCCCGGGCCTGGGCCTCGGCGTCCTCCTGGCGGTCCTCGCCGGCGCCCCCCTCCTGGCCCTCTACGTGGGGGACGCACCCTCGAGCTCCCCACCGGATGGAGTCATCACGTGGCGACGTCTCCCCAAGGTCGCGGCTGTCACCGTGACCCTGGGCTTGGCGGTGGTGCTCCTGCTCCTGGTCCGCACCGTGAACGGCGGCGCCCTCCCCCTCATGCTCCAGCGCGTCCCCCTCCTCATCATCCCTGCCACGGCCCTCCTCGCCTGGGTCCTCGCCTGGCACCCTCTGGGGCGATGGCCGGCGCTGGGTCTCGCCCTCGGGAGCCTGCTCCTTGGGGGGGTGCTGGCCATCCTGCGACCTGCTGGATGGGTCCTCGCCCTGGGTCTCCCCGTGGCGGCCACCACCATCGTCGCGGGCCTGCTCCGGGTGCGTCACGAGGTCCTGAGCCCCCGCACGGGGACGCGGCGACGGGTCCTGGCCGACGGGCTCCTGCTCCTGGGCCTCCTGGGCCTCATCGTCGGCGCCAGCCCCCCCAGCGAGCTCCCGGCCATCAGCGCCCTCGTCCTGTGGCCTCTGGGCCTCGCGAGCCTCCTGGCGGGTGCCGCCGTCCATCGGGACGGCAGCCTCCCGGACCTCCCCCGGCTCCGGCCGGGCCTCAAGCGCTTCGCCGTGCACCTCGTGCACCTTGCCGTGGTCCTGGGCGTCCTCGGGTACGGTGTCAGCACGTACGCTGCCCACACCGAGCTCCTGGAGGAGGTGCCCGTGCCCGGGCAAGCGAGCGTCGGGGACCGCGTGGTGGAGCTCCACCAGGCTCGGGGGGAGGAGGGTCGGGACGGACGCATGCGAGCCGTGGAGGTCCCCGTGACCCTCCGCGGGAGCCACGGTGACGCCGAGGCCCAGGGCGTGCTCCGGCTCTACTGGCGGGGCCCCCCCACGGACCACTACGACCCGCACCTGGACGTGCGCCGGGGCCTCCTCCAGGACGTGGTGCTCAACCCCCTGAGCCTCCGCACGAGCGAGGGCCTCGTGGAGGCCCACGGCGACCACGAGCGCCTTCTGGAGGCCAACGTCACCCACGCCACCTTCCAGGTGCAGGTGCGGCCCGGCATGAACCTCCTGTGGGGTGGTGCGAGCCTCGGCGGCGCGGGCGTGGTGCTCCTGGCGTGGACGGCACGGGGGACCCACCGGCCCAGGGACGCCGCCGGAACCTTCGAGTAGGAGGACCGTTCCACGCGCCCCGGGTGCCCACGTGAACAACGGAAGCAGGTTCTGGATCGGTGTGTTGCTCGTGGGGACCGCCATGGGCGCCGTGGCCGTGATCTTCTTCAACGGGTTGCTCACCACGCAGCAGAACGCCCAGGAGAACCCCGGCACCGTCATCGTGGGAGCCAAGGACCTCCCCGAGGGCTCCCTCGAGAGCTTCGACGTCACCTTCGGACCCACGTACCTCGTCCACGCCAACGGGACCCTCGTCCCCCTGGGGAACGGGTCCACGCTGGACCTCGTGGCGCTCCAGGGACCCCACTGGCGCCCCGTGACCCAGGCCACCGTGCCGTCAGGCAACTACACGGGGATCCTGCTCACCTTCACCGAGGCCCGGGCCGAACCCGCCAGCACCCGGTCCGACGTCCTGGACCCCACCGACGAGGGGGACCCGGAGCCCGTGAACGTGGAGGTGCCCACGCAGGCGCTCCGCATCCACCACAGCTTCGAGGTGACCCCCGGAGGGAACGTGACGCTGCTCCTGGACGTGGACCTCCCCGCCAGCGTGGAGCAGCGCGGCGACGGGGAGCTCACGTTCCACCCCGTCATGGCGCAGCTCCACGACAGCACCCGGGACACCGACGGCGACGGCGTCGACGATGTGCGGGACTGGGACGACGACGGCGACGGCATCCCCGACTACCAGGACCCCGACCATGACGGGGACGGCGACGTGGAGGGCCCGCCGCAGCGGTGGGTGCCGGCGCCCAGCGCAAGGGTTTAACCCCGGGGCTTCGCTACCTGCGTCGGTAGCTATGGCCAGGACCCCGGTGCCCATCTCTGAGACGGAGACCACGATGGTGCGGCGCATGATGCCCACCGACGCGAACCCCGCCGGGAACGTGTACGGCGGGTCCATCCTCAAGTACGTGGACGAGGTGGCGGGCGTCGTGGCGCAGCGGCACGCGCGCACGAACGTCGTCACCGCGCGCATGGACAGCATGAACTTCCTCGAGCCCGTGCTCATGGGGGACCTCCTCGTGCTCACGGCGTCCCTCGTCTTCACGGGGCGCTCCAGCATGTTCATCCGCGTCACGATCGATGCCGAGGACCTCGACGCCGGCGAGAAGGTCCGCACCGGCAGCTGCTACGTGACCATGGTGGCGCTCAACGATCGGGACAACCCCGTGCCCGTGGCGCCCGTGGAGGCGACGTCCGAGGAGGATGAGGCGCTTCAGGAGGAGGCGCGGGCGCTCTACGAGGAGATCAAGCGCGGGGAGAGGTAAGGGGAGGAGAGCCCCCGCCCGGGGCGGGGTTCGAGCCGGGGACGGGGGTGGCAGGTGACGCCCCAGGGGTCAGATCGGGGGGATCGCCCCGCGGTCGCGTCGCGGCGTCCAGCGCAGGATGCTCAACGCGTCCTCGGCGCTGAAGGTGAGGATCACCGTGATGAGGCCCCGGTGCACGTGCACCTCCATCCTCTCGTCGTCGCTTACGATCTCCTCCACCTCGAACCCATCCTCCAGGTACGCCTCCAATCGAGCCAGCTTCGGGTGCATTGGACTCGACCCAGCGGATGCTTGCGGGGGCATAAGGGGGTGTGCCGGCGGACCTGGGGAAGAACGGCCCAGGTCCTTCCGCCCGTTCCCCTCCAACCACGTTTTCCTTCGTTTCACGTGGAGCGAGGTATCAACCTCGGGGGTAGGTGATGGGTCAAGATGGGGGTCTGGCGGTGGGAGGAGCACGTGGTTGCGTGCGGATGCAGGCAGGGTGTCCCCTAGAAGCGCCCCACCATCATGATGATCTTCCCGTCCTTGAAGATGCGGATGGCGCCGCTGGTGCTCACGGTGACGGCCACGCACTCGGTGACGTCGGTGATGCTCGCGGCGGCGAGGTGCCGTCCGCCAAGGCCGCTCTGAACCTCCACCTTGCGGTTCGTCTCGATGTAGCGTCCGGCGGCCTCCACCACGCCGTCGTTCCGGAGCACGAAGGCGCCGTCGAGCTGCGCGAACTCCTTCACGGTCTCCCACACGGTGTCGTGGAGCAGGTTCCGCTCGTCCTCGCCGTGACCCTGGAAGGGGTTGATGACGACCTGGCGGCTGTGGTTGAGCACGCGGTCCACGTCCCCGATGGTGAAGAGCGTGCCCACGGGCGTGCCCTCGCGGCCCTCGCGGCTGAGCTCCGCGCAGAGCCGGAGCACGCGCTCCACCACCTTCATGTCGATGCGCTCCGCCAGCTCCCCCCGGAGCTTGCTGAGCTGCATGTCGTCGTCCACGGCGAAGTGCACGACGACGTCGAAGCCCTCCCGGTTCCCCACGAGCACGAGCACGTCGTCCCCGGGGCTGAGCGTCCCCTCGAGGTACGCGCCCAGGAGGATGTCCTTCAGTTGCCCCAGGACGTTGAAGCTCCCCTCCAGCGTGTCGCTCGTGAGGAGCACCGCCCGCACCTCGTCCTGGAAGGCCTCCTGCAGGTCCACCTTGCTCGTGGCCACCACCACGGGCACCTTCGCCCGCTTGATCGCCGCCTCCAGGAAGGACCGCCGGTCCGAGACGAGGAACAGGAGGTTCGCCCCCGCGCGCTCGCCGAGGCTCTCCAGTGAGTCCAAGAGGAGGTCGGGCTCGTCCATGACCGGTCTGGTCACCGAAGGGACGGCTCCCTCAAAAGGGTTTGCGGTTCGGGGATGCGGCGGTGGGTGTGGGTGCGCGGGGGTTGCGCCTCTTGACCTATAGGTGACTATAGGTGGGGGGCAGGGAACGGAGCTACCGGTCACGCGCCGGCACGTTCAGGGTGGGCCTTCACCCAGAACCCACCCCGTTCCCTTGGTAGCCTCCAACGTCCCCACCGGGCATGCCCCGGCATCATCGGCGTCCTCGCCACTCCGATCGAACACCGCCGTGAGTTGGGGGGCGGTCCAGTTCGCAACCCACGGTGCCGCGCGTTCCTGCGGGTGCGCACCCTCGAGCGTGGCCGTGCATGTCTGGGGTGGGGGCTCGCTCACGAGGTGGTGTAGGCGGACGCCCGCAGGTTCCTTCACGAAGAGGAAGGTCGTGTTGGTCCCGTCGAAGCGGAACAGCGCGCTTGGGGTGGAGCTCACCAGGAGGTAGGTCACGTCCCCCTGTTCCACGCGAACGGCGAGCGTGGCGTTGCCGCTTTCGGGCATGTTGGGGACCCACACCCGCTTCCGGTCCTCATCCACCTCGAACGCTTGGTACGTTGTGGTCCGGTTGTCGCTCCCGTTGGAGGGACCGATCGCGAACCCCGCACCGTTCAGCCGGGCATCCACGAACAGCGACAAGGCTACCTCTTCACGAGCCCCGGGGTCCGATAGGAGGCATCCGGCCGAAACGAAGGCTATCGTCAAGGCCGCGGACCAGACCACCCGTCGAAGCTCACCTCTCATCGCCTACTCCCACCACATGCCGATCCCCCAGTACCCCCGGGGAGCCCCAGAGGATAGGGTAGCACAGAGCCCGTCGCTGATGCTGCCACACATCAGGGACTGCTTCCATCCCATGAGAGGGATATCAGCAGTATCGTACTTAAGAACCGAACAAGTGATCGGTTGCACCCACCTGTACTCCGGCTTCCCGCTGCGTCGGACAACACCCAGTTCACCTCATCCACCTTGCTCTGCGAACTTCAAAACCCCCGCCCCACCTCTCCATGGCAGGTGTTGGCCCGCCCGCGACCGAAGCCGGTAGGGCCACCATAACGTCCACCCCGACCACCCTCCCCGACCGAACCTTCATATCCACCCACCGGGATGCCGCGGGCAGGTCGTGTCATCATG
>CAZDGP010000016.1:0-2318 GCA_964505085.1 uncultured Thermoplasmatales archaeon
ACCTATAGGAACCTATAGGTCAAGGGGTGGGGCGGCGTCAGGACCCGTCGGTGCTCCACGTCCACCCCTGCGGAGGCTCCATGAACGCATCCTCGCTGGGGGTCACCGTGGGGAGCACCAGCGTGCTCGGCGCATCGCCGCCGTGGTGCACCGTCACGAGGCTCGCGGCGGTGGGGCGCTCATCGTGGAAGACCCACCCGTCGTCGCCCATGACGCGCACCCGGAGCTCGTAGCCGGTGGGCACCACGTCGTCCTGCGGTTGCGAGCTCACGGGCATGTGGAGGGTCTCCCCCATCTCCGCGGCCTCGGCACCGGTGCGGACGCCGTTCCGGAACCGCGTGTCCATGTACCCGCGGTCCAGGAGCGTGGCCTCGCCGCTGGGGCTCACGGCCTCCAGCCACCACCCCACGTGGGTGCTGTCCCCGTCCACCAGGCTCACGTTCAGGTGGAGCTCGGGGACGCCCGCGATGTGCAGAGGCTCCCGGAGGGGGTCGCTCGTGTACCACACCTCGGTCCGGGGCCACCCCGTGCTCGGGAGCACCGCGTACGTGACCTCGCCCTCCTCCGCCGGGCCCGGTGCGAGGGTGCCGTTGGCGTGGAGCTGGAACGTGGTGCGGGTGGCGTTCGTGGGGGGCCACGCCTCCGCGGTGCGCCAGCGCCCGCTGCTGTCCTGCACCTGCACCGGTGCCTCCTCCGAGAGGCCCATGTCCTTGCCCTTGAGGTGGTGGTCGTACCACCGGTGAAGCTCCTGGGGGAAGTCCGGGCGGCTCCAGGCGGGCTGGTACGTGTTCCACTGCGGGTAGTTGTGCTCCATCTGGAGGAACCACATGCGCTTCTCCACGTCCGCCCGCTCGTAGTACTCCACCGCGGAGACCGGGAGGACGTTCCAGTCCTCGAAGCCGTGGACGAACCAGAGCGCCGCGGTGACGTTCGCCACGTCCTTGTTGTAGTCCCGAGCCTCCCAGTACCCGTCCCACTCCCCCGTGAGGTCGAGGCCGTGCTCCATGTTCTCCGGCACGCACCCGAAGCGCTGCGGGTACGCCTGCGCGCCCTCGGCGGAGGCGTGGGGGATGGCGCTGATGCCGTGGTACCCCGCGTACGTGCCGGGGTTGTTCCCCTCCCGCGGCACGCCGTCGTGGTAGAGGTACGTGTAGTAGTCGCTGATGCCGGCCACGGGCACGATGGTCTCGAGACCCTCGGGGTTCAGGGTGGCGATGCCGTACTGGGTGCGCGCCGGGTACGACACGCCGAACATCCCCACCTTCCCCGTGCTCCAGGGCTCGTGGGCGAGGTGCTCCACCACGCGCGCCCCGTCGGCCACCTCCTTGGGGCCGGCCACGTCGATGCAACCACCGCTCTCGCGGCTGCCGCGAGCGTCGGCGAAGGCCACCGCGTACCCCCGGGGCGCGAAGTGGTCCACCATCCACCCCAGGAAGCCCCAGGGCTTCCCGTCGGTGCCCTTGCTCAGCTCGAAGTACGGGCTGTACACGAGGATCACGGGCACGCGACCATCCTCCGCACCGGTGTCGGGGTCCGGGCGGAAGACGTCGACGTTGAGGCGCTGGTTGTCGTGGGCGCGGACCTCCACCTCCTGGTGGATGACCTCGTCGAAGACGGGCGCGCTGAGGCGCGCCTCCCACGTGGCGTTCAGGGACGCGTCCACCCCAGAGGAGGAGAGGGACTCGGAGGCGGGGGTGACGCATCCGGAGAGGAGCGAGGTCACGAGGACCGTCGCGAGGATCATGATGACGGGGTGCTTCCAAGCGCGCATGGGGGCCAACCGGCGTGGGAGTGGGTGAAGCGGAAGATAAGGGTTCGGGTGACCTGCGCCGGTCCCTGCAGGGGTGCTACCCGTCCCGCTCCTGGAGCTTGCGCCGCGTGACCTCCACGAGGCCCCCGGCCTCCAGGATCTCCAGGGCCTTCCCCGAGACGGGTTCGCCTTGTACGGTCTCGCCGGTGCGCTCGTTGGTGACGGTGCCGTCCTCGAGGTCCACCGTGACCTCGTCCCCCTCCTCTACGTGGTCGGTGACGCCCTCCACCTGGAGCACGGGGAGGCCCACGTTCACGGCGTTCCGGTAGAAGATGCGGGCGAAGCTCTCCGCCACCACCACGGGGACGCCGGCGCCCTTGATGGCGAGGGGCGCGTGCTCGCGGCTGGACCCGCACCCGAAGTTCCGGTCGGCCACGAGGATGTCCCCCGCCTCCACCTTCTCGGGGAACTCGGGGTCGTACCCCTCGAGCACGTGCTTCCCCAAGCCCTCCTCGTCGATGATGGTGAGGTACTTCCCCGGCGTGATCTGGTCGGTGTCCACGTTGTC
>CAZDGP010000016.1:2418-6553 GCA_964505085.1 uncultured Thermoplasmatales archaeon
GCCCTCGTCACCGGGGGCGCGGGACGCATCGGGCGCGTGGACAGCCTCGTGTTGGGCGCGGAGGGCGTGGAGGTGGTGGTGCTCGACGTGGACGCCTCCGGCGCCGAGGACGTGGCCGAGGAGGTGCAGGATGCTGGCGGCGACGCCGTGGCCGTCACCTGCGACCTCACGGACCGGGAGGCCGTCACCGAGACCGTGGCGGAGCTTGAGGAGGAGACCGGCGGCATCGACATCCTCGTGAACAACGCAGGCCTCGTGGATGCCCGCGGCCGCGTGGAGGAGTTCCCCGACGAGCTGTGGGACCGGGACCTCGACGTGAACCTCACGGGCGCCTACAACATCACGAAGGCTATCTTCCCCGGCATGAAGGAGCGCGGGTGGGGCCGCATCGTCACCATGAGCAGCGCCGCCGGATGGCTCGGGGACTTCGGGCAGATCAGCTACAGCACCACCAAGAGCGGCCTCATCGGGTTCGGGAAGAGCCTCGCCATCGAGGGTGCCAAGTACGGCATCACCTCCAACATCCTCGCACCCCAGATCGTGGTGGGTGCCCTGGCGGAACTCGACATCGAGGAGCTGGAGGAGATCAACCCCTACTTCGCCCGCATCGCCAAGGCCACCCCCATGAAGCGGTTGGGCACCGAGGAGGACGTGGCGAACCTCGTGGCGTACCTCTCGAGCGATCTCGCGGGGTACATCACGGGGCAGGTCATCGGCGTCACCGGCGGCGTGGACCTCCTCAGTTACTGACGGAGGGGACGGGGGGAGGGGGGGAGCTGCGGGTTCAGTACGCGCTGAGGCCCGTGAGCTCCTTCCCCACGATGAGCTTCTGGATCTCCGTGGTGCCGTCGGGGATCGTCATGGTGCGGGCATCCCGGTAGAAGCGCTCCAGCGGGTACTCGGTGCTGAGGCCGTTGGCGCCCAGCACCTGGATGGCGTCGCTGGCCACGTCCACGCTCCAGTCGCACGCGGTGCCCTTGGCGAGGCTGGACATCATGCGCGCCTCCGGGTCCCCCTTCTCCAGGAGGTCGATGCTGCGGTACGCCATGAGGCGTGCGCTCTCGAGGCGCCACCGCATATCGTAGAGCTTCTCCTGCACGAGCTGCTTGCTCCCGATGGGCTCGCCGAAGGTCTCCCGCTGCTTCGCGTAATCGAGCGCCTGCTCGTAGCATGCCTGCATGATGCCCACGGCCATGAGCGCCATGCCCGTGCGCATGAAGCTGAAGATGACGTTCAGGGGCTTGCGGCTCAGGAACAGCTCGATGACGGGCTCGGGGAAGGGCAGCACGTCCACGAGGTCCACGCCCGCCATGAGCTTGTTCGTGATCATGGTGCTCAACCGGTTCCCCTCGGGCACGAAGACGTCGTCGAAGACCATGCCGCCGGTGGGGCTCGCCTTCCACCCGAGCTTGTCCAACTCGTACGACCCCCAGGGGCTCGTCTCCCGGTCCAGGAGGAACATGTCCCGGCCGCCGGACTCCTCGTCGTGGGCCACCACGAGGGCCACGTCGGCGATGGGGCCGTTGCTCACCCACGTCTTCTCCCCGCTCAGGACGAAGCCGCCGTCGGTGGGCGTGGCGGTGGTGCGGGAGTCGCTCGTGTCGGAGCCGCCACCGGGCTCGCTCACGGCGAGGCACCCGATGCACCGGCCTTCCAGAAGCCGGTCCATCATGACCTCCTGGGTGGCCTCGCTTGCGAACTCCACCCACATGGCGGGGAAGCTCATGTTCAGGAGCACGTTGAGGCTCGGCCACACGCGGCTGATCTCCTCGCTTCCGAGCCCGTAGAACCGGAGGTCCCCGAAGTACGCGCCCGCCGTCTCCGGGTCGAACCCGAGACCCAGTTCCTTGAGCTCCTGCAGGAGCCCCAATGCCTCGTCCCGGGTGAGGGCGCGCTTGGAGGCGTCGGGGACCCGGGGCGCGACCTTCTCCTCCAGGTACGAGCGGAGGTTGTCCCGGAAGAGGCGCTGCTCCGAGGTGAACTCCACCGTCAGGCCCCCGGGATGGAGCCCGCGAGGGCCTTGATGGTGGGGGCGAGGCGCGTGCCCTTCGTGATGCTGCCGTCCATCTTGTACTTGCCCTGCATGAAGCCCCGCACGGGGTCCACGGTGCCCGTGATGAGGCCCACGAGGTTCGCCGCGGGCCCGCTGATGGTGATGTCGGGCTCCGCTTGGAGACCGTGGCCGCCGGCGAGGGTGCGGGCGTCCTTGTCGAGCTCCAGGTGCCCCTCCATGGCGCAGTCCTTCGCCTGGAAGTTCACCGTCACCGTCTGGTTGATCTTCCCCTGCAGGTGCTCGCTGTCCTCCACGAGGAACCCGAGGCCCGTCCAGAGCACGTCCTGGTAGGCGGCGGCGCCCTCCGGCGCCTCCTCCACGAAGGCCGCCACGTCGGCGTCCTCGAGGCCCCGCACGAGGTCCCCGAAGACCTCGGGGTGCTCCCGCACGAGGGTCGCCGTAAGCTCCTCGTCGAAGCCCTCCAGCACGGGGGGCAGATGCGTTCGCAGGTCCTGGCCCGTAAGCTCCACCGTCGTCTCCAGCTCCTGGATCAGTTTGTCCGTCATATCATGAACCTCCGTGGATGACCATGCGTCAGGCACCGGAGGACGGTGTCCCCATCCATGACCGGGCATTCATAAGGGAACGGGGGAGGGTTCTTGAGCCCCCACGCCCCTCGCACCCTCATGAAGCTCGTGCGGTTCCTCCTCGTACCCCCCGGCGGCGCCCTCCACCCCGTGGACGCGGCGCTCGCGGACGCCCCCAACGTGCGGCGCCGCGCCATCCACCACCTCCAGCTCCTGGAGGACGGGTCGGCGGTGACCCTCTACGAGGTGGAGGGCGACGAGGGGGACGTCCGCGCCATCCTGGAGGCCTCCCCCCACGTCACGAGCTTCCACCTCACCCCCAGCGGTCCCCACCTCCAGGGCTTCGTGCACTTCCAACCCGGACCCCTCGTGGAGGCGCTGCTCAGGGTGCGGCAACGCCACGAGCTCCTGCTCCAGATGCCCCTCGAGTACACCGACGAGGGCGCGCTGCGCCTCGTGGTGGTGGGGGACCTGGAGACGATCCGCCGCGCCGTCCCCGACGTGCCCGAGGGCCTGGGGCTCGAGCTCCAGCAGGTGAGCGAGTACGAACCCGACGTGAGCTGGCTCTACGCCGACCTCACGGAGGGGCAGCAGCGCACGCTCCGGGCGGCGGTGGAGCACGGGTACTACGAGGAACCCCGGCGCGTGGGGTACCGGGAGCTCGCGGAGGAGCTCGATCTAAGCCCGGCGACGGTGGGGGAGCACCTGCGGAAGGCCGAGGCGAAGGTGCTTGGGAGCATCGTGCCGTAGGAGGGAATCAGGACGCGGGAACGACCTCGAGGCCTGGGACATCCAGGAAGTCCCTGTCGAAGGTCGCGATGTGCTCGACCCCCCGCTCCGTTGCGACGGCGAGGAGCGCGGCGTCCACGAAGCTGAAGCGGGACGTTCCCTGGCGGCGGAACCGGTGCCACGCGTCAGAGAAGTACGGTCCGCAGGGGAGGAACGCGAGCGCCTCGTTGTGGAGGAGCCTCCGGCCCTCACACCCTGCCATCCTCTGGTCCCGGCGCGCCGCCAGCACCGTGACGGTCTCGGTGAACACGTACTCGGGCAGGATGGCGGGTCCCCAACGTCCGTCCTCGATCTGGCCCATCACGCCGTGTGCCTGATCGTGGTGCGCGTCCCTGGTGTTCAGGGCCCCCACGAGGAAGCTCGTATCCAGGAGGATCACACGTCGTCCCCGTACAGGACCTCGTCCACCTGCTCGCTTAGTCGCTCGGTTCCAGGACCGAAGTCCTCGGGTTCCAGGTCCGCCAAGCTGTGGATCTTGGGGAACCAGTTGGGGGACCGTAGGTACGCTTCGATGGCTTCGGTGAGGAGCTGCCCCAGATCCTTCTCCTCCATGCGGGCGCGCATCTCAAGGTGCCGGAACACCGCCTCGTCCACGCCCTCCACCGTGACGTCCATGGAGCTCACCCTCCCGTTTGGTGCTGTGGCCATATCAAGGGTTCGGTGGCGGGGGGCGGTCTTAGGCTCTCCCCCAACCCAGCGAACGACCTACGGGGGCGCATCGCGCCACCTCCGGTCATCCGCCCTACGCTCCGCTCCGGGTCGAACA
>CAZDGP010000016.1:6653-28327 GCA_964505085.1 uncultured Thermoplasmatales archaeon
TCCGCCCTACGCTCCGCTCCGGGTCGAACATCTCCCGCAGCCGGAGTTCACACCCCACCCGCCGCCACGCCGGGTCGCTTCGACACGCTGGGCTCCGCCACCCAGCGCCGCGCCCGCTCCAGGAGGTCCGGGTCGTCCCGGAACCACGCCGTGGGGTCCGTGAGCTCCCCCGTGATGGCGGTGACGGCGGCGGTGGCGGGGCTCACGAGGTACGACATGGACTCCACATGACCCATGCGGCCGGGGAAGTTCCGGTTGCTCGTGCTCACGCACGTCTCCCCCTTGTCCATCACGCCGCCCATGCCGCCGAAGCACGCACCGCAGGAGCTGGGGTTGAAGGTGCCGCCAGCCTCCACGATGGTCTCGATGATGCCCTCCTTCAGCGCCTGCTTGTAGATGCTCGTGCTCGCGGGGTACACCAGGAGGCGCGTATCCGGCGCCACGTGGTGCCCGTCCAATATGGATGCGACGAGGCGCAGGTCCTCCAGGCGGGCGTTGGTGCAGGAGCCCACGAACACCTGGTCCACGTGCTCCAGCGTCACGTCGCTCACAGGCTCCACGTTGTCCGGGGACCGGGGCTTCGCCACCCGGGGCGTCAAGGTGCTGCCGTCGATGGTGATGCGCTTGGCGTACGCCGCGTCCTCGTCCGGGCGGATGCCCGCGTGGGTCCTGACCTCGTCCCGGCGGTCGTTCTTCACGTCGATGGCGTCGAGGTACCGGAGCGTCTCGTCGTCGGCGGCGATGAGCCCCGCCTTCGCCCCCAGCTCCGTCGTCATGTTCGTCATGGTGAAGCGCTCGTACATGGCCATGGCGTCCACGGCGGACCCGCCGAACTCCACCGCCATGTACCGCGCGCCCTCCGTGGTGAGCTGCCCCAGCGCCTCCAGGATCACGTCCTTCCCCGTGACTGGGAACGTGAGCTCCCCCGTGACCTCCACGCGGATGCTTCGCGGGACCTTGAGCCAGATCTCGCCCGTGGCGAAGACCGCCGCCATCTCCGTGGGGCCGATGCCGCAGGCGAAGGCGCCCATGGCGCCGGCCATGTTCGTGTGGCTGTCCGTGCCGACGACGAGGTCGCCGGGGAGGACGAAGCCCTCCTCCACGAGGATCTGGTGGCAGATGCCCTGGTTCCCCACGTCGTAGAAGTGGGGGAGGTCGTGCTCCCGCACGAAGTCCCGCACCGCGTGGTGCATCTTGGCGCTGGACTCGCTCGAGGCGGGAACCCAGTGGTCGATGGGTACCACGATCTTCTCCCGGTCCCACACCTCCTTGGCTCCCATCTCGTTGAAGGGCTTCACGAGCTGCGCCAGGGCCTCGTGGGCCATGGCCACGTCCACCGGCACCTCCAGCACCTCACCCTCCTCCACGTGGTCTTGGTTCGCCTTCTGGGCGAGGAGCTTCTGGGCGAGGGTCTGCGGGGGCGTCATGGCGGGCACCAAGGGGCGTTATGGTCCCCCTGGATTTAAGGGTTCTTCGTCCCGGAGCCCTTCCCACCCCCTACATCGCTACCTGCGGCGACCTATAGGTGCCTATAGGTAGCTATAGGTTGAGGGGGTGGGGGTGGGATCGAGGAGGTGCAAGGAGCAAGGAACCGGCGCGACGGGGTGGAGGGGTGGGCGTGGTCGGGTCCCCGCGAGGGGGGCCGACCGCGCTGGGAGGCATCGCCGCGCCGGCACCTAGGCGTGCGCCTCCACCCCCATGAAGGCTCGCTTACCTCGAGGGTACCGCCCCAGGGGGGTGGACCGCTACCACAGCTCGCTCACGCGCTGGAGCAGCGACTCGTCCACGGGCCCCAGGAGGTTCTCCTCGATCTCCTCCACCGCCTTCTCCGGCACCCCCAGCTCCCGCAGGGGCGGGCGCTGGATCCCCAGCTCGTCGAGCCAGTCCTTCAGCACGCCCTCCACCTCGGAGGCGGGAGCACCAGGTTGGAACACCTGCGCCACCTGCTCGACGCCGTCGGGGTCCCGCGACGCCCACCAATCCAGCACCAGGGGAAGCGTGAGGGCGCTCGTGAGGCCGTGCTGGATGTCGTAGGTGGCGCCCAGCGCCTTCCCCAGCACGTGACTGGGGCCCCGGGCAGCGTCGGCCTCCATGGTGCCGATGCTCGCGCGCCAACCCCCCTCGAAGCACCGGGCTGCCGCATCGTGGTCCCCCGCGTCCTCCACGCTCCGGGGCAGGTGCTTCACCAGGAGCTCCAGGCCCTCGAGGCACCGCGTCGCCACCGGCACCTTGTCCGCCTGCAGGAACCCCTCGATGGCGGTGTCCACCGCCCGGACACCCGTCCACGCCCACAGCTCGCGAGGGGTGTGCTCCGCCACGGCAGGGTCCAGGAGCGCGGCCTGCGGGATGAGGTCCATGTGCGCCACCCCCGTCTTCACGTCGTCCACCGTGATGCCGGCGAGGTGCGTGAACTCCGCACCGCTCAACGTCGTGGGCACCGCCACGTGGGGGAGCGGATCCTCCTCCAACTCGTCGGTGAGGCGCCACACCACGTGCTTCCCCCCGTCCACCACCGCACCCCCGCCCAGGGTCACGAGGCCGTCGGCCTCCTGCTCCCGGGCAGCCTCCACCGCCGCCTCCACATCCTCCTCCGGGGTGTGGCCGCGGATGGTGGCCACCTCCGGTGCCAGCGCATCGCCCAGGAGCTTCCGCACCTCCTCCACCAGGGGCGTCTCCCGGGCAAGGCTCCGGCTTGCCAGGAGCTGGATGCGGGAGGCGCCCAGGTCCTCGACGGCGTCCGGGAGCTCCTGCAGGGCGCCAGCGCCGAGGAGGATGCGCTGGGTCTCGTCGGGGAGGGTGTCGGGGGTCACTGGTCCCCCATCCACGAGTAGGGGTAGGAGGCGTCGTCCACGTCCCGCGCGTGCTCGGTGAGCTCGAGGTGGCCGCGGGTCTCCACCATCACCGCGGTCTCGTCGGTCTCCGTCACGCCGATGCTCCCCTCGTACCGCCCGGGTTGCGGGCCGTGGTGGAGGCCGCGGCGGTGGATGGTGAAGGACTCCTCGCCGATGCCCTCGCGGCTCGTGAACTCGCCCTCCACGTAGTAGATGGCCTCGTCGGTGTCGATGTTCGCGTGGTAGTAGGGCGCGGGGATGCTGTCCGGGTGGTAGTCGAGCTTCCGTGGCACCCAGCTGATGACCTCGAAGCCGGGCCCCACGAAGGTGGCGTGCACCGGCGGCGGCTGGTGGATGCGCCCCGTGATGGGTTCGAAGTCGTGGATGCTGAACGTGAAGGGGTAGTTGCACCCGTCCCACCCCACGACGTCCAGGGGGTGGTGCGGCACCTCCAGCACGCCCACCTCGTCCCAGGTCTTCACCAGGACCTCGTAGGAGCCCTCCGCGTCCTCCGTGATGAGCTCCGTGGGTGGGTGGATATCCCGCTCGCAGAGGGGGCTGGACTCCACGAACTGCCCGTGGTCGTTCCGGTACTCCTCCGGGAACGTCAGGGGGCCCGGGGACTCCATGAGGAGGAACCGCTGGCCGCTGGAGGGGAGGCGGTACGTGGTGCCCCGGGGGATCATCACGTAATCCCCCTCCTCGAAGGGGAGGCGCCCGAAGACCGTCTCGAGGGTGCCCTCACCCTCCTTCACGAACCACAGCTCGTCGGCGGTGGCGTTGCGGAAGAAGCGCTCCATGGGTTCGGTGGGCGCTACGATGCCCACGTTCAGCTCGTCGCTGGTGGCGACGATGCGTCGGGCGTCCACGAGGTCGCCGGCGCCCCCCACCTTGCCGAGGCGCAGGTGGTGGTGCCGGTGCTGACCGGGGGACCACGCCCCGGTGGTGGCGGGTTGGGTGCCCTTGAGCTCCTGAACGTCCGTGGGGGCTCGCAGGTGGTAGAGGATGGACTGGACACCCTCGAAGCCCTCGGTGCCGAACACCTCCTCGCGGTAGAGGCTGCCGTCGGGCTGGCGGAACTGCGTATGACGCTTGGGTGGGATCTCACCCATCTCGACGTAGTAGGGCATGGTATCAACTCGTGAGGGTCAGGAGGTCGGGACGTCGCGGGGCACCACGACGTTGCGGAGGACGCCGATGCCCTCCACGTGGAGGGTCACCTCGTCCCCGGGTGTCAGGTAGTCGCCGACGTCGCGTCCGAGGTCCAGGAGGCTCCCGGTGCCCACGGTGCCGGTGCCCAGGACCTCGCCGGGGTGGAGGGTGGCATCCCGGGCGGCGTGGGCCGTCATCTCGCCGAGGCTCCAGTGGATGTCGGCGAGGTTCCCGCGGGAGACCTCCTCGCCGTTGACGCGGGCCGTCATCTCCAGGTCGTACGCGTTCTCGGTGCGGCGGTCCTCGAGCTCGTCCACGGTGACGAGGCAGGGCCCCATGCTGGAGGCGAAGTCCTTCCCCTTGCTGGGGCCCAGGCCCACGCTCATCTCGTGGCGTTGGATGTCCCGGGCGCTCCAGTCGTTGAGGATGGTGAGGCCGGCGATGGCGTCGGTGGCCTCGTCCACGGTGGGGTCCCGGAGCACCTCCTTCACGGTCCAGGCCACCTCGAGCTCGAAGTCCAGGGCGTCGGTGCCCTCCGGCGGGAGGATGGGGTCGTCGGGACCCCGGACGCTCAGGGGGTTGGTGAAGTAGAACACAGGCACCTCGTACCACGCGTCGGGCACGGGCTCGCCCCGGCGCTTCCAGGAGCGGGCCACGTGCTCCTCGAAGGCGTAGAAGTCCCGCATGGTGACGGGCCAGGGGAGGGGGGCGAGGAGGCGAACCTCCTCCAGGGACCGAGTGGCGACGTTCCCGTCGTCGGCGTCCCGGAGGATGGGGTGGACGTCGTCCCAGCGGTCCAGGAGGTCCACCACGTCCACGGGGGCATCGTCGGGTGCGAACCCCGCCTCCTCCAGGAGGGGCCCCGCCGGGGTCACGTGCTCGTCGCTGGTGAGCACCCCCGCTTGGGGGAGGGCGTCGGGCGTGTCGACCTCCACGTAGGTTACGAGGCGCACGGGATCCCCCGCTAGAGGTTGCCGCGGCGCGCCTGCTCCTTCTCGATGGCCTCGAAGAGCGCCTTGAAGTTCCCCTTGCCGAAGGACTCGGCGCCCTTCCGCTGGATGATCTCGAAGAAGAACGTGGGGCGGTCCTGGATGGGGTCGGTGAAGAGCTGGAGGAGGTACCCGTCCTCGTCCTCGTCCACCAGGATCTTCAGGCGCTCCAGGTCCTCGATGGCCTCGTCGATGCCGCCCATGCGCTCCCGAAGCCCATCGTAGTAGCTGTCGGGCGTGTCGAGGAAGTCCACACCCCGCTCCCGGCAGGAGCCGATGGTGTGGACGATGTCGTCCGTGGTGATGGCCAGGTGCTGGATGCCGGGGCCGGGGTAGAAGTCGATGTACTCCTCGATCTGCGACTTCTTCTGCCCCTCGGCGGGCTCGTTGATGGGGATCTTCACCTGGGCGTCCTCGTTGGCGACGACCTTGCTGCGGAGGGCGGTGTACTCGGTGCTGATGTCCTTCTCGTCGAACTCGGCGAACTCCCGGAAGCCGAAGACCTCCCGGTAGTAGTCCACCCAGTTCTGCATGTCGTCCCAGCCCACGTTCCCCACGCTGTGGTCGATGCGCTGGAACCCCACGCCAGCGTTCACATCACCGGCCCCGGGCAAGGGCTCGTACCCGGGGAGGAAGACGCCGTCGTACCCGCTGCGGTCCACGAGGGTGTGGACGGTGTCGCCGAAGGTGCCGATGGTGGCCACGGTGACGGACCCGTCGTCGTCCTCCAGCGTCTCGGGCTTGCTCACGGGCGTGCCGCCCCGGGAGACGGCCTCGTCGAAGCTCGCCTTCACGTCGTCGCAGACGAGGGCCACGTCCCGGATGCCGTCGCTGTGCTTGGCCACGTGGTCGTGGATGGGGCCGCTCGTGGTCATGGGCGCGGTGAGGACGATGTCGATGTCGCCCTGACGCATGACGTAGCTCGCGCGGTCCTTCTTGCCGGTCTCGGGGCCGGCGTACGCCACGGGCGTGAAGCCGTAGGCGTGCTCGAAGACGTAGGCTGCTTGCTTGGCGTTCCCCACGTAGAACTCGACGTGATCGAAGTCCCGGATGGGGAGAGGATCGTTGAGGGGAGCGCCCCCCGCGTTGTCTGCCATGGTGTGTGTACCCCCGGTAAGGCATGGCCCAGGCGCAGGATAAGTGTTCTGTGAGAGCAGGTGGCATGGTCGAAGCGACGGGGGCGGGGGTGTCCCGCCGGATGGGGGACGGAACCGGAGGGCATTGTACGTGGATGTACATCCTCGGGTCGCCGGGTGCCTCGCCCCCTCACCGGGAGGAGAAGAACGGGATGGCCAGGGGGTACGCCCACGTCTCCCCGCTCCCCGCCTTCACCGCGGCGACCACCACGAGCACGAGCCAGGCCAGCACCAGCGCCCCGAGGAGCGCGAGAGCAGGCAGCGCGATGATGGGGAAGAGGCCCGTGACGAAGCCCATCACGGCGAGGGGCCCCAGGACCACCACGAGGATCGTCCAGGTGAGCTGGAAGTTCAGCGCCTCCTTCCCCTGGGCGTCCACGTAGGGGTGCTCGTCGCGGAGCACCAACCACACGACGAGGGGCCCCAGGACCTGCCCGAAGATAGGGACGACGACGACCGCGAAGGCCGAGAGATGCGTGAGGGCTGCCCAATCCCGGGCCTTGGAGGGTACCGGGTCACCAGGCGGGGCCTCCTCCTCGGCCCCATGCACCTCGCCACCGCCTCGGGCGGGACCCGCGCCCCCCTCCCGCGCCTCCTTGGGGTCCCGTTCGTCCGCTGCGTCCTCGACCATGGTGGGTGAAGGACCATGACGGGGCATGAAGCCATCGGAAGCGTCGGGCTTATCCCCCCAGGGGCCGTGGGGAGGCGTTGGTACGATGCAGATCATGGTCCTCTTCAGCATCCACCCCATCGGTGCCGGCGAGCACGTGGGGGACGACGTCGCGAAGGCCGTGGAGATCATCCAGCGCTCGGGCCTCGAGCACCACCTGGGCCCATCGGGCACGACCCTCGTCGGGGACTGGGAGGAGGTCATGGACGTGGTGCGGCGGTGCCACGCCGCGCTGGCCGACGGGAACGCCCGCGTTTCCAGCATCCTGAAGATCGACCACAAGGTCGCAGGGTTCGAGCCGGGCGCCATCGAGGGGAAGGTGGAACGGGTGCGCTCCCGCTTGGACCGCTCCAGCACGTGATCTACAACCGAACCGTCGCCGCCCCGCCGGTGGTCACCGAGAGGTCACGCCCAGGAGCCATCCACGCGGACCGCGACGCCCCGAGCCACCCGCCACGCGGTCCAGGCCAGCACCGTGGCATCCATGACGTCCACGGGGGATGCCCGCCCTGACCCGCCGAGGGATCGTCGAGGCCGGAGGTCCGCATCGTAGAGGAGCTGCAACCTCTCGTGGCGACCCTCCCGCGTCCTGGGCGCGTGCCCCAGGATGCGACCATCCACCTCCGTGGCTAGCGCCCGGTAGGATGCCTCCACGTCCGCCTCCACCACCCGGTCGTCACCCACGGCGGGACCCTCTGGCCCTGCGGGCACCGCCACGACCTCCAACGCTGCCTCGGTCAAGAACGCTGGGAGGTCCCGAGGACGCTGGTAGGCTCGGAGCCGACCGGCATCCAGGATCGCGGCGGTCCATGAGCCGTCCCGTGTGGGGGTGGCACCTGCGACCTCGCGGGGCATGGTCCCCTATGGGAACGGGAGGTCGTGAACCTTCGGTGGGCGGGTCCCCTCGAGGTCTCAGCGGAGGAACCCGCCGAGGAGCGTCGGCGCGTGGTCGACGTGCTCCCACGACACGCCGCTTAGCCCCCCCTCGGTCAGGGCCGCGAGGCTCTCCTCGCTGAGGGCACCATGGATGCGAAGCGTCCGGTACGTGGACATGTCCGCGAGCCGCTTGGCCCACCGCTCCCCCATCCTCTCGAGGTAGCGGTCGGCGGCGTCTGCATCGTCGTGGATGAGGACCGTCGACACGTCGTTCGTCCCCTCCGCACCGTAGTGGAGGAGGGCCTTGGTGCCTGGGAGCTCGCGTTGGACCCAATCGAGGACCTCCCCTCGCAGGTCGTCGTACTCCTTCTCCCGGCCATCCTTTATGCTGATCTCCGCCTGCATCACGATGGGTTCGGACATGGTGACCACCCCCCCAACCTTGAGCCATGACGGTACTTAACACGGGCAGGTGGTGCCCCATGGGAGCGCCGGCGGGACGGCGCCTACACCGCGTCCCCGGAGGGTGCCTCCCCCGTCACGTCCTCCGCGATCTCCCAGAACTCCTCCGGGGAGACGCCCTGGAAGCGCTCCGTGTCCTCCCGGAAGGCCGTGACGAAGCCCCGCACCTCCTCCTTACCCCGGTGCTCGATGAGGTCCTTGATGCGGTTGGCGATCTCCAGGAGCTCCCTGTTGTCGATGGCATCCCGGGAGGGAAGGAGTAGGCAAACGGAGCGGGGTTATCGCGACTCCCATGCCTGTCAAACCGAGGCGGAGGAACCGCTGTTGCGGGGCGTTCTTCGAATCTCGAGACCCAGAGCGAGAAGTTCCGCAACTAGGACTGGGTAGAAAAGCATCGCGGGGATCGGTCCGAACGTGACCGAGCTGGCACCCAGGGCGGCCCCCACCAGGACGAGTCCTGGCACCGTGACACGGGAGTCATCGCTCCACAAGCCCCACGATAGGCCCAAGAGCATGGGGGAGACCAAGAGCGCCCCCAGCTGGGGTCCCTCGCTCACCAAAGCCCACGCGAGCCAGCCGGCTCCGAGCCCCGCTGCGAAGATGGAGACGATGCGCCGCGCGGTCCCCCATCCCCCAAGACCTTCGTCGGCGCCTCCAGATGCCGCTTCATCGTTCATCGAGGGTGCCTCGTGAACCGTTCGTTCCCATCATCCATGTACCTTCTCATGAGTGGCCCAAGGTTTCCTATTCTGTTACACAGCTGGTGTAAGCGGGTTCGTGGGGAACCTCTCCTCCCCAGTTGAAGGAGCATGATGTCCTTCCTACCATGTCCCCGGTCTCCTTGTCGTAAATCCAGTGGTCGTAACTTCCGGGCGGAGGGGCTCCCGCGACCTGGTGGTACCAACCCTTGCCCGACCGGTAGACCTCTTTGGTGGCGCCGCCGTTCCCACCCTGGAACTGGCAGTCGTCGACGACGAAGTAGTGCTGACTGTTCGCGCGGCAGCCGCCGGGCCAGTCGTTCACGTACGCATAGTCCCCGTCCCAGCAGAAGTCGAGATCCCCCCACTTCTCGGTTAGCCAATCGTCGGCGGGCGTTGGAGTTGTTTCCTCGAACCACGCCTTCCCATGGACGATCGCACATCCGAATGTGGACTGGGTCGAAGTGCCGCTCGGCCCAGGAGAAATCGTGGATATCCCGGGGTTCCCACGCTCGGTCAGTCCGGGGGACCTAGACACGGAGCCCGAGCCCGAATCAGACACCTGGAATCTGGATTTTTGGTCGACTATTAGGGCGCATGACTCGGTCGGTACAACCCTGAGGACCTTCGCCACTGAGAGGCCCGCCTCTTGAATTGCCTCGACCTCGTGCTTGTCGAAGGTGATTTTGATACCGGCATTGTCGATGGAGCAGGAGGGACCGCTGTCTGTGGGCACGCCCACCGCCAGGATATCTCCTACTTGGAGATCATCCCACTGCACTGTTGAACCATTGAACGATGCGTTCGAGAGATTGTTCAATGCGTTGACGGTGGGAGTTCCGAGGGCCCCAACCACAAGCGCGAAAGCCAAGGTCACGACGCTGGTTGTCTTCACGATGACCACATCCTGCCGCCCGTACACGTGGTCAACAAGCAGCGTTCCCCAGATTAATAATATTTTCCTCCGAATTTTGATATAGCCGGCTTCCCTACTGTGAAGGACGCCATCCCTCGCCACCACCCCGCCGCATAGCTTTGCTCGCGCCGGGGGCGATTGCCAGCTCGCGCTGGGAGCCCGCCCGCGCCATGAGGGCGGCGACGATGGCGCGGCCGTGCTGGGCAAGGACCGAAAACGGGGTATTCACTCCCGCTCACTCCCCCTCGTCCCGGGGCGCCTCCCCCGTCACGTCCTCCGCGATCTCCCAGAACTCCTCGGGGGAGACCCCCTGGAAGCGCTCGGTGTCCTCCCGGAAGGCCGTGACGAAACCCCGCACCTCCTCCTTACCCCGGTGCTCGATGAGGTCCTTGATGCGGTTGGCGATCTCCAGGAGCTCCCCGTCGCTCGCCTCCACACCGCCGTCCTTCAGGCGCTCGGCCACCGCGTGGGTGCCGGTGTGCTTGCCGAAGACGAAGTGCCGCGCGTGGCCCACGTCCTCGGGTTGCATGGGCTCGTACGTGGTCGTGTTGGCGAGGACCCCGTGGGTGTGGATGCCGGACTCGTGGCGGAAGGCGTTGAGGCCCACCACGGGCTTCATCTGGTCCACCGGGATGCCGCTCGCCTCCTCCACGCGGCGGCTCAGCTCCACCAAGCGCTCCGTGTCGATCCCCGTGTCCACCCCGTAGAGGGTCTCCAGGGCCATGACGACCTCCTCGAAGGCCGTGTTCCCCGCGCGCTCGCCGATGCCGTTCACGGTGGTGTTGATGCACACCGCGCCCTCCTCCAGGGCTGCCAGGGCGTTGGCGGTGCCCAGGCCGAAGTCGTTGTGGTTGTGGAACCCCCACTCCGGCGCCCCCGGCTCCCCGCCGGGGGGGCCCTCCGGGATGCCGAGGTCCCGGAGCTTCCGGAAGAACCACCGCGTCGCCGCCGGCGTCATGACGCCCACGGTGTCGCAGAAGAGCACGCGGGTGGCGCCGGCGTCGATGGCGGCCTCGTAGATGCGCTTCACGAACTCCGGGTCGGCGCGCACCGTGTCCTCCGTGACGAAGGTCGTGGGGAGCCCGTGGTCCACCGCGTACTCCACGGTGTCCACCGCCATCTCCACCGCCTCGTCCTTCGTGCGCTTGAGCTTGTGCTTGAGGTGGACGTCGCTGCAGGCGATGAAGGGCACGGCCTCGTCGGCGTCGGCCTTGAGCACCGCGTCGATGTCGCCCCGGAGCGTGCGGGCGCCGGCGATGACGCTCGCTGAGCTGAGGCCGCTGTTGGAGACGGCCTTCACCGCCTCCACCTCGGCGTCGCTGATGGCGGGGATCCCCGCGTGGATGACGTCCACGCCGACGTCGTCCATGAGCCCCGCGATCTCCACCTTCTCGTCGAGGGTGTAGTAGACGCCGGGTGTCTGCTCGCCATCCCGAAGCGTCTCGTCCCACCACACGATCTCCGAGGGCAGGGACCGGTCCAGGTCGGCCTCCACCGTCCAGTTCCGCGTCACGACATCGTCCACAGGTGCCACGCTGGGTACCCCACGTTGCGAAGCGTTCTCGTGGGGATGAAGGTTCCGGTGAACCCCACGCCACCGACAGGGTTTTACCCCGCCAACACCACGGGACCCCCGGATCTGGTGGCTTGAACCCCGTGCGCATCCCCATCATCGTCCTCCTCCTGGCTCTGGTGCTCGCCACGGTGCCAGCGCAGGCTCGGGACCTCCACGAGTGCGCGGGCCCCCCCGAGCGGGGGTCCTTCGTGTGCGTGCAGGACGAGGACACCGGCACCGACCCCCAGTGCACGGCGGAGCCCTCCAGCTACGCGGGGTCCACCAGCGCCACGGCCCTCGTCGAGCACCGGGGGCTCCGAGCCTACGCCCAGGCCGATGCGGACCGCTCCTGCACCCACACCGACAAGCAGGAGCATCACGAGCGCACCCTGTGGGCCGGCGGGTCCGTCTGCCACGAGGACGTGGACGCCTGCACCGGCGGGAGCATCGCGTGGTGGAGCACCCACGGGTACGGGAGCTCCCGGTGCGGTGCCGCCGCCAGCGTCGTGATGCCCGATGGCGGCATCGTCACGGTGCCGGTGCCCTCCCCAACGGAGGGGAGCTGCCCCGGAACGCGTCCGCCGGACCCGGGATGGGGCGACCTCCTCCCCTGAACCCCGGCCCACCGCGCCGGCAAAGGTTTTAACGCACCGCACCCATGGCGGGCCAGGTGCATCTCACATGTCTGACGAGTCCCTCGTGAACTACAGCGTCGAGGAGAAGGTGGGCGTCATCGAGCTCGACGACCCTCCCGCGAACACGTACACGTACGAGATGATGCGGGACCTGGACGAGGCCATCCTCGAGGCCCGCATGGACGAGGAGGTCGAGGTCATCCTCGTCACCGGCGCCGGGGAGAAGTTCTTCAGCGCCGGCGCGAACATCGGCATGCTCAACGACGTGGAGAGCGCGTTCAAGTACTGCTTCTGCCTCCACGCCAACGAGACCCTGCTCCGCCTCGAGCACACCCCGAAACCCGTCATCGCGGCCCTCAACGGGCACACCGTGGGCGGCGGCCTCGAGATCGCCCTCGCCGCGGACCTCCGCATCGCGCGGAAGGACGCCGGCAAGATCGGTCTCCCCGAGGTGAACCTCGGGGTGCTCCCCGGCACCGGCGGCACGCAGCGCCTCGCCCGGGAGCTTGGGAAGACGAAGGCCTTCGAGCTCATGGCCAAGGGCGACACCTTCGCCTTCGAGGACGCCCAGGAGCTGGGTCTCGTGCAGGAGATCCTCGAGGGCGACGCCGAGTCCTTCCGGAAGCAGGCGCTGGACTTCGCCCGGCAGTTCACGACACCCAACAAGGCGAGCAAGGCCGTGGGCCACATCAAGCGCGCCGTGACGAGCGGCAGCGGCCTCCCCATCGAGCAGGGTCTCGCCCTGGAGCGGGAGCTGCAGCAGCAGCTCTTCCAAAGCGACGACGCCAGCGAGGGCATCGAGGCCTACGTGGAGAAGCGCAAGGCCGAGTTCAAGGGGGAGTAGGGGGAAGGGTTCAAACCCTTCCACCCACCATCTTCCCATCGAGGTGTGGCCATGGCAACCACGGAACCCGCGGACTTCGAGGAGTGGAAGAGCCTCTTCGAGCGATGGCAACAGGACATCGGCTTCGACACCGACCTCCTGGGTGACTTCGAGTTCACCGCGAAGTACGACGAGCCCGAGAGCCCCGTGATCCAGTTCGGGAACTACAAGGGTCAACCGAAGTGGAAGCACGCCGACGAGCTTCCCACGCAGGACATGCGGGACATGCTCCTCAAGCAGCTCGTGATCCAGGGGGACACGGAGTTCGCAAGCGTCGAGCAGCAGCGGGAGCTCCTCGCCACCGCCCCCAGCGACTACGACCTCAAGAGCGGCGTGCGGTACCTCGCTGAGGAGATGCGTCACGGATGGCAACTGAGCCACCTCCTCATCGAGCACTACGGCGGCCCCGGGAAGAAGGAGGCCGCCCGCATGTTCGAGCGGAACGCCGACGACGGCGACCGCATCCTCGACGCCTTCAACGAGAAGATCGACAACTGGCTGGAGTTCTTCATGTTCCGGAACTACATCGACCGGGACGGGAAGTACCAGCTCATGATGCAGTCCCACAGCGGGTTCCAGCCCCTGGCGCAGGCCATGCGCCCCATGCTCATCGAGGAGGCGTTCCACTACGGCAGCGGTCACACGGGCATGCGCCGCGTCCTCGCCGCGAACAAGGTGCCGGTGGAGCTCTTCCAGAAGTACACGAACAAGTGGATCAGCCTCGCCCACGACCTCTTCGGCGGCGATGCCGACCGCACCTTCAGCGCCGCCGCCTACGAGGCGAGCCTCAAGTCCCGCTTCGACGAGCTTGAGAACCCCGAGGAGGCGGACCTCACGAACATCAACGACTACAACCGTCACCTCTACCGGGAGGAGGTGGTGGGCATCACGGAGGAGCTCAACAGCATCCTCCGCAACCGGACGGACCAGGAGGCGCGCCTCACGGTGCCGGACATCCGGTTCAACCGCCGCATCGGCCGCCACGCCGACGAGCACTGGAGCGTCACCGGCGAGCGCCTCACCGAGGAGGAGTGGGCCGAGCACGCGCAGGAGGTCCTGCCCACGGAGGAGGACCACAAGCGCCTCCACGAGATCCTGGACGCGGACACGAGCTGGATCATCCCCAAGGGACCCCTGTTCTGAGGTGACGAGCGTGACGCGCCCCGACCCCGACGTTGCCGTGGCCAGCTTCCTGACACAGCTTCCGGAGCTCTTCCACCGGGGGCAAGCTCGGGAGGAGTGGCTCTACAACGGTATCATCCACCGCCTCGCCGACCGCGAGGCCAGCCCCGGGGACCTGGAGCGCATCGAGGCCTTCCACGAGGGCGTCGGCACCGTCACGCACCTCGCGGAGGGGAAGAACCTCGAGCGCCTCAACGTCGTCCTCCGGGACACCCGCTACCCCGACCCGGAGCTCCTCACGCGCCTGGACGACGTGGAGGGCCTCACCCTCCCCCTCGCCACCACGGTCCTGCACTTCTTCCACCCCGCCTTCCCCCCCGGGGACCCCCGGAGCGCCCGGAGCCTCCGGGACCTCGGGTACGCCGTGGACCTCCCCCAGGAGCTCACGGCGAGCACCCTGGAGCGGTACCGGGGGTACGTGGCCGCCGTGGACGACCTCAAGCGACGGCTCCGCCCCCAGCACGTGCCGGCGTCGAACCTGTGGTTGAGCCGCGTCCTGCAGGTCGCCCTCAGCGAGTGGCGCGGCGACCGCGAGGGGCAGCGCGGGTGAACCATGACCCTCCGCACCCACGACGATGGCGCTGTCCGCACCCTCACCCTGGACCGCGAGGAGAAGCGGAACGCCCTCGACCCCACCCTCCTCCAGACGCTCCTGGACGCGCTGGAGGACGCCGCCCAGGATGATGCCGTGCGGTGCGTGGTCCTCGCAAGCGAGGGGCCCGTCTTCTGCGCCGGCGGCGACCTCGAGGATATGCGGAAGCGTCAGGGGGACGCCATGGCCACGCGGCAGCGGCAGCGGGAGGGCTTCGGCGCCCTCGCCCGTGCGCTCCTCACCCACCCCAAGCCCGTGGTGAGCCGCGTGCAGGGTCCCGCCGTGGGCGCCGGCGCCATGCTCGTGCTCTGCACCGACGTCCCCGTCCTGAGCACGGAGGCGAGCCTCCGCGTCGCCTTCCACAAGGTGGCTCTCATCCCCGACACGGGGGGCACGTGGCTGCTGCCCCGCCTCCTGGGCCTCCGGCGGGCGCGGGAGCTCGCGCTCCTCGGCGGCACCCTGGAGGCCGAGGCGGCGCGGGACCTGGGCCTCGTCCACGACGCCGTGGACCCCGGCAACCTCGACGCCACGGTGGATGCGCTGGCGGAGCAACTCGCCGAGGGCCCCACCGAGACGTACCGCCTCGCCAAGGAGGCGCTCCTCCGGGGGAGCGTCAGCACCCTCGACGACGCCCTCACCTTCGAAGCGAGCGCCCAGGGGTTCTGCTTCACCCTGGAGGACCACGCGGAGGCCGTGGACGCGTTCTTCCAGGACAGGGACCCGGAGTTCGCGGGACGGTAACCCCGGGCAACATCCTTATCAAGTCCTTGACCGCTCCCGGCGCCAGGTGAGACCACCTTGGGAACCATCGACCACGTGGCGGTGCTGGGCGCAGGCACCATGGGCGGGGGCATCGCCCAAGCGGCAGCGCAGGCGGGATGCACCGTGCACCTCCGGGACGTGGACGCCACCATCCTCGAGGACGCCCGGAAGCGCATCGAGACCACGCTCCAGGAGGGTATCGACCGCGGGAAGGTCACGCCGACGGAGCGGGACGAGGCGCTTGGGAACCTCCACACCACCCCGAGCCTGGAGGACGCTGTATCGGGGGCGGACATCGTGGTGGAGGCCGTGCCCGAGGACCTGGAGCTGAAACGCAGCGTCTTCCAGGACGTGGAGACCCACGCGCCCCGGGACGCGGTGCTCGCCACGAACACGTCGAGCCTCCCCATCACGCGCATCGCGGAGGCCCTCGCGCATCCGGAGCGCGTGGTGGGCACGCACTTCTTCAACCCCGTGCACATCATGGACCTCGTGGAGGTCGTTCACGGGACCGCCACCGACGACGCGACGCTGGAGGCCGCGGTGGCGTGGGCGCGGGACCTGGGGAAGGACCCCATCGTGGTGCGGGACGCTCCCGGCTTCGCCACCAGCCGCCTGGGCGTCGCCCTGGGCCTCGAGGCTATCCGCATGGTGGAGGAGGACGTGGCGAGCGTCGAGGACATCGACAAGGCCATGGAGCTTGGGTACCGCCACCCCATGGGGCCCCTGAAGCTCACGGACCTCGTGGGCCTCGACGTGCGCCTGGACATCGCCGAGGCTCTGGCGGAGGAGCTGGGGCCCCGGTTCGAGCCGCCGGAGCTCCTGCGGGAGATGGTGGAGGCGGGGACCCTCGGGCGCAAGACCGGGGAAGGGTTCTACACGTACGACTGAGGCAGCGCACATGACGACCTACGACACCATCCGGGTGGACGTGGACGCGGAGGGCATCGCCCAGCTCACGATCCACCGACCCGAGCAACGGAACGCCCTGAACGCCACCGTGCGGGAGGAGGTGAAGCACGCATTGAAGGCCCTCGCGGAGGATCCCCGCGTGCGCGTCCTCGTCCTCACGGGCGCCGGCGACAAGAGCTTCGTGAGCGGCGCTGACGTGAAGGAGTTCCTCGACCGCTCGGCGGAGGAGCAGGCGGAGCGCTCGAGCTTCCCCCGCATCTACGAGGCGGTGGAGGCCTTCCCGCTGCCCGTCATCGCCGCCATCAACGGGTGGTGCCTTGGCGGCGGGAACGAATTGGCGCTCGCCTGCGACATCCGCATCGCCAGCGACCGCGCCCGCGTGGGCCAACCGGAGATCCGGTTGGGCCTCATCCCCGGGGGCGGAGGCACCCAGCGCCTGGCGCGCCTCGTGGGGCGGTCCACGGCGTTGCGCCTCGCCGCCACCGGGGACATCCTGGACGCGGAGGAGGCGCACGAGCTGGGGCTCGTGGACGCGGTGGTGCCCCACGACGAGCTTCTGGAGCACGTGCGGGACCTGGCGGGGCGCATGGCGAGCAAGAGCCCGGTGGCGCTCACGCGCGTGAAGGAGGCGGTGAAGCTCGCGGACGAGCACCCGCTCCGGGAGGGCCTCAAGCGGGAGCGGGACCTCTTCGTGAGCATGTTCGAGACGGAGGATATGCGGGAGGGCATCCGGGCCTTCCTCGAGGACCGCGATCCCGAGTGGACGGGGCGGTGATCTCGGTGACCGTGGACGGGTTCCGGGTCTTCGACAACCACCTGCACGTCCAACCCCTGGAGTACGCCACCGACGAGATCCACGACCACCTCGACCCCGAGGGCTCGGCGGAGGCCTTCTTCCAGGAGCTCGTGGAGGACCCCCGGAACCTCCTCCAGCACATGGACGAGGAGGGGATCGACCGCGCGGGCCTCATCACGTACGTGGCGCCGGAGGGCTTCGGGTACCCCCGGGAGCTCAACGACTGGGTGGCGGGGTACACGCGGGAGCACCGGGACCGCTTGACACCCATCGGGAGCATCCACCCCGGTCACGTGGGGGACGCGTGGGCGGAGATGGAGCGCCTCATCGACGACCTGGGCCTCCGGGCGTTCAAGTATCATCCGCCGCACCAAGGCGTGAACCCCCTGGAGTTCAAGGCCGGCACAGCCACGGGGCGGAACCTGCGCACGTGGTTCGAGGTGCTGGAGGCGCGGGACCTCCCCCTCATCGTGCACACGGGCACGAGCATCTTCCCGCCGGCGCTCAGCCGGTTGGGGAACCCCATGCTCCTGGACGACGTGGCGGTGGCCTTCCCCGACCTCACCCTCATCCTCGCCCACAGCGGGCGACCGCTCTGGACGGAGGAGGCGTTCTTCCTCGCGCGGCGCCACCGGAACGTGTGGCTGGACCTCTCGGGCATCCCGCCCCAGCGCATCCCCCACTACCTGCCGCGGCTCCCGGAGGTGGCGGACCGGACCCTCTGGGGAAGCGACTGGCCGGGGCCGGGGGTGCGGAGCATGCGGGCGAACGTGGAGGCGTTCCTGGCGCTGGAGCTCCTCACCGACGACCAGAAGCAGGCCATCCTCTGGGGGAACAACGTCGAGGTCCTCGGGTAGGACACCGCGGGGGGGCGTGAGAGGGCACGAGGGGGAACTCGCGTCAGGAGGGAGGGTCCCTCGGTTGAGCGAATGCGTCCGCGTGCTCCTCCAGCCACCGCCGGATCCGAGGCAGCTCCTCCCGGGTGAGGCCGTGGCCGGCGTCGGCCACCTCGTGGGTGACGGTGGCGCCGGCCTCCCGCAGGAGCTCCGCCATGTGCTCCGCGTCCTCCATGGGCACGAGGTGATCGTGGCGGCCGCTTGCCAGGAGCACCGGCACGCCGGAGAGGTCCGGGAGGGTGTCGGGTTCCAGGGGTGTCATGGGGCGCAGGAGCACCGCGGCCCGGAGGGCGCGGGGGTGGAGGAGCAGGAGGCTCCCGGCGATGTTCGCGCCGTTGCTGAACCCCACGGCCACGTACCGGGAGGGGGTCCCGTGCGCGGTGGCGGCCTCCGGGAGGAAGCTCGCGAGCTCCGATGCGCGGTGGCGGATGTCCTCCTCGTCGAAGACGCCCTCGCGGAGGCGTCGGAACCATCGGGGCATCCCGTTCTCCCTCACCTTTCCGAGGGGGCTCAGCTTGGGTGCGCCGGGGGCCACGGCGGTGCCCACGGGGAGGAGGTCGTGCTGGTCGGCGCCGGTGCCGTGGAGGAGCAGCAGGGTGTAGGCGGGGTCGGGTTCGTCCCCGGGCTCGAAGACGTGGTCGAAGGAGAGGTCCTTGGTGGGGATGGGGGTCACCTCACTCGGTGGGGTCCGGTGCCGTGTCCGCCGCCGCCTCGTCGTAGGGGAGCTGCAGGGTGGGGAGCACGGCCTCGATGCGGTCCCGGTGCTCCTCGAGCCATGGGGGGAGCGTGAGGCGCTCACCCAGGGACTCGACGGGTTCGTCAACGAGGAACCCGGGGCCGTCGGTGGCGAGCTCGAAGAGCACGCGGCCGGGTTCGCGGAAGTAGACGCTGCGGAACCAGAACCGCTCGATGACCTCCGTGGGGCGGAGACCCGCGTCCGCCACCCCCTGGCGCAGGGCCTCCTGCTCGTCGTCGTCCCTCACGCGCCAGGCTACGTGGTGGACGCTTCCCCTGCCCACGCGGCCCCGGGGCGCGTCGGGGTCGCTCCGGACCTCGAGGAACCCGCTCCAGGCGTCGCGGCCCCGGTACCTGCGCCAGTCGCCGTCGGTGCCCACCTGCTCCATGCCCAGCACGCCGGTGCTGAGGTCGAGGGTGGGTTCCAGGTCGTGCTCGAGGATGCGGACGCTGTGGATGCCCCGGACCTGGTGCTCCCTGGGGACGGGGCCGCGCTCCCAGGGGGTGAAGGGACGCTCCAGGGCGTGGGGCGTCTCCACGAGGGCGAGGTGGAGCCCGTGGGGGTCGCTGAAGGTGAGGGTGGGGTCGCCGAAGCGCTCGGTGGTCTCCGTCTTCACGCCGTGGTCCTGGAGGCGCTCGCGCCAGTGGGGGAGGCTGCCGGGGGGCACCTGGAGCGCCACCTCGTTCACGAGGCCGGCGCCGTCCTGCCCGGGGGGGCTGTTGGGGAAGGGGAAGAACGTGATGTCGGTGCCGGGGTGGCCCTCGGCGTCGGCGTAGAAGAGGTGGTACGTGCCGGGGTCGTCCTGGTTCACGCTGCGCTTCACGAGGCGCATGCCCAGGGTGTCCGCGTAGAAGTCGAGGTTCTCCTGGGCGTCGCCTGCCATCATCGTGACGTGGTGGATGCCGCCGATGCGTGCCATGGTGGTGCTCCGTGGCGCCGCGGTCCCGCGTGGGTGCGCGCCACGCCTTCCCTATGGTGGTCGTGGGGCATGAATCCCCTCCTGCACGGGACCGTAGCTGCTTCGCGGCGTGGAAGCGTTGGGGGTGGGGCGAGGGTGCTGACGGCGGGTTCCGGGGGTTCAGGGGGGGCTACGTACGCGGAACAAGGGAAAAGCGTATCAGTGAGGACCCACTGCGGGTATCCATGCCAACCGGTACGGTTCGCTTCTTCCACGACGGAAGGGGCTATGGCTTCATCGAGACCGACGCCAGCGACGACGACGTGTTCTTCCACATGGACGACGTCGAGGGCCCGGACCTCACAGAGGGCACGGAGCTCGAGTTCGACATCGTGGAGGGCGACAAGGGCCCCCGCGCGTCGAACATCGAGCGCGTCTGATCATCATATCCGACGGCGGTCATCGATCCTTCTTCCCACCCTTCTTCCCATATCCACCCACCTCCCAGCGTGAGCCCTCCTACGGACCCCCCAACCCCACCCGGACCTATAGGCGACTATAGGTCGCTATAGGTGCCTATAGGCCCTCCTCGGGGACGGTCCCAGGGGCAGGAGGTTGCGGGCGGCGGGGTGGGGTGTACAGCCGAGCGCGGTAGCGCGAGGCTGGGGGCGGGTGGTGGGGGTGTTCCTATAGGCGGAGAGAGAAGGATGAGGGAGAAGGGGGGCGGTAGACGCGGGTGTAATGCACGCCGCGGGTTCGTCGGCGCTTCGCGCCGTCTCCCCCGCGCCGACACTATACGCGTGCTCGACCGTTCACGTCAACCCAAGTTGACGTTCACGTTCTTGACGCGGGTGTAATGGTCCAACGCCCCGAGGCCCTGCTCGCTTCCGACGCCGCTCTTCTTCCACCCGGTGAAGGGCGTGCTGGGGAAGGTCACGGGGTACTCGTTCACGCTCACCATGCCGTACTCCAGGTCCCGGGCGAAGCGGTGGGCGCGCTGGAGGTTCGACGTCCACACGCCGCTGTAGAGCCCGAACTCCACGCCGTTGGCGACCTCCAGGGCCTCCGCCTCGTCCTCGAAGGGGATGACGCTCAGGACGGGGCCGAAGATCTCCTCCTGGGCGATGGTCATCTCCGGGGTGACGTCCGTGAAGATCGTGGGCTCCAGGAAGTTCCCATCCTGGAGGTCCGCGTCCTTCGGGCGTCCCCCACCCAGGGCGAGGGTGGCGCCCTCCTCCTCACCCTGCCGGATGTAGTCCTCCACGCTCTCCCGGTGCGAGGCGCTCGCCAACGGTCCCATGCGCGTGCCCTTCTCCAGGCCGTGGCCCAGGGGCCACTTCCCCGCGTAGGATGCGAGGTCCTCCACGAAGTCATCGTGGATGTCCTGGGGGACGAGGAGGCGGCTGCCAGCCCAGCACATCTGCCCCGCGTTGAGGAAGATGCCGTGGGCCACACCCTTCACGGCGCGGTCGAGGTCCGCATCGGGGAAGACGATGTTCGGGCCCTTCCCCCCAAGCTCCAGGGTGACGGGCGTGATGTTCTCGGCGGCCGCCTGCATGACGCGCACGCCCGTCTCCGTGCTCCCGGTGAGGGTGAGCGCGTCCACGTCGCCGTGGCTTGCGAGGGCCTCGCCCACGACGCTGCCGCGGCCCGTGACGATGTTGAGGACGCCCTCGGGGACGCCCGCGTCCTCCGCGATCTCCGCCAGGTGCAGGAGGCTCATGCTCGTGGCGCTTGCGGGCTTCGCCACCACGGAGCACCCGGCGGCAAGCGCCGGCGCGATGCTTCGCGTGGCCAGTTGGAAGGGGTAGTTCCACGGGATGATGTGGCCGGTGACGCCCACGGGCTCCCGCAGCGTGTAGTTGAGGCGGTCGCCGGGAACGGGGATGGTGCTTCCCTCGAGCTTGTCGGCGGCGCCGGCGTAGTAGTCGAAGGTGTTGGCGGCGTAGTACACGTCGGCGCGGGCCTCGCGGTAGGGCTTGCCCTGGTCCCGCACCTCCGTCTCCACGATGGTGTCCATCCGCTCCCGGATGCCGTCGGCCACGGCTCGCAGGATGCGCGTGCGCTTGCCGGGGTCCGTGCCCCGCCACGTCTCGG
>CAZDGP010000016.1:28427-32796 GCA_964505085.1 uncultured Thermoplasmatales archaeon
ACGGCTCGCAGGATGCGCGTGCGCTTGCCGGGGTCCGTGCCCCGCCACGTCTCGGCGAAGGCGGTGCGCGCGGCCTCCACGGCGGCGTCCACGTCCTCGGGGGTGCCCGAGGGCACCGTGGCGATCTCCTCCCCGTTCGCGGGATCCGTGCTCGTGAGGGTGTCGCCATCGCTGGCGGCGACCCACTCCCCGCCGATGAACATCTTGCGCGCGTCCGTCATGAGGGTGACCTCTCGAGGCGGGATGGGGGCTGAGGATGATAAAGGGTGGGGTGGGGCGGGCGGGGGGACCCTACTCCACGATGATGCTGTGCTCCATGCTCAGGATGTTGTCGTCGTCCCCCACCATGGTGTGGGCGCGGTAGTACACCGTGCCGGCATCCTCGAAGGTGACGTCGGCGCTGTACGTGCCGGGCACGTCCCCGCTCTGGGGGGAGGTGAGGCCCCCCTCGTAGTCGCCGAAGTGCGCGTCGTCCCCCGCGTGGCTCGTGGTACCCCAGTGGATGGCGGTGTGGTCCGTGGTGGTCATGGTGGAGGAGCTGATCTCCCACGTGAGGGTCACGGGTTCACCGGCGGTGGCGTAACTGGGTGGGTCCACCAGCGAGACGGTGACCGTGGGCTCGCCGTCGCCCCCGCCATCGTCACCTCCCATGCACCCGGCGAGGAGGACGGTCGCGAGGAGGAGCGTGGCGGCCAACGCGAAGCTGCGGGTTCGTTCCATGCGTGCTCACGCGTAACCCAACGAAGTGGGGGTAGATGAGGCTTCTATGGAGACCGTTGAACGCACCCCAACGCGGAGCACACCTCCCTCACCCATCGCCAGGACGTGGGGGTCGGTCCCCGCCAAGGACGCGGTCCAACCCCTCGCCCAAGGCGCTCTGGTCGGCGCTCTCCCGGTTCCACCGGCGCTCCCGGTCCAACTGCTCGTTGAGGCGGGCACCCTCGAGGCTCCCGTGGAGGAGGCGCTTCAGGCGGGCCACCGTGAAGGCGGGTTGGTCGGCGAGGGTCCTGGCCGCCTCCAGCGCATGCTCCAGGAGACCCGAAGCGTCCACGACCTCGTGCACCATGCCCAGGGACGCAGCCTCCTCCGCCTCCACCACCTCGTCCAGGAGGAGCATGCGTTGCGCGGTGGCGGCATCGGCGATGCGGGGCAGGAGCCACGTGGCGCCGCCGTCGGGCACGACGCCGAGTTGCGGGTAGGCGGCGCGGAAGCTCGCGGAGGGGCTCGCGTACCGGAGGTCCCCCGCGAGGGCAAGGCCCAGGCCGCCGCCGGCGGCGACGCCGTTCACGGCCGTCACCACGGGCAGGTCCCCGGTGACGAGCGCCTCCACGAGGGGATGATGGTGCTCGGTGAGGTCGCTGAAGAGCCTCCCCGCCTCCCCGCGCTCGTGGGCCTCCCGCATGGCGTGGACGTCGCCGCCGGCGCAGAAGGCCCGGTCCCCCTCCCCTGTGAGGACGAGGGCTCGCACCTCCGGGTCCCGCGTGAGGTCCTGCACCGCCTCCCGGAGGCCCTGGATCGTGGGGACGTCGAAGGCGTTCATGCGCTTGGGGCGCTGGAGCGTCACGAGGGCTACGGCGTCCTCCCGTGTCACGGCGAACCCGGCATCCTCGACCATGCCTGCATCATGCCGGGGTGACGGGATAGGGGTTGCGGTGGGTGCGGTCCGCGGCGAACGTTTACGGTCCAGGGGGCCCGTCCCCCTCGTGGTGGCGCCCGTGGCACCCGAAGGCAACCAGCTTCAGGATGCGAGCAGCACGTACCTCCGCACCGCCCGGAACCAGCCCGTGCACTGGCGCACGTGGGGGCCCAGCGCCTTCGAGGAGGCGAAGCGCCAGGGGAAGCCCGTGCTCCTGGACATCGGCGCCGTGTGGTGCCACTGGTGCCACGTCATGGACCACGAGTCCTACGAGGACGAGGCGACGGCACGCATCATCAACGAGGGGTTCGTGCCCGTGAAGGTGGACCGGGACGAGCGCCCGGACGTGGACGCGCGGTACCAGCGGGCGGTGCAGGCGCTCACGGGCCAGGGCGGGTGGCCCCTCACGGCGTTCCTCACGCCCGAGGGTGAGGTCTTCCACGGGGGCACGTACTTCCCGCCGACGCCCGCCCACGGGCGCCCGAGCTTCCGCCAGGTCCTGGAGGCGGTGACGCGCCTTTACGAGGAGGAGCCGGAGGACGTGACGGAGCGCGCGGAGCGCATCCGGGAGGTGGTGGAGCGGAGCACCGCCGGAGCCACCGGATCCGTGGACCTGGCGGACGTGGACGCGGCGGTGGAGCGCGTGCGGGAGGCCGCCGACCCCGTGCACGGGGGCTTCGGCGGCGCGCCGAAGTTCCCGCAACCGGGCGCCGTGGACCTGCTCCTGCTCGACACCGTGCGCGCCGGGAGCGACGCGTCCTGGAGCGTGGTGGAGGCCACGCTGGATGCCATGATCGAGGGGGGGATCCGGGACCACGTGGGCGGGGGGTTCCACCGGTACAGCGTCGACGCCGAGTGGCACGTGCCCCACTTCGAGAAGATGGCCACGGACAACGCGGGGATCCTCGGGAACCTCGTGCACGCCGTGCAGGTGCGTGAGACGCCGCGGTACGCGGCGGTGGCCCGGGAGACGGCGCGGTGGTGCCGCACCGTCCTGGGCGACCCTGAGGACGGGGGGTTCTTCGGAAGCGTCGACGCCGACGTGGGCCCCCACGACGACGGGGACCACTGGACGTGGACGTTGGAGGAGGTGCGGAGCCTCCTCCCCCACGACGAGGCGCGCATCGTGGAGCTCCGCTTCGGCGTGGAGGACCGGGGGGACATGCGCCACGACCGTGCCCGGAACGTGCTCCAGGTGGAGGCCACCGTGGAGGACATCGCCGACGCCCTGGGGCGGGACCCAGCCACCGTGGAGGAGGATCTGGAGCGCGCCCTCGCCACCATGCTGGAGGCGCGGAACGCGCGGCCAAAGCCCCACGTGGACACGACGCTTTACACGGACTGGAACGGCATGCTCGCCACCGCCTTCCTGGAGGCGGCACCGGTGCTCGGGGACCCCTGGCTCCTGGAGCACGGGACACGGACGCTGGAGCGTGTGCGCGCCACCATGTGGTCCCCCGACGAGGGCTTCGCCCACACGGTGGAGGGTGAGGTGCAGGGGTTGCTCGGGGACCAAGTTGAGATGGCTCGCGCGCACCTCGCCGCCCACGCCACCACCCTGGAGAGCGATCACCTGGAGGCGGCGCGGGAGGTGGCGGACCTCCTCATCGCTCACTGGTGGGACGAGGAAGACGGGGGGTTCCTGGACGTGGCACCGAGCCTCCGCGGGGAGACCGCCGGCCTCCTGGAGGTGCCGGGGAAGCCCGTGCTGGACACCCCCACCCCCGGCCTCAACCCCCGGGCCGCCATGGTGCTGGCGGCGCTCCACCGCGCCACGGGCGAGGCCACGTACCGCGAGCACGCGGAGGCGACCCTGGAGGCGGTGGCAGGCCGCGTGGAGGGCGGCGGCGTCCACGCCGCCACCTTCCACCAGGCAGCGTGGGAGGTCCACGGCACCCCACCCACCGTGGTGCTCGTGGGGGACCGGGACGCCACGGGGTTCGATGCGCTCCAGCAGGCGGCTCTGTCACCCTACGCGCCCGGTCGCGTGGTGCTCCACCACACCCCCGGGGACCCCAGCGGCCACGTGCCCGAGGCCGCGAGCTCGGCCCTGGAGGCGCTCTCGGCGGCGGGCCCCGTGGCCCTCGTCTGCGCCGGCACCCGGTGCTTCCCGCCGGCCTCGGACCCAAGCGAGGTGCGGGCGCGCGTGGAGGATGCGGTGGCGGGAACGCGCTAGGCGCAGGGCCGGGGGCTGGGGTCCGGTGGCGCCGCCGGAGGGAAACGTTAAAGACCCTGCCACGGTTGCGCCACCTGGTACTAACACAGGGTGTTCCCATGACGGTTCCCATCCCCACGAAGACACGGTCCCGCGCGCTACTGCTGACCCTGGCCCTCATCCTCCCAGCCCTAGCTGGGTGCCTCGGCGGCTCCCCGCCTGCTCCCGGCGACGACGAGGACGGCCCCCGGGAGCTCGTGGTGCTCACCCACGAGAGCTTCAACCCCCCCGAGGACGTCATCCACGCCTTCGAGAACGACACCGACAGCGACGTCGTGCTCCGGAAGGCCGGCGACGCCAACGAGGTCCTGAACATGGCGGTGCTCTTCAAGGATCAACCCGTGGCCGACGTCCTCTTCGGCGTGGACAACGCCATGCTGAGCAAGGCGCTGGACGAGGAGCTCTTCGTCCCCTACGAGCCCAACGCCAGCGCGCACATCCAGGAACGCTTCGTCCTCGACGACCAGTGGCGCGCCACCCCCGTGGACCACGGGTACGTGGCCCTCAACTACGACAAG
>CAZDGP010000017.1:0-9950 GCA_964505085.1 uncultured Thermoplasmatales archaeon
AGAAGAGCCGCCTCCGGGAGTCGAACCCGGGACCTACTCCTTACCAAGGAGTCGCTATGCCTCTTAGCCAAGGCGGCGTGAGGAAGCCTCCAGCCAGGGTGGCCGGAGGCGGGTCAAGCGCCCTAAAGCGCTTCCCTTTCAAAAACCTATTGGTCGGCTGGGGAGGCCGTCCCCTCGTGGGATGCCATGGTGCTCGAGAGCTCCATGCCCACGACGATGACGTGGGTCTGCACGTTCTGCAGGTACCGGTTCACCAGGAACAGCGCCAGAAGGAGGAAGACGGTGGCGGCCGTGCTGAAGGTGAGCACCAGGTTCACGGCACGTTCCACCTGGGTGAGTCCGTAGGCGCTGGCGATACCGGTCACGGCCCCCGCCACGAGGCTGAAGTACAGGAGCACGACGATCCCCACCCGGACCCGCATGGCGTAGCGTCCCCGGCGGAGGAGCGCGCGGTACGTGCTCTCGAGGACCTCGGGGTCCCGATCCCCGGGGTCGCGTTGGAGCTCCGGGAGCGCATCGTGCAGCACGTTGAAGGGGTGCTTGAGGTAGTCCCACGCCGACCGGTGCTCGGGGGCGAGGCCATGAGGCATGGAGCCCCATCGCCGCGGCGGCCCTTAACCACTGCCCTGCCAACGGCAGGCTGCATCGGTGGCGCGGGACGAGGTTGAGAAGGATGGAGGTCCGGACCCGCAGAGGGGATGGTTGCCGTCGTGCACCGGAAGGGAGGCCGGTGCGCCGGAGGGATCCGGCGTCGGAGGGGGGTCCGGACCGGGGAAGCCCGCTCCGCTCCCCATCTCGGGGGGAGGGATGGGAAGAAGGACCCCCAGGCCCTTCTACCTGCAGGTGGGGGGTCCCCGAAGGTACAGGGCCGCTTGGGGGATGGGGCACTACAGGAACCCCCTTCACCCATGGAGGACCAACCGGGGGACGGAGCGGGGTCCGGACCTCTCGCGCCCCCTGCGTGGCACCGCCGTGGTGCCGGCGTTGGGGCCGGTTGGGCCGGTCGACCAAGCCCTCGAACCTCCTCCCCCGCTCCATCCCCTTCATCCAACGAACGCGGTGTTGGTCGGAGGTACGCCGACAACCCCTGGCTTGGCCGGTCAGGATAACAAAACTTAAGCGGTGCCATGTCGAAACAACGGTTGGCCACGTGCGTGGCCCAGGTGATGGGATGACCTCCATGGACCCCGAAGAGCGAGCGCCCGGCCGGAACCCCCCCTACCCCGTGCAGACCATCCGACACCGGTACGAGACGGTGCTTGGCGGCGTCACCGACGAGCTGCAACCCTGGCAGGTGGGCGTGAACCGGACGGCGCTCCAGGCGAACACCGACCTCGTCCCCCAGCAGGACCAGGTCCACGTCCTCGAGAACCCGCCCGAAAAGCCCCGTCCCCTCCTCACGCGGGAGGTCTACACCCTCGTGGCCCTGGACGGGTCCCACCCCGCAGCGCTGGAGCTCTCCCCCAACGGCGAGGCCGTCTTCAGCGCTCACGCCCTGGACGAGATCACCTTGGACCACCCCATGGCGGAGGCCGAGCGCGGGATGCGCCTCGTCATCAACGCCACGCTCAGCCGTCGCTGGGGAGGCAACGCCCGCGAGTGGTTCGAGGGGCTCGTGGAGTCCGCCTTCGCCGACCCCGGACCCCGCCGGAGCTAACGCCCTGCGGCGCTCAGGAAGCGTACGGGTAACTATTTTCCCAGGAACCCCCTAATACATGGGTGATGGCGCAGTCGGAGATGGACGCCGAGGACGAGGCCCCCGAGAGGGACCTCGATGCGCTCCCCCGTAACGTTCGGGGAGCCGTGGAGGCCCTCCGACGCCTCCACGTGGACCGGGACGAGGTCGACGAGACGCATGCCTACGCGGCGCTCCAGCACCTCCTCAAGGACACGGAGATGGAGGACCGCGTCGAGGGCGTCTTCTCCACCTGGCGGGAAGCACCTGACCCGGACGACGGATCCTGATCCGGCCGCCAACCTTCTTGTAGCTCCAGCGTTGTAGCGGCGCCCATGCCGGACCCCCAAGCGGGCCAGATCCTGGAGTTCGACCCCCACTGGTTCCGCCGCGCGGTCCACGGCATGGGCGCGGGCTTCGTCCTCTACTACCTCCTCCCCCACGGTGCGTGGTGGGACCCCGTGAGGACCTGGGGGCCCTGGATCCTCCTCGCCGCCGCCCTCGTCCTGGAGGCCGTGCGCATGCGCGGGGGCATCCGGAGCGAGCACTTCTTCGGCCTGCGGGAGTACGAGCGCACCCGCGTGAGCGGGTACGTCTACTTCGGCATGGCCAGCGTGGTGCTCCTCACCCTCGTCCCCCAGCCTCTGGCCATCCCGTGCCTCGTGGGAGCCGCCCTGGGCGACCCGCTCCTGGGGGAGCTGCGGAACCGGGGACGACCCTTGGGGGCTCTCGTGGCCGGCGTCCTCTTCGGCGCCGGGCTCTTCCTCATCGCAGGGTGGGGATGGGCCCTGGCCCTCGCCGGGGGCGTGCTCCTCGTGGTAGGGGAGTCGAGCCGCATCCCGTGGCTCGACGACGACCTCACGATGCCCTTGCTCCCGGCGGCGGTGCTCCTGATGCTCCACGGAGGAGGCCTCGTCACGCTTCCGCCGGACCTCATCGTGTGGCACCTCGGGGAGGTGCTCCCGTGACGAGCGAGGTACCCGACGCCACCGACCCCATCGTGGCCGACCTCGAACGGGGGGTGCGCCTGGAGCTCCTGGTGGCTCCCGTGGTGGTGCTCCTCCCCCTGGGTACCGCGGGGCTCCTCCTGTGGTTGGGATGGGTCCACGACGCGCCGCGGGTGGTGGCCCTGGGCCTCGTCATCGCGGCGGGGAACCTCGTCTTCGACGTGCTCATGGTGCGGGCGATCCTCCGGTTCCTTGGGAACGTCCGGGGGATCCTGGGCGGCTCGGGGGGAAGGGGTTAAGCCCCTGGAACCTTCATCCAGCAGGGGTGCCAACGTGCTGCGCTGCAAGGACTGCCGGTACTGGTACGGGGCCGAGGACGACGAGTACGGCCCCTGCTCCATCCTGAACCAGCGGGATGCCGAGCGGTACATCACGTACGGGTTGGGGGAGTGCGTGGTGGAGGACATCCAGGAGGCGTACCAGGCGGGGGAGCTCGAGTGGGCTCCCTAGGCCCCGATGCCGGGACGCCCGCGGTGCGGCCCATGGAGGCCGGAGACGTGCCCTACGCCGTGGACCTCTCCCGCAGCGAGGGATGGGACTTCAGCACCGGGGACTTCCACCGCTTGCTCCGGCTGGGTGGGGGTCGCGTGGTGCTCGTGGACGGGGAGCGTGCGGGCTTCCTCACCAGCACCGTGTACGGGCCCGTGGCCTGGGTGGGGAACGTCATCGTGGACCCCGATCACCGGAACCGGGGCCTGGGCACCACGCTCATGGAGGCCACGCTGGACCACCTGAGCTCCCGCGGCGTCGAGACCGTGCGCCTCTACGCGGTGCTTCGCGCCCGGAGCCTGTACGAGCGCGTGGGCTTCCAGGCCGAGGGGGTGGCGGCGAGCCTCCACGGACGGGGCGCCTCCGGGGACCCCCTGGACCACGGTGTGGAGCCCCTGCGGGAGGAGGACCTGGAGGAGGTGGCTCGCTGGGACCGGGCGCGCTTCGGCGCGGACCGTCACCGCCTCCTTGCGGCGCTCCTGGAGGACCACCCCGACGCCGGGTTCCTCCTCCGGGGCGATGACGGGTCCCTCCGGGGGTTCGTGGTGGTGAAGCCCGACGAGGACGCAGCGGAGGTGGGCCCCGCGGTGGTACGCCGGGGGGACGTGGAGGCGGTGGAACGGCTCCTCGATGCGGGCCTCGCCGCCGTGGGCGAGCACACCTGCGAGGTGGGGGTGCGGGGCGAGGCAACGCATGCGCGGATGCACCTGGAGGCCCGGGGGTTCCAGGAGGCCTTCCCCGCCGTCACCATGCGGTGGGGGCGGGACGCCCACGGGGGCATGCCGGAGGCCCAGGTGGCCGTGGCCGGCTTAGAGAAGGGGTAGCGGGGTGCGGGACGGTTCCCCACGGGGAACCAAAGGCATATGTAACGACCCAGAGGTACCCAGCGCGGACGCTCATGGGCCTCACCCTGTGGAACACGAAGGTGCGGGAGCTGCAGGCGCTGGAACCCGGTGAGCCCGGTCACGTGCGCGTGTACGTGTGCGGCCCCAGCACCTACGACCACGCGCACATCGGCCACGCCCGATCCTACGTGGGGTACGACGTGCTCCGCCGGTACCTCGAGGTCCTGGGTTACGATGTCACGTACGTCATGAACTTCACGGACGTGGAGGAGGAGATCGGGGACCGCGCCCGGGAGGAGGGCGTGGATGTGCTGGAGTTCGCGGAGCGGTACATCGAGTCCTTCCTCCATGACATGGACGCCCTGGGCGTGCGCCGGGCCGACGCCATGCCCCGGGTGAGCGAGTACATCCCCGAGATCCAGGAGGCCATCCAGACCCTCGTGGAGGACGGCGTGGCCTACGAGGTGGACGGGAACGTTTACTTCGACACGGAGCGCGCCCCGAGCTTCGGCGAGCTCACGGGGGGACCCGTGGCCATCCAACAGCACACCGTCCCCTACCAGGAGGGGGAGGGGAACCACCGCCACGCCCAGGATTTCGCCCTCTGGAAGAGCCTCAGCGACTGGGGCATCACGTGGGAGAGCCCCTGGGGCGAGGGGCGGCCGGGGTGGCACATCGAGTGCACCGTCATGGCTCTGGACCACCTTGGACCCCACTTCGACGTCCACGGCGGCGGCAAGGACCTCATCTACCCCCACCACGAGGCGGAGGCCGCCATCGGTCACGCGCTCACGGGGGAGACCTACTGCGAGACCTTCCTCCACAACGGCTTCGTCACCATGGACGCGGAGAAGATGAGCAAGTCCACGGGGAAGTACGTCCAGGTGCGTGACCTCCTGGAGCGCCACGACGCCGAGGCCGTCCGCGCGTACCTCCTCTCCACAGGTTACCGGGAGAAGCTCGAGTTCAGCGAGGAGGACGTGGACGCCTGGGCGCGCCGGTTGCGGAGGTGGCGCCGGGACGCCCGTGCCCTCCTTGAGGACCTCGACCCCCCGCGCCCCCGCCGCCGCAGCGAGCTCCCGACGCTCCCGGCGCCCCTGACGAAACCGGCGGAGGCCTTCCTCGACGCCCTGGACCGCGACCTCGATACGGGGCGGGCGCTCCCGGCGCTGGAGCGGTTCCTGGAGCGTGCAGCCGACGCGGAGCTTTCGGGAAGCGAGCGGGAGGATGCGGCAACGTTCCTCGCCACGGCGGCGTGGACGCTGGGGTTGCTGGAGGACCTTCTGGCGGACGAGGAACCTTGGAGCTCGCGGTAACCCCGCGTGACGAACCCCATCAGGCGTACGGGGAGGGGTTCCGCGCCACCTGCTCCTGCAGATGGAGCTCTAGATCATCGCTGAGGGTGACCTCCGTGGTGGCGTAGATGGCGTCGTCCCCCAGGGCATCCTGGGGAGGATGGGTGAGGGTGGCCACGTGACCGTCCCAGCTCCACGTGAAGTCCACGCTCTCCTGGAACGCGGGTTCCCCCGCGGGTTCCTCGGGTTCGTCGCCGTAGGCGGACCACACCGCGTCCTCCTCGTCGGCGCCGTCCTCCGTCACCCCCTCCACCTCCTCGGTGCGTCCCAGGAAGAGGAGCACCACGAGGAGCCCCAGGAGCAGGACCACCCCGAGGCCCACGGCGGTGCCCACCTCCATGAAGAGGGGGATGATGCCGGTTGCCAGGAGGATGACGAAGATCACGTAGAGGACCGCCACCACGGGGATGATCCAGAGGAGGTACGGGTTCGGGAGCTCCACCGTGGACCGGCGGTGAGCCTGGGGGCTCGACGGTGACGTGTCGTCTTCGGGGGGATCCTCGGGAGCCATGGGTTCGTCTCCGCTCCCGCAAGGGCGGGAGGGTTCTTCCCTTTTTCGAGACAGGGATCAGGAGGGCACGTTGCGGATGACGCCCGTGGTACCACAGCGCGGGCAGGAGTGCCGCAGGGGCCGGGTGCCGTCGTCGAGGACGCTGAAGACCTCGCCACAGTGCTTGCACCGGAGGAGGAACTCCTCCGCCTCCTCCTCGGCTAAGGCGTCCTCCTCAGCTTCGGTCCAGGCATCGAGGTCCGCGGTCTCGCTCCACAGGAGGATGACCAGGAGCCCCACGAGGGCGAGGGCCAGAAGCACCACGGCGGTGAGGATGTACGCCCCGGCTGCCCCCCAGGCGAGGAGCGTGGGCACGAGGGCCAGGAGGAAAGCGAACCCTGCCAGGGCCAGGAGGCCGATGATGGCGTTTCGTCGTTGCGGGGGCGTGAGCTCGAGGTTCACGTCTGGTCTTCCTCCATGGTCTCCTTCGAGGGGGTCACTGGCGTCCACGCGTGAGGGCGTAGCCTCCGATGCCGGCCACGGCCAGGGTCAGGATGATGACGGCCACCCACAGTCCCATGTTGTCGTTGAAGATGTCGGTGGCGGTGCTCGCCACGACGAAGCTCCCGTCGCCTGGCACCTGCTCGGTGCGCGTCTGGCCGTCGTCCTCGTACGTGACGATGACGCGCCATTCGTAGGTGCCGGCGTCGGCCAGGCGCACGCTCGCCGTGTACGTGTTGTCGCCGGCCACGGCGTCGCCACCGGCGCCGTCGTCCCGCATGGGTGCCGTGAGCACCACCTCACCGCCGCGGGTGAGCTCGAGGGTGACGTTGGCGTTGGCCTTGAAGATGTCGGCCGTGAAGTGCACGATGCGGCCCCGGTCGAACTTCTTCTTTGGCAGAGGTGTGGGTTCGGCGGCCACGTCGCTGTTCTCGATGTCCACCGTGATGACGTCCTTGCTGAAGGCGGTGCCGTCGCTCGCGGTGATGCGGAGCTCGTAGGTGCCGTCGGGGAGGTCGCGGGTGTCGACGTCGACGCTGGTCTCGCCCACGTTGAGGGGTGCGAGCTGGCGGAAGTTACCCTGGCCGGCGAGGCGGTACTCCAGGGTGAAGCGAAGCTCGTCACCTTCGTCGGCATCCTGGGCCTCCCACTCCACGAGGATGGTTCCGCCGATGTCGGTGCCGTCCGCTGGCGAGACGAACTCCACGGTGGGGGGCTTGTTGCCCTCCACGTACGTGAAGGGGTTCGTGGCGCGACCGGCGAAGCCCTGGTTCCCGATCTGGTCCGTGGCGGTCATGTAGTACTCGAGCACCGTGCCCCGGGGTACCTCGGGCAGGAGGCCCTGCCAGAGACCCTCTGTGTTGCTGAAGTTCAATGGTTGGGGCGTGTACGTGGATTCGCCCTGCTCGCGCACGTGGAGCACGGCTTGCGCGACCCCCTGGTCGTCGTTGATGGTGGCGTTGATGTGCCGGGTGCCCAGGGCCAGGGGCGTGATCTGGGGTCCGCGGGTGTCGAGGCGGACCTGCACGACCTCCTCCTGCTCCTCGTTCCCAACGTGGTCCTCGCTCCAGTAGTGGATCTTGTAGAGGCCGGGGCCCATGTAGTCGTCGCCGAGGAACTCCCGGTTGATGCGGAAGGTCTCCCCGGGCTCGAGCTCGATGGGTGCGCCCAGGGACTCCTTCTCGAGACGCACGAAGACGGTGGCCACGTCGCTGCCGGATCCGTCCACGCTCTCGGGGTCCGACGCGTCGACGAGGACCGTGGAGATACCGCTGATGTTCCACACGTGGCCGCCGGCCCGGTACTTGGGGTCGTAGGTGGGCTCCTCGGTGACGGGGGCCTGCCCGTCCACCAGGAGATGGTACGTGACGGTGCCGGAGAGGTTGAGGTTCGACTTGTCCGTGGCCTCGACCTCCACCTTGATGCGGTCGCCGTCGGTGTAGCTTCCGGGGAGCACGTACGTGAGGTTGTACCCGGTGCCGCTGGCAAGGCGGGTGACGGTGACGTTGCTCATGTTCACGGGTGCGCCGTCCAACCGCAGCTCGATGGAGCTCTGGTCCACGTCGTCGGGGTCCGCCACGCTCGTGACGAGGGCTGGGGAGGGGTCGGTCCAGTACGCGGAGGTGTTGTGCTGTACGGAGGGCCGCCAGACGGTGACGCCGGGCGGGAGGTTGTCCGCCACCTCGAAGTCGGGACCCTGGAAGCTGTCCTTGTGCACGGAGGGTGCGGTGTCCTCGGCCACGATCTTGAACCGGTAGGTTCCGGCCGTGTCGAAGACGTGGTCCACCTCGTACCGGTCGGTGGTGCCCACGCGGTGGAGGCTCCGGGTGATGCTGGAGCCGTTGGCGGCGGTGATGGTGACGGTCACGTCGAGCTTCGTCTCGTCCCGCACCTCGGCGAAGAACGTGAAGGGTTCCCCCACCTCGCCCTTGAGGCCGTTCTGGGGTGTGTCCACGCCGGAGCGGTCGTCGAGGATCGTGGGGGCGCTGGAGTCCTGCACCTGGATGACGTCGGGTGAGACGTCACCCTCGCTGGTGTTCGCCCAGTTCCCGTTGTTGTCCACGGCGTGGAAGGAGACGTTGTAGAACCCGCCCACGGCCATGGCGCCGTCGCGTCCCGTGGTGATGGTGCCGTTCCACGTGCTGTTCTTCTGGTCGCAGTCGGCGACGCAGGTGAGGCTCACGTTGCCGTGGAAGCCCCGGGTGGTGTTCGTGAGGTTGGCGAAGACGCCCTCCACGGGTTGCTCGTCGTCGTCGAAGACCCCGAGGCCGTCGTCCTGCACCCGCACGCTTACGCGGAAGGTGTCCCCCGCTTGCAGGAAGCTGTAACCGTCCTCGTGCTCCTGGAGGTCCTGGCCTTCGATGGTGGTGTTCTGCAGGTCGAAGCTCGGGGGCTCGTCCTGGAGGACGTAGTACGTCTCGTTGTGGGTCCATCGCCCGGCGGCGTCGCGGACCTCGATGCTCACGTTCCATCGGCCGGGTTCGGAGACGTCGGTGCGGTGCACGGTGGATTGGAAGAACGCGTCCTCGCGGCACCAGGCCTCCCGGCCGCCGATGGGTTCCTCGGGTTCGTCGTTGCTAGGGTCGCGGTCGCAGTCCGGGTGGTGCAGCCAGCCACTGTTCAGGGTGTAGTTGAAGGCGGGATCGTCGTTCGCCACCGCGTCTCGGCGAACGTACTTCCCGTCCGCCGAGGTGTCGTTGAGCCCGGTCCCGTTGATGTAAGCGATGATGATGACGGGGGTGTTGTCGTCGGTGCCGTTGTCCGGGTTGGGGAAGGGGAACTCCTCGCCGTGGTTCGGAGCGATGACGGTGATGTTCACCGGCCACTTCCCCACGGTGAAGCTCTTGGCATCGTCCACGGTGCTCACGGCGTTCCCGCTGGGGTCCTCGGCGGTGACCCAGTACGTGTACGTGCCGACGGTCTCGAAGCCGTTGGCGAAGGTCCACGTGTACTGGTAGGATCCCGTGCCGCTGTCGTCGAGCTCGTGCCCGGTGAGCGCCCGCTCGGACGCGCTGGAGCCGAAGGTGTGGGTCGTGGCGTTCCCCGAGTCCGGATCGACCTCGAGGTGGAGGGTGACGTTGTCCAGGTAGAGGTCGTCCTCGAGGAGCGTGGTGCTGAAGGTGATCTCCTCGCCGGACTTCACCGTGCCCTTGGCGCTGCTCCCCCAGGCGTCCACCACGGGGGCAGCGTCGTCCTCGACGTAGAACTCGAGGGTGTCGGCGTTGTTGGACTCGTCCAGCTCCCCGACGTTGTCCTCGTCGTCCACGAGCACCTCGACCACGTGCTTGCCGGGGGTGAGGTAGCAGGAGGTTCGGTCCGGGTCGTCGCAGAAGTTGCGGTTGTGGCTGAGGTAGGTCTCGCCGCCTGCGGCGACCGCGTGCCCGGTGCCGTGGTTCGAGGCGCTCAACCCCGTGCGGTTGTCCGCGAGGATCGTGTCCTCGTCGAGGAACCACGCCCACGTCCAGACCTTCGTGCTGTCGAGGTCCCCGAGGTTCGTGACGGTGGCGTTGAAGTGCACGTCCCGGTCGTTGGTGGTGTACTCGAGGGCGCTGGCGGGGTCCCCCGGGAGGTCCGACGCGTTGATGGAGG
>CAZDGP010000017.1:10050-23049 GCA_964505085.1 uncultured Thermoplasmatales archaeon
GTGTACTCGAGGGCGCTGGCGGGGTCCCCCGGGAGGTCCGACGCGTTGATGGAGGGGGTGAGGTCCGCCCCGTAGAGGCGGATGGTGAACTGGGCGTCGTTGTTCCCCTCGCCGGACTCGCGGATGTGGTTCGTGTCGTCGAGGCGAACGGTGAGGGTGTAGTTCCCCGGGATCTTCCCCTGGAGGTCCCAGGGTTCCGAGGTCACGTTCCGCGTGTAGGTGATCTCGTCCTCCGAGGGCCCGTCGGGGGTGAGGTACCACGTGGACTGGTCGTCGTCCCCCGTGAGGGTCATGTTCACCTCGTAGGGGATGGGGCTGGGGGAGCCTGATCCCCTGGAGTCGGGTTCCTTGAGGCCGAACGCTTGCCAGGTGGACCCGGTCCAGTCCCCCTCGTCCGTGACGGAGCGGTTCGTGTCCACCGGCATGAGGTCCTGGTACGTGCCGATGTTCCGCACGTCCACGCGGAAGGTGGTGAGGTTCTCCCCGTTCCGGGGTTGGGCCTGGGCCTTGTTGTTGGGGTCCACGGCGCTCTGGTCCCCGCACTCGCGGGTATCGTCGTCGAACCAGTCGCTGAAGCACCACGTGATGTCGTCGGCGGTGGTGACGAGGTCGGGTTGAGCCCCGGCGACGAAGGTCCACGCGTGATCGTTGGGTTCGTCGTCCAGCGTCTCACCCCAGCTCTCGACGCCGCACTGCGCCTCGGTCACGTTGTTGTTCACGTGGGCGTGGAGCGTGACGTTGCCGGGGGCGCTCGTGGTAAGGCGGAACTGCCTCGTCACGAGGGTGCCGGACTTGTCGGGACCCATCTCGTCGATCCTCCAGCACTGGCTGGCGTCCCGCAGTTTCGCGGACTCGCTGGAGTCCTCGTGTTCGACCTCCACGTACACCGCGATGTCCTTGGCTGGGTCCTCGGTGGTGACGCCCTTGGTGACGTGGACGGCGGCGAGCACGTCGTCCTCGGGGGTGAGGACGAAGTCCGCCCGGTTCACCCAGTGGTCCTGGGAGTCGGTACCGTCGAGGGTGCGCAGGACCGCGGACTCGATCCCCATGTCCGGGTGGGAGTGGAGGGGGTTCTCCTCATCCTCGTACGCGAGGGTCGCGGGGACCCCAGCTAGGAGGAGGGTTGCGGTGACGAGGACGATGAGGGTTCGCTTGGGGTCACGGGCCATGATAGGACACCCTGGTACGACAACGCAGGTGCGTAGTCGGATTGGGGGTATATAAAGTTCTCGGAAGTTGGAGCCATGTGCTCCCATGGGGCGGGGGTGGGCCCTGGGGACCGGGTTCTGGGACGACCTGGGGGAGGGTGGCACCGCGGGCAAGCTTTATATCGAAGTCCCGGTAGTTCCGTGTACGACGATGCGCCGCGACCTCATCCAGTCGGTGCGGGGCCTGCTCTCCCACACCGGCTTCCTCGTTAGCGAACCGAGTCGCCTCCGGCCCATGGCCTTCGACGTGGTGGCTCGCCGGGACGACGACCTTCTCATCATCAAGGTCCTGACGAACGTGGACAGCCTGAGCCCCGAGGTGGCGGAGGAGCTCCTCACCCTGAGCAAGCTCCTCGAGGGGCGGCCGCTCCTGGTGGGGGCGCGTGCCTCCAGTCGGGAGCTGGAGCCGGGGGTGCTCTACGCGCGCCACGGGGTACCCATCGTGACGCTCGACACGCTGGAGGAGTACCTCGTGGAGGGTCTTGCGCCCCTCGTGTACGCGGCGCCGGGGGGCTTCTACGTGGACATCGACGGGAGGGAGCTTCGGCGCATCCGGGAGGAGCAGGGGTACAGCCTGGGGGAGCTCGCCAGCGTCGCCGGCGTGAGCCGTCGGGCCATCAGCATGTACGAGGAGGGCATGGGCGCCATGGTGGACGTGGCGGCCAAGCTCGAGGAGTACCTCGAGGCGCCCATCGTGCGGGCGTTGGACCCCCTGGATGGGGGTGGCACGCCGGGAAGCGGCGGGAGCAAGGCGGAGGAGCACGAGGTGCAGGTGCTGGACCTGCGGGACCTGGCCGACGCCCTTGAGCGGGAGGTGTACCATGCCATGGAGCGCATGGGCTTCCAGATCGTGCCCGTGGGGCGGAGCCCCTTCAACGCCATCAGCCGCTCGGGGGAGGAGGACGTGGACCACCTGGTGCTCACGGGCATCAGCGAGATGGACCGGCGCCTGAAGCGCCGGGCGCGGGTCATGGCGAACGTGAGCGAGGTCACGGAGCGTGTGGGTGCGGTGTTCGTGCACGAGCGCCGCACGAAGCTCCATGTGGAGGGCATCCCCCTCATCGACCAGGAGGAGCTCACGGGCCTCGACGGCATCGACGCGGTGCTGGAGCTCATCAAGGAGCGGCAGCAGCGCGAGGTCGAGTAGGGTACCTGCCGCGGCCGTGGACCCGCATCCCCTTTCGCTTCCCCCTCAAGGATCACCGCTCCCAGGACGACCTATAGCCAACTATAGGTGACTATAGGTTCCTCTTCGATGAGGGGGCAAGGGAGGGGAGGTGGCCCGGGGCGGAGGGGAGGGGTGTACGCGGTGCTCGCGGAGCGTAGCGGAGCGAGGACCGCGGGGGCGGGTGGCGGGGGTTGAGCTCCATCGGAGAGCTGGTGGAGAGGGGCCCGGTCTAGCGCCCAGGCGCCAGGCGCGGGCGGCGGGGCATCTTCGATGCCACGGCGTCCGTGCCAGCCCCGGGCCTACCGGCCCGGCGCTTCATCGCTCCAGATCTTGATGTTGCCCTTGGGCTTGGCGATGCAGGTGAGGACGAACTCCTCCTGCTCCTCGCCCGTGAGGGCCTCCGCCTGGCTTTGGTCGGGGGCCTCGTCGCCCTCCCACCGGGCGCTGCAGGTGTCGCAGTTCCCCGCCCGGCAACTGAAGGGCAGGTCCGCCAGGCGGTCGTACGCCTCCGCGGCGTCGAGGATGTTCTCGTCGGGGCCGATGGGGACCGCCATCTTCTCCTTCACGAACTCCACGCGGAACTTCCCGTCGGGAATGTCCTCCTCGATGAACTCCTCCTCTTCCTCCTCGAAGCTGATGTCGCCCGCGGGCATGCTGCCGCCGACGTCGCGCTCCACCATGTGCTCGGCCACGAGCTGGAAGAGGTCCTGCACCTCGATGCCGCTGGCGGCGCTCCCGAGGCTCAGGTGGTCCCCGGGGGTCACGGTGACGATGGCCTCCGCGTCGCCCCGGCCCTTCGCGGCCTCGATGGCGGCGGTGGCGATCTCGTCGTGGAGGTCCGGGAAGCTCTGGCGGAGGGCGCGGCCGTGGCCGCTCTCCACCTCCAGGGTGTCCACCACCGTGATGGCGGGGATGGCGTCGGCCACGGTGCGGCAGGCCTCCCACTCGTCAGGGGTGAGGCCGGCAGCGCGGTGCAGGAGCACGGGGGTGGGGCCGGTGGCGGTCTCCTCCTGCTCCTCGTCCTCGGCTCCTTCGTCGTCCGCCTCCTGCTCTTCCTCGTCCTCGGCGGTCTCGCTCTCGTCCTCCGCGTCCTCCGCGTCGATGGCGGTGCCCTGGAACTCCAGGGCACCCTGACCGATGGCGTCGGCGAGGAGCTTGCTTGCGTGGACGACCTCCACGTCCCAGGGGTCCTCCAGGTCCTCGAGCTCCTTGGCAAGCTCGGGCCAGTCGTTGCGCATGGCCCGGGCGGCGTTGGCGCTCACGGTGACGATGCGTCGGATGTCCTGGTCGAGGATGGCCTCCATCATGGGCTGCGCCACATCCAGGGCGGCCTGGCGTTGCCCGGTCTCGATGAGGGTCTCGCCGGCGTGAGCCTCCTTGGCCCCCAGGTACGTGAGGTGGATGCCGGTGTTGAGGAGCGCCCGGGTGGCGAAGCTCACCACGGCGGGTTCCTCGTAGGCGGCGATGTCGTCGGTGTAGATGAGGTTCCGGGCGTCGGGGTCGAAGGGGTACCCGGCCTCGGCCCAGGCGGTGCGCTCCTTGTCGGGCTTCCCGAGCACGTTGCCGCGCTCCCGGGCGAAGCGGGAGAGGACCGCGTGCTCGGGAAGGGGACCCCGGGTCTCCACGCCGGCGGCGAGGAGGAGGTCCGTGACGCGCTCCACGGGGACGCCGGTGGTGTGGTTCTCCTCCGCCTGGAAGCCCAGGGGGGACCGGGCCACGCGGCGTTGCACACGTTGCGTCATGGGGGCGTCGCCGTCCAGGAGCGCCCGGGCGAGGTGCACGCGCCCCTCGGGGGTGCCGCTGGCGAAGCGGGCTTGGAATGTCTCGGGCGCGTGGGTGTTCGAGACGCCGTCGGTGGGGTCGGTGTGGACGTCGTACTCGATGCTGCCGAGGCTCCCGGCGCGGACCTTGCCCACGGCGCGGTTCACGGCCTGGAAGCTGGGGTCGCGTTGCACGTGGGTGGCGTAGGTTTGCTGGCCGCGGGCCGCCTTCAGGATGGGGGCGTTCACGCGGTTGAAGGTGTTCCAGAGCCGGGGCCAGGGCACCCCGCGGAGGCGGGCACCCAGGACGGGTCCAGGGTTGAAGAGCTCCTCCTTGTCGTGCTCGTTCCTGAATGCCTTGAGGCGCTTGAGCCGTTCCTTACCGAGGACGCGCTTCGCCTCGTGGCTGAGGAGCACGCCGGTGCCGGCGGCGTGGCCCTCGTGGTCCTTCACGATGTCGAGGACGGCGAGGCCGTTGCCGACGCCGCTGGGGAAGGTCTCCCGGCGCTCGTCGTCGAGACCGTAGTAGATGAGCTTCACGGTGCCGGGGCCGGCGGCGTGGGCCCAGGTGGCGTGGGCGTCGCCCTTCACCTGGTCGGGGACCTCGGCGAGGGCGGACCCGAGCTCCGTCACGGGGAGGATGCCCTCGGCGATGACGAGGCTGGGGCCCTTGGCCTTGAGGGTCTTGGATCGGTGGCGGGCGTCCCAGACGCGTTGGACCTGCTCGTCGTCGGCCAGGGTGCCGCCGCTGGACTTGAGGATGCCCGTGAGGGTCTCGCGGGACCGGTCGTTGGGTTCCTCCAGTGTGGCGAGGACGCTCCAGCCCTTGGGGTAGATGGCGCCGTCGCGCGCGGCGTCGTTGGTGAGCTCGGCGAAGCGCGGGGGGAAGACCGCGAGGTGCCAGGCGTCGGTCTCGTGGACGATGCGTTCAGCGGCCTCCACGGCGCCCCCGGCCTCGTCGAAGGTTGCGAGGAGGACCTTGGGGGTGGTGGCGTCGCGGACGCGGAGCGTCACCTCGAGGATGAAGCCCGTGATGCCCCAGGCGCCCACCGCGAGGTCCAGGTCCTCGTCGGTGAGCTTCCACGTCTCCCCGTCGGGGGTGAGGAGCGTCACCTCGAGGACGTCGGTGCCGATGCCGCCGTAGCGGAGGGCGCCGATCCCCGCTTCGGCCCGGGCCACGGCACCGCCCACGGTGCTTCCGTGGGCTTGCAGGGGAAGCTGGCGGAGGGCGAGGCCCTGGTCCCGAAGCTCGTCGTCGAGGGTTGTCCACGTGATGCCGGGTTCCACGGTGACGGTGTGGGCGTCGGCGTCCACGTCGAGGATGCTGTCGAGGTTCCGGGTGTCCACCACGATGCCGCCCTCGGTGGGGACGGCGCCGCCCAGGTGGCTGGTGCCGCCGCCGCGGGGGACGACGGGGAGGGTGTTCTCCCGGCTGAACTCGAGGACGTCCACGAGGTCCCCCCGGACCTCGGGCGCCACCACGGCCCACGCGCGGCGCTTCATGAGCATGTTGAGCGCGGCGGGGTTGGACCCCGCGTCGCGGCTGTAGATGGCGCACTCCGCCGGGTCCGCTGTGGCCTTGTCACCGAAACGGTGCTTCAGCTTGCTGAGGTAGTCCTCCGGCATGCGGTTGACGAAGGGGGAGAACCGGTTCTGCGCCTTGCGAGGGTTGAGCGCGAGGTCCACGAAATCCATGGGCGATCACCTTGCCCCGGTTGTCCCAGGGACCCGGGGCGAGAGTTCGGCGAAGCAACGGACTTCGGTTATTTAAACCTTCAGAACGCCCCGGAGGGAGTTGGTGCCACCGTTCGCACCCATGGGAACCGTCCCCATGCTTCACGTCCCTAGGACCCCACCATGAACATATCGAAGGTGGACGTGGAGAACATGATGGATGACCCGGATGTGGACAGGGGCGGGATCCCGCGGCGGAGCTTCGTGAAGGGCATGGCGGTGGCGGGGGTGGGAGCCGCGGCTCTGGCGGGGGGCGTGGGCGTCGGCGTGAGCCTCGCACAGGACCCCTGCGACGAGCTCCGCACCGTGGAGTACGTGGGAGCGAAGAAGATGGCGGGCCCCGCCCCCCGGGGGCTCCCCCTGCTCCCGGTGACGGTGGGGGACGACGGGGTGGTGCGGGGGCGCCCCTCGCTCCTGGGCGAGCCCATCCTGGGGTGGTACCGGTACTGCGGTCACGGGGAGGCTCCGGGGCTGCAGGAGGGGTACGAGGGGGACGAGGTGCTCCGGTACTTCGTGCCCGCATCCCAGCTCGCCGGCGGGGCGGACCCGTGGTTCCGGGATCGCCTGGGGGAGCCCGTGCGCTTCCGGGACCTGGAGCCCGGTCGGGCCGCGGCGGCGCGGTGGCGTAGCGAGGGCGCGGAGGGCAAGGACGTGGTGACGGTGCTCCTCATGCGGGTGCGCGGGGGTGAGGTGGCACTGGAGGGTGTGGACCGCCGCGTCGCGGACGCTCTGGGGCTCGCCCAGGGCCTCGTGGCCATGGTGAGCTTCTGCACGCACTTCTGTTGCGTGCCCGGGTATCGGAACCCCAGCGCGGGCGCGGGCGGCTCCGAGGGTGACGTGTTCTGCTCCTGCCACGGGAGCGTGTACGACCCCTACACCCTCGCGCGGTACCGCTTCGTGCAGTGCACCCAAGACGAGCCGGTCTCACCCCTGGAACCCGGTGAGGGGCGGGCGTGATCACGGGACGAGGAGGACGCTCCCCGGGCCCTCCCGGATGAAGCGCCGCAGGATGTCCCGTCGCACGGTGGGGCTTCGCCAGGGAAGCACCACGAGGTCGGGCTCCATGTCCCGAGCGAGCATCACGAGCTCGAGGATGGGGTGGCCCTGCACGTGCTGGGCCTCCACGTCCACGCCGTAGACCTGACCCACGCGCTCGAGGTACGTGAGGAGGCGGTCCTCGGACTCGGTCTCGTGGTCCTCCACGATGAGGGCGGTGAGGTCGCTCCCGGTGAGGAGCGCGGTGTCCACGCTGGCCCGGACGACGCTGTCGTGGCCTGGTGAGGCGTCGAGGAGCGCCAGGATCGACCCTACCTTGGCTCCCCGTCGGGCCACGAGCACGGGGTGGCCGGTCTCCTCCAGCAGCTTGTGGAGTTGGCTGCGTCGGAGGAGCCGGGAGAACCCTCTGGCTTGCCCGGGCGGGAGCACCACCAGCCGCAGGGGCTCCCCCCGGGCCCCGTCGGGCGCGGAGGGGAACGCGTTCAGGATCCGCACCATCACGTCGGAGGCTTCCTCCCCCGGTTGGGCCTCGTGGCGGTGGAGCTCCACACCCTCGAGGTCCGCCACGAGCTCCGGGGCTTCCAGGAACCCCCCAGCGTCGTGACGGGTCACCACGTGGAGGGTGGCCCGGGTGCTCTGAGCGAGGAGGAACGCCTCCTTCAGGGACCCGTGGACATCCTCGGGTCCCTCCACGAGCACCAGGATCTCGCCGATCGGGTTGAACCCGCCATCGTGCACGGTGACGGCCTCCAGCGCGTCGGAGGCTTGGTCGTCGGGGCTCACGATGGTGAGGACGTCGCCGCGCTGGAGCACGAGGTCCGGGTCGGGGCTCACCAGGTGGTCTCCCCGGAGCACGATGACGACGGTGGCGGAGCTTGGCAGGTCGATGTCCTCCACGCGCTCCCCCACCACGGGGCTGCCCTCGGTGATCACCACCTCGTAGAGGCTCCGCTTGCCGGGCCGCACGAGGTTGTAGATCATGGAGGGGGCGCGGGAGAGGGGGCCGGTGACGGGGACGGCACCCGCCTCCTCGAACCGATCCACGTTCCGGGGATCGTCCACCCGGGCCACGACGCGTCCCGACGCGATGGGGATCGCGGTGGTCACGACCTTGAGGTTCACCTGGTCGTTGCTGGCGACGGCCACCACGGCGTCGGCGTCGTCCACCCCCGCGGCCCGGAGCACCTCGGGGTCGGTTCCGGAGCCGGCCACCACCGTGAGGTCCGGGAAGCGGTCCTGGAGGCGGCGAACGCGGCCGGGGTCGGGCTCCACCACCACGGCCCCCTGGAAGCGTTGGGCCAGGTCCCGCCCCACGCGGCCCCCGCCCACGATGACCACGTGCTGGGGGTCCTCCCCAGTTGCTTCTCCGCCTTCGCCGGGTGCCACGGCCGCCGGCCCTTCGGATTCGGGGGAGGTCACGAGCTCACCCCTCCAGGGGTCGGCTCCTCGGTTCCAGTCTGTTCGCCGGGGAAGGTCCGCCGGAAGAGGAGGGGGCTCGCCACGGCGAGGATGAGAGCCAGGAGCAGGATGGCGCTGTACTCGCTGGAGCTGATGAGGTTCAGGTCGAGGCCCACGCTCGCCACGGCGACGCTGAGGGTGAGGCGGGACGTGAGGAGCCATCCGGCGGCGAGGGACCGCTGCCCGCCCCAGTCGGGGACGAGGACGGCGACGGGCAGGAGCTTCCCCGCGAGCACGATGGCGAGGAAGATGGGGATGAGGAGCAGGGACTGGGTGTCGCTGAACACGCCGAAGTCGAAGCCGAGGCCCGCCGATATGAAGAAGATGGGGATGAGGAACCCGTACCCGATGCCGAAGAGCTTCCGCTCGAGGAACCCGGTGTCCCGGAAGAGGAGGCTCACGACGACGCCGGCGAAGAGACCGCCCAGGATGGCTTCGGTGCCCAGGGTCTCGGTGAGGGCGGCGAAGATGAACATGAGGGCGAGGGCGGTGCGGACCCCCATCTCGGCGGGGTCGTCGCTCACGAAGAACCGGTTCACGGCGCGGGGGAACCTCCACATGGCCCACCCGCCGAGCTTGTAGATGGCCCAGAAGGCCAAGGCGAGGGCGGGGAGCAGGAGGAGGACCTCGGCGGACACCACGTCGAAGCCGGACCGGGGACTGTAGGCCAGGGTGAAGACGCCGGCGAGGATGACCACGCCGAACTCGATGAGGAGCCCGTAGGCGAGGACGCTCTGCCCGTAGGCGGTGCCCGTGATCCCCGAGTCCTTCAGGGCGGGATAGAGGATGGCGACGCTGGTCTCGCTGAGCACGAGGGTGAGGAAGAACGCGGTGGCGGGGGGGTACCCCATGATGCCCGCGAGGACCCCGTAGGCGATGACGATGTTCGCCAGGAGCATGCCCAGGCCCAGGAGGATGGGGCGGATGCCCTGGGACTCCATGAGGTCGAAGTCGATCTCGAGGCCGATGAGGAAGAAGAGGAGGATGACGCCGAGGGTCGCCAGGAGCTCCACGATCTCGCCCTCGGCGAGGAGCGTGAACCCGATGGTGTTGTAGACGAGGAGGCTGGCGCCGGCGGCCAGGATCCCGACGCCCAACTCGCCCACGACGAGAGGGAGCTGGAGCCCGCGGAGGAGGGGTGGGACGGCCACCGCGAGGAGCGTGACGATGACGAGCGTGAGGATCTCGGCCATAGTGGGTGCCGGAGCAAGGGAGGTCTGGTTGTAAAGCGTTACGGTAGGTCCAGCGGCGGATGTTCCGCGGAGCGGGGCGAGGTCCCTGGCGACGGTCATGCCATCTATGATCCAGCGGGCGGGAGGCGCCAGCGGAACGTGCATGGGGATCCCCATGGGGGAATCTATTTATACACAGATTTTCATGGCCGGGATGCAACATCCCCCCTGGGGACCGGGGTGCATCGCACCACGGTGCCTGCGGCCCCCACGGGCGGTGGATGGCGCGGGTGTGTCCCCATGGCGAAGGTCGACGACGTTGGCGAGGTCACCTACTACGAGGAGCCCCGGGAACCCATGTGGGCTGTGGTCTTCATCGGTGTGCTCACGCTCCTGGAGCTCGCGTTCGTCGGCCTCTTCGTGTGGGGCCTCGCCACCGGAACCAACTCCGTCCCCGAGCAGAAGCGCCTCGCCTTCTACCTGGCGAGCGCCTTCGCCACCCTCGCGGGCATCCTCGCCCTCTACCGGAAGTACTTCCTCCCCGACATCCTCGTCGTGAAGAAGCGCAAGCGGAAGTACGAGGACCTCCTGTAGCGGGAGGCCCCACCGAACGATACCCACCGACCCTCTGACAAGGAGCAAGCGACATGGCCAACGGATCCGACGACAACGGCCTCACCCGCCGAAGCTTCGTGAAGGGCTGCGCCATCGCCGGCACCGCCGGCGTCGCCGCGGCCGCCGGTTTCAGCATGGGCAAGCCCATCAGCCTCGTGCAGGGGGGAACCATCAAGAACGTGGAGTACATCGCCGCCAAGAAGGTGGGAGGCCCCGCACCCCGCGGTATCCCGCTTCTGCCCCTGGAGGTGGGGGACGACGGCGTGATCCGCGGGTCCCCGACCCTCGACGGCGAGTCGGTCCTCGACTGGTACAAGTACTGCGGTCACGAGGGTGCGCCGGGCCTCCAGGAGGCCTACGAGGGTGACGAGGTGCTCCGGTACTTCGTGGTGCCCAGCAAGCTCGCCCAGGGTTTCGACCCCTGGTACGGGGACCGCATCGGGGAGCCCGTGAAGGCGGAGCACTTCGAGGAGATGGACCGGGGCGCCGCCGTGCAGTGGCGCTCCCAGGGGGAGGAGGGCGCGAACATCATCAGCGCCACCATCATCAAGACGTCCCCCGAGCGCCATGCCTTCGAGGGTGTGCCCCAGGACCTCGTCATGGAGGCGGGGCTGGAGGACGGGTTCGTCGCCTTCGTGAGCTTCTGCACGCACTTCTGCTGCGTGCCGGGGTGGAAGGAGGCGGAGGACCAAGCGCGGGCCCGGGGTGCGTGGGACGACCTCTACTGCACCTGCCACCACAGCATCTACGACCCCTTCACGCTGAGCTCCGACAGCTTCCAGTTGAAGTTGGTGGACGAGGAGGAGTCGCCGCTGAAGCCGGGCGCCCGCCCGGAGGAGGACCACTAACATGGCCGTGGATCAGGAGGAGCTGGAGGGTGCGGCGAGGGCGGCGGATCGGGACGTCAGCATGATGCAGGTGCTGGCGCTGAAGGTCTTCGCGTGGTTGGACGAGCGGTTCCGCATCCGGAGCGTGGCCGACAACCTCGCGAGCTTCTACATGCAGATCAACCTTCAACTGCCCCGGAGCCACACGGAGAAGTACAAGCTCCGGAGCATCTGGTACTGGTACCCCATGTACACCATGGGCAGCATCAGCTTGCTGAGCTTCATCATCGCCCTCGTGAGCGGCGTGTTGCTCACGTTGTACTACGTGCCGAGCACGGCGGCCGTGACGCTCTTCGGCGAGCGGGCCAACGCCGCCTGGCAATCGGTGGCGTACATCATGGTGGAGGTCCCCTTCGGCTTCATGATCCGCGCCGTCCACTTCTGGAGCGCCATGGTCATGGTGGCGGCGGTCTTCATCCACATGTTCCGCGTCTACCTCGTGCAGGCGTACAAGAAGCCCCGGGAGTTGAACTGGCTCGTGGGCATGATGCTCTTCATCCTCACCATGGGCCTCGGGTTCACCGGGTACCTTCTTCCCTGGAGCCAGCTCTCCTACTGGGCGGCCACCATCGGGTTGGAGTTCGCCATGGGGAGCCCGGGCATGGGCATCGGGTTGAACGAGTGGATCGCGGGGTTCATCTTCGGTGGCACGAGCCTGGGGCAGGCGACGCTCACGAGGATGTACATCTACCACATCTTCATCCTGCCATTGCTCATCATGGGCACCATCGGGTTGCATATCGCCATCGTGTGGATCCAGGGTATCGCGGAGCCCCACTAGGAGGTGTCGAAGCATGTCGTCGTTCACGGAGCTCATCCAGGAGTACACGGAGGAGGCGCAGGAGCTCGATGAGGAGATCCGGGAGGGGAAGCGGCTCCGCCCCATGGAGGGGTACCCCTTCTGGCCTCACGAGGTGCTGCGGGACGCCGTCATCGTCCTCATCTTCCTCGCGGGCATCTTCTACGTGTCGAGCTTCCTCCCCTACTACCTGGAGGCTCCGGCGGACCCCGCGGGGCAACCCCAGATCATCCTGCCGGACTGGTACCTCCTGTGGACCTACGGTATGCTGCAGATCGCGGCGGACATCACCATCGGCGCGGGCTTGAGCGAGGTCTCCATCGCGGGGTTCTCGCCCTTCCCCATCGAGATCATGACGGCGAAGCTCTGGGGCATCATGATGCAGGGTGTGGTGGTGGGCATCGTGGCGGTGATCCCCTTCCTCGACCGGGGACCGAAGGCGCAGCGCCCGGTGGAGCAGCCCTTCTGGGCGAGCGCGGGCTTCGCGGCCCTCATCTACATCTTCACCATCTCGGTCTACAGCATCAACGGCCTCATCTCCAGCGAGTGGCCCGTGTACGGGCAGGAGTACATGACGTGGACGCAGGATTACATCAGCATCTTCCAGCTGGACCTGCTGGCGTGGCTCACGCACCTCGTGCCGATCCTGGCGTTCTTCGTGACGTACATCCCGCTGTGGCACTACAAGAAGGAGCACGGGTACGAGGCGAAGCTGTCGTCGAACTACTACCGCGTGCGGTAGCGGGGGCGGTTCCCGTGGCCCACGCTCCGGGGGCGCCGGTGGTGCTGTACACGCGGGAGGACTGCAGCCTCTGCGAGGAGGCGGAGGTGCTCCTGGAGGACCTCACGGAGCGCTACGGCCTGGACCTGGCGCTGGTGGACGTGGACACGGACCCCGAGCTGCGGTACGAGTACGGGGATCGCGTCCCCGTGGGCGTGGTGGAGGGGGAGGAGGTCTTCGAGCTCCAGGCGGACGCCCGGCGCGTGGAGGCGCGCCTCGCCGAGCTTGCGTGATCGGCGGTACGGGTTGGTGTCCGGACCCCCAGGGGGGCCATGCTGGGGGGATGCATGGGTTACGCACCGATCCTCCATCCTACGCAACATCCTCGTAGCGTGAGCCCCGGCCCCAGGGCGGCGAGGAACGGATGGTTCGAGGCTCGTCCCAGAACCCTCTTGGGTGGGTGCCTGCTCACATGGTCTCG
>CAZDGP010000017.1:23149-31647 GCA_964505085.1 uncultured Thermoplasmatales archaeon
GGTTCGAGGCTCGTCCCAGAACCCTCTTGGGTGGGTGCCTGCTCACATGGTCTCGGTGACGAAGATGGTCATGAACAAGGAACCCCAGAACCGCTCCGAGACGAAGGGATCCATCGAGGGTGCGGACGAGCGGGGGCGGGGTGACGGGTCGAAGGACCTCACCCGGTGGGAGCACCGGGCCCGGGAGGTGGGGGAGCAGGGCGGCTCCTTCTTCGAGCGGTTGGGTATCAGCCGCCTCGCCGGGGCCGTGACCCTCATGGTGCTCGGCATCGTGGTGCTGGTCTTCCCCGAGCTCGTGTGGCTCTTCGTGGGTGTAGGCAGCCTCATCCTGGGTCTCCTGGTGCTCCTCTCGGCGGAGCACAGCTGACCCAGTCCACACCAGAGCGCGACGACGAGCCAGCGCCCCCCCCCCCTCGCTTCAGGGGGTCCCGGGGTTGGGCCCCGCCTGGATGGGGGCACCCAGCTCCTGCAGGGCCTCGAAACCCCCGGGCACCTCCTGGGTGGGGACCCCTGCCTGCCCCAGGAGGAAGGCCACCTCCCCCGCGTCGGGTGCGGTGGCGTCCTGCCCGTACACGTAGATGAGCGCGTCCCGCGGGAGGGCGTCCACGTGCTCGTTCTCGCTCCCCGCGGGCACGTGGAAGGCGCCCTGGACGTGCCCCGCCTCGTAAGCCTCCCGGGACCGCACGTCCACGAGGGGTACGGGGTCCTCCGCCAGCCGGTCCACGAGGCGTGCCACGGCATCGTGGTGCGTGCCCTCCTGGGAGCGGAAGAGGTCCTTGCCCCGGTGAGCATCAGGTGGCTGGCGGGGTGTCATGGGGAACGCCTAGGGTCCGCCGCGACTTGGGCCTTGGGGGAGGAGCCGGCCTCGGGGGAGCACCCCCGCGGGGCGAAGCGGTGCCTGTAGAGGAGGGGGAGCACGAGGAACGTGCAGGCGAAGGTCACGAGGATGGCGGTGCTCGTGGCCACCATGGCGTCGCGCATGAGGAGGGACTGCATCCCCACGAAGATGAGGAAGGCGCCGCCGTCGGTGACGGCGCTGAAGAGCACGCCCTTCCCGCTCACGCTCACCACGTGGTCCCCCTCGTCCGCTGGGGCCTCGTGGAGGTTCCACGCCAGGTGCACAGCGTAGTCGGTGCCGATGCTCATGATGAAGACCATGGGGAGCATGAGCACCATGCTGAGCTCCACGCCCAGGAGCGGCAGGAGCCCCAGCCACCACACGCTCGTGAGCCCCATGAGGGTCGCCACCGTGAAGGTGGCGCGGGGGTCCCGGGTGAAGAACCACACGAGGAGGACGACGGCGGCGAACCCCGCCACGGCCATGTTCCACACCCACGGGAGCTCCTCGGTGGCCAGGAGGTAGCTGAAGGTGAGGGTGCCGGTCATGCGCACGGTGACGTCGTCGGGTTTCCCCTCCGCTTCGTTGATGGTGTCCAGGGTGCTCCAGAGCTCGGTCCACAGCGCCTCGGTCTCCTCGAGGGTGCTGGGGCTCCGCAGCTCCATGAGGACCACGGTGATGTCGTGGTCGGGGTGGTTCATGAAGAGGCTCGCGTACGTGCTGAGGGGGCTGGCGAAGATCTCGTCCAGCGTGGCCTCGATCCCCTCCCGTGTGTCCGGGTAGGTGCTGCCGGGGTCGGTCTCCTCCTGGAGGAGGGGAACGGCGGCACCGGTGGTGCCGCCCTCGAGGAGCTGCCACGTGCTGATGACGAAGTCGATCCCGAGGGTGCTGTTCTCGCGGACGAGGGGCGTGGCCTCGAGCTCGCGGGTGGCGTTCCGCAGGTACGCGTGGAAGGCGGGGTCGGTGACGTCGCCCTCGAGGTTGAGGAAGCTCGCAGCGTACTCGGTGTCGGTGTCCTCCACGCCGCGCATGTAGAGGTTCTCCTTCTCGATGTTCTCCCGCATCCAGTCCCCCTCGGGGAAGTTCACGCTGGGGGAGCCGAACATGAGGGTCTCCACGTGGGTGCCGCTGATGATGGCGCCGGCGGTGACGAGGAGGAGGGCGGCCACCACGAGGGTGGGGCGGCGGGCGATGCGGCGGGTGAGGGCGGGGAGGAGGCGGCTGGGGCGGAAGGCGGTGTCGAGGCCGCCGGTGCCGGCGAGGGTGAGGGCGGCGGGTACGAACGTGAGGCTCACGAGGAAGACGGTGGTGACGCCGATGGCGAAGACGATGCCCACCTGCCCCATGAGGGGGCTGGGGCTTGCCAGGAGCACCAGGAGGCCGCTCACGGTGGTGGCGGTGGCGATGAGGAGGGGGACGCCGGCCTCCCGCCCGGCCTCGCGGAACGCTGCCTCGTCGGTGAGGCCCCCGCTGCGGCCAGCGAGGTACGCGTTGATGACATGGATGCCGTAGTCGATGCCATCCCCCAGGATGAGGGGGACGAGAGCGAGGTTCACGGTGTTGAGGGGGATGCGGGCGAAGCCCATGATGCCGAAGCTCCAGAGGGCGCCGATGCCGAGGCCGACGCCGGCCACGGCGATGCTCCGGAGGTTCCGGAAGGCAAGGTAGAGGGCGGCGAGGATGAAGGCGCCGGCGAGGGGGGCGAGGCGGTTCACGTCCTCCCGGGCGAGCTGGCTGCTGTGGGCGTCGATGGCTGGGATGCTGAGGCCGATGTGGCTCTCCTGGAGGTCGAAGACGTCCCAGGTGGCGTGCTCGGGCGCCCAGGCCTTGTACGCGCGGAACCCCCGGATGATGTCGTGGCCCAGCTCGGCGCTGGAGGTACCGGGGGCCGGGGTGAACATGAGGGTGGTGCGCGTGGCGTTCCACCCGGGCCCCACGAGGGCGTGGACGGCGCCGGGGGCCACGTTCATGAAGGTCTCCCAGTTCTGGCGGTACCGGGCCTCCCCCTCGGGCGTGGTGGGGGGGAGGCGGAAGGCCTCGGGGTCGGGGCGTTCGACGCAGGCGCCCGCGTCGCTCCAGGCGCACCGGCCCGTGTTCGTGTAGTTGATGAGGCTCACGTACGTGTCGATGCTGATGTTGTACCTCGCCGCGTCCACGTGCTGGAGCATGAAGGCGTTGAACTCGGCGACGCCCCGCACGTACACCTCGTCGGTGACGTTCATGGGGCGGGGTGCGGTGCGGCGGTGGGGCAGTTCCTCGTTGGCCTCCGGCCACTTCCCGGGGTCGATGACGAGGTTGATGGGGGTGACGTAGGCTTGCTGGGGGAACTCCTCGGACTTGTTCCGGGCGCTCACGGTGTGGGGGTTGTCCTCGGGGAGGAGGTCGATGATGTTGTCCTGGAACGAGAGCTGCGTGACCCCCGCCACCATGCCGGCGCTTGCCACGAGGTAGAGGGCGAGCACGAGCTTGGCGTGGCGGCTGGCGAGCACCGGGAGGCGGGCGACGGCCTGGACGATGCGGTGTCGTAGCTCCACGACCTCACCCGGCCCGGACCTCTTCCGGCGGCTGGTAGGCGTCCTGGCGCTCGTACCGCACACGCTCCCGCACCACCGCCGGGGTCCTGCACACTCCGGGAGCACCCGTGACCTGGGGGATGGTGCAGTTGTTGCAGGATGCGCAGAGCACGCGCGTGTCGCTTCCGGGTTCGGCCCGGAGGATGCGGGCGGCGAGGCGGGGCTCGGCGTAGAAGGGGCGGGCCATGCCCACGAGGTCGCAGGTGCCGGAGGCGAGGAGCTCGTCCATCTGGCTGCGCTCCCGGATGCCGCCCACGCCCAGCACCGGGATGTCCACGGTGTCGCTCACGGCCCGCTGGTACCGGGTGTTCCACGCGGGCTCGAAGCGGTACCGGCGGGCGGCGAAGCGGTTGAGGAACCGGAGGATGCGCTTCCGGAGGGGGCTTCCGAAGACGTCGTCGTAGCGTTCCTGGAAGCGCTCGTCCTGCCACGCGAGCTCGGGGTAGGCGCCCCGGGCGACGCTCGCTTCGCGGAGGACGCTCACCTGCACGGGCACCACGGCGTCGTAGCCCACGGTCTCGAGGTGCCGGGCGATGCGCGTCCCGTCCTGGATGGTGAGGTGGTTGCGCACGATGCGGGGCGCGGCGGTCTCGGCGGGGACCTTCGTCACGAGGGGCACGTTCCCCGCGTGCTCCCGGATGTTGTCATGCACGATCTCCAGGAACCGCGCCCGCGCCTCGGGGGTGTCGCCGCCGAACTCGTCGCTGCGTTCGTTGAAGAAGGGGCTCAGGAACTGCTGGATGATGCTGGCGTTGGCACCGCTCAGGTGGATGCCGTCGTACCCGGCGTCCACCGCGTACCCGGCGCACCGGCCGAAGGCCTCCGCCAGCTCGTGGACCTCGTCGGTGGTGAGGACCCGGGGCGTGAGCTCGAGCACGCCCAGGCGGTGGAGCCACCGGAGGATCCAGGGGGGCTCGCTCACGCAGAGCTGCTCCAGGTCCGGGTGGTCGGCGGCGTAGGGACGGTGCCACGTCTCCATGGTCTGGAGGCCGCCGTGACCGATCTGCATGAAGATGCGGGCGCCGTGCGCGTGGATGGCCTCCGTCACGGGTTCGAGGCTCCGGACGAAATCGGGGTCGTGGACGCGGGAGAGCCCGGGGGCGGTGCGTCCACCCTCCGCCGTGACGAGGCTCGCCCCCTGCATGATGAGGCCCACGCCGCTTGCGGCGCTTGGCGCCAGCTCCTCCCGGAGGATGCGGGCAGCGTCGGGACCGTTGCCGGCGCACTCGAGGATGGGGGCGCGGTAGAGGCGGTTCCGCACCTCCACGTTCCCGATGCGCAGGGGGTCCTCCAGGCGCGCCATGGGGTGGGAAGGCGGTCGAGGGGCGTTAAGGGTTTGGGGGTGGGGTGGTGACCTCCTTTGAGCGGGCCGGAGATGTCCGGGTGGGCGGGGTTAACCTTTTGGTGCCCTACATCGTCCTATGGGGTGGGAGGCTGTCTCGTTGCATCGGAAGCTCAGCGTCAGCATCGTCCTCGTGACCACCCTGCTGCTCGTCACGGCTCTCGTCCCCGCTCCGGCGGACGCGAGCCTCCGAGCCCCACCGGACGGGTCGGGCCTGGGCCGCACCGACGTCCGTGACGAACCCAACCACCCCGACGACCAGAACGGGTTCCCGGACCAGAACTTCCAACCGAGCCACGAGACCCTGGTGCTGGATGGCTTCGCGGAGCAGGACCACTGGTTCCTCCGCACCGACGCCAACGGTGTCCTGAACCCCCTGGTCCACGGCACGGACTACGACTCCTACGAGGAGTACCTCCTTCCGGGCTTCGCGCTCTTCGGCGCCTGGTGGGGTTGGTGGCAGGACACGGGAAGCGGGGTGGAGCTCCAGGAGCACGGCGTGAGCGGCTCCCCCGACGGACGCATCGACGACGCCCACGACGACACGAGCACGTGGGACGATCCCCGGCAGGGGGAGTGGGACGAGTTCGTGTGGCGCGGGGAGAACCCCTGGGCGGGCCAGCACGGGCACGCGAGCTACCCCGACGACCGCTTGCTCCTCTTCGTGCAACCGGGCACGTCCCGTCCCCACGCGAAGCAGATGGTGCTCCCGGGGAACCCCGACAGCGGGTACGTGCTCCGCAACGACACGGACGGCGCCTCGGTGCCGGACGCCGAGATGGCGGACCGCACGGGCTACGCCGCGTACCTGGGTGGGTACTACGAGAACGACTGGGGCTGGTGGACGCAGAACATCTACCCCCACGGGCAGTACGATCGGTCCCTCCTCACCACCACCACCGTCACCACGAGCGTGAACCCCACGGAGCAGGGGGACGGCACCTACGATCCCCTGGATGCGGAGCGGGTGGACGTGGACCCCTACACGAGCCTCCACCCGCAGGTGGAGGAGCTCTACCGCTTGACCGTGTGGGACCCCGGGAACGAGGAGGACGGTCCGCTGGACCCCCTCGTGGGCGGGGAGGGCGTGAAGCAGCTCCTGAAGGACGAGTGGACCGCCACGTGGCAGTACCACATGGACGCCCCCGCAGAGATCATGGAGCCCGTGATGGAGCCCCTGCTCCCCACGGTGGGCGCGGTGGACGATACCGCGGGGTTCGGCCCGAGGACCCACGAGCCCAACCACGTGGACGACGACTACAACGGGCACGCCATCCACGACCCCGCCACGAGCTACGGCGGGGACCCCTACTACGATCCCGGTCCGGACCAGGACTACACGGGGTACCAGGTGGGGGAGCACCTGTGGCTCGACGTGCAGGCGGGATGGGGCGTGCCGGTGTACTTCGGCGGCGCGTACTTCAAGGGGCACCTGGGCTTCATGCCCGGTCCCCCCGATGCGGACATCTCCTCGGAACCCGCCCACAGCGAGGCCGGTCCCGGGTTCCTCTACCTCGCGGGGTACCTGGGCACGTGGCACGACGAGGACGAGGACACGTGGGTGGGGAGCGTGGACGAGCGGGGGCGCTGGGGCGGGAGCAGCGACCCGTACGCGGGTGGCACGAGCGACCCGCAGGACGTGCCCAACGACCCCATGTACAAGCAACGCGCCAACGACCCCAACGATTACGGGGACACGCCGGAGCGCACCGCCAGCGATCCGGCGAAGTCGGCTCCCGGGGAGTGGCGGCCCGTCTGCGAGGACGGAAGCATCACGGCCACCATCACCCCCACGAACCCCGACGAGCGGTGGGGGAGCACCGGGGCGTACGTGGTCCACGACGTGCACGGGCAGCACAACCCCTACGACGATGCGGTGCTGGACGTCCTGGGGGATGGTCCCTGGGGCGAGGACGAGGGTGAGCAGCTGAGCCGCCTCGTCACCCACGGCTCCGTGGACGTGCCCATGCGGTGCGAGGACCCGGACACGGGCACGTGGTTCGGCGACGTCTTCATCCTCCTCCCGGCGGGGTCCCTGGACGTGGAGCTGGAGGTCACGAGCGTTGGCGCGCTCCATGGGGACCGGTTGAGCGTCGTGGACGGGTCCACGAACCTCAACGGGGAGAGCGTGGTGGACGTGGACGTCGTGAACTCGTGGACGTGACGGGGCCGGGCGTCAGGCAGCTCGCTGGAAGACCTGCTGCACGAGCTCCGGCATGGTGGGGTGCACGTGGATGCTGTCGGCGACGTTGTCCACCGTGCCGTCGCCGGCGTTCATGGCCACCACGACCTCGTGGATGAGCATCGCCGCGTGGGGCCCCACGAGGTGGAACCCCAGGATGCGTTCCGTGGTGGCATCGTACACGAGCTTGGCGAAGCCCGGGGGGGACCCGAGGATCTCGCCCTTGGCCACGTCCTCGTACTCGCTCCGCATCACCTCCACGTCGTGATCCTGCTCCCGGGCGTCCTCCTCGTTGAGGCCCACGCTCCCCACCTGGGGGTGCGTGAAGATGGCGTGGGGGTTCGTGCGGTAGCTCATGGTGGCGTCCTCCCCCTGGCTTGCGCGCCAGGCCACCTCCCCCTCGAAGCTGCTCGTGTGCTTGAACATGCCCTGGCCGATGACATCGCCGTAGGCGTACACGTGGGGGTTGCTGGTGCGGAGGGCGTCGTCCACGGCGATGAACCCCCTCTCGTCGAGGTCCACGTTGGCGGCGTCGAGGTCGAGGTCCTCCGTGGTGGGGCGGCGTCCGGTGGCCACGAGGAGGGTGTCGCCGCGGACCTCCAGCTCCTCCCCCGTCTCCTTCATGGTGACGGTGAGGACGACCTCGCCCTCCTCCTCCCTGGCGTGGGTGGCGCGGGCGCCGTTGAGGAGGTTCGTGTACCCCGCCACCTCCTCCGTGACGAGGCTTCGGACGTCCTTGTCCTCCCGGAGGAGGCAGGCGTTGGACTCCACCACGGTGACCTCCGACCCCACGCTGGCGAAGAAGTGGGCGAACTCGAGGCCGATGTACCCGCCGCCGAGGATGACGATGTGCTCGGGTTGGGTGCTGAGGTCGTCCAGGAGGTTGCGGTTCGTGAGGTAGGGCACGTCCTCCAGCCCGTCCACGGGGGGGATGAAGGGGTGGGCGCCGGTGGCCACGAAGATGGTCTCGCCCCGAAGCTGGGTGCCGTCGGTGAGCTCCACGGTGCGCTCGTCCACGAAGCGGGCGCGGTCACGGTACCGTGTGATGGCGTCGCTCCCGTCGACCCAGGCGTCGCTGTGGGAGACGTTCTCCTCCCGCATGCGTCGCATGCGCTCGAAGATGGCGGGGAAGTCCACGGTGACGTCGTCGGGGTCCACGTGGATGCCGAACTCGCTTGCGCCCTGGAGGGTACGCATGATGTCGGCGCTTCGGAGGAGGGTCTTGGTGGGGATGCAGCCCCGGTTCACGCAGGTGCCGCCCAGGGGCCCGGGCTCCACCACGGCCACGGTCTTGCCGTCCCGTTCCGCGTACCACGTGGCGGTGAGGCCGCTACCGCCGCCTAGAACCACGGCGTCGTAATGCTCCATGACCGGTGCATGGCCCTCCTCCCTTGTGGAACCTTGCCCGGAAGGGTTGGAGGGTTGCTAGAACCTCTGGAAGGTGGAGGTCACGCCTCGTAGGGCCGGGGCTCCACGGGCTCCCCGTCGAGGAAGGCCCGCAGGTCGGTGGGGTGGAGGGCGTACCCGAAGACGAAGGGCCCGAACTCCCCGTAGCGGGCCGAG
>CAZDGP010000018.1:0-29709 GCA_964505085.1 uncultured Thermoplasmatales archaeon
ACGAGGTCCACGAGGAGCGGTTCCGCCATGGGTTCACCACCTCAGGGTCGTTGCTTCCTGCACGTTCACGGTCCCCCGGAGCCGCCAGAGGTTCACGAGGATGGCGAGACCGATGGCGGCCTCGGCGGCGGCGATGGCGATGCTGAAGAGGGCGATGATGTACCCCGTCTGGTCCTGCCAGAAGCTGCTGAAGGCGACGAAGTTGATGTTCGCGGCGTTGAGCATGAGCTCGATGCTCATGAGGATCTTGATGCCGCTGGCCTGCGTCATGAGGCCGAAGACCCCGATGGTGAACAGGCCGATGCTGAGCAGGAAGTACCAGTTCGTCGTGAGTTCGATGGGCATCAGGCATCACCTCCTTCTGACTCCCTCAGCGCGATGACGATGGCGCCCACGAGGGCCGCGAGGAGCAGCACGCCCAGCACCTCGAAGGCCACGAGCCACGTGTCGAAGAGCTGACCTGCGATGCCGGGGCTCGTGTGACCGCCCACGGTCTCGTAGGGGCCCAGGTGCTCCTCGCCCTGGGGCGGAGCCATCCAGAGCCCCGCGGTGAAGCTGCTCACGGCGAGGATCACGAGGAGCATGAGGCTCACGGCCCACTTCAGGTCACCCTTCATGCCGGGCTTGGCGCGGGATGCGTCGGGGCCCTGCGAGGCGTCGGTGGTTGGTTGGGGTTCGTCGGCCATGGCTACTCACCAACCTCGCCGGTGTCTCGCGCGTCGCTCCGCTCCGCTCTCGACGCCGTTCCGCCAGTGCTTCGCACCGTCGCAACGACGCCGGCCTCCGCTCTGCTGCGGCTCGGCACCGCCGGGTGGCCGAATGATCTGAGACAGTTGGGGTTCATTCGCCCACCTCATCATCGTCCTTCTGCACGCCGTAGAGCGTGTCGGGTTCGCGCTTCGGGCGTCGGGGCACGTCGCGCCCGTGGTAGGGGGACTCCCCAGGTCGGGGCTTCACCGTCTGGAGCTCCTCCACGCTCTCCACCTGGTACCCGGCGGGGAGGTCGAGGTCGTCCACGTCCACGTCCTGCTCCCGGGGGAGCGTGAGCATCACGGTGAAGAGGAACAGCGTCACCACGGCACCCACGTACACGAGGATCTGCACCGTGGCCAGGAACTCCGCCGTGAGGGTGACGAAGACGCCGGCGATGCCCACGAGGGACACCGCGAGCCACACCACCGCGTGGACGAGCTCGTCCACGAGCACGACCTTCAACGCGGCGAAGAGCACGATGATGCTGAGCAGGATGAAGACCGCTTCCAGGATCAAGCTGCCACCTCCTCCAAGCCCCCGCACGTCACGTCAGGCCGCCTCCTGCGTGCCGGGGTCCCCCGCCCGGTCGCCGGGGGTGCGGGCCAGGGGGTTGCGCTTGTCGGGGTTCTCCAGCATGAGCTGCCCCTCGCTCTTCGAGATCTCGTACGCGTCGTAGTCGAAGATCTCCCGGTTGTAGTCGCTGAGCTCGAAGTCACCCTCGAGGCGGATGGCGTCGGTGGGGCAGGCCTCCTCGCAGAGGCCGCAGTACATGCACTGCAGCGTGTCGATGCGGGGGAAGATCTGCCGCTTGTTCATGGGCGCCTCGTAGTCCAGAGGCTCCATCTGGCACGTGGCGTTGGGGCACACGTTGCTGCAGGCGGTGCACCCCACGCAGAGGTCCAGGTACGTGACGATGCGGCCCCGGTAGTTCTCCGGGATCTCCCGCACCGCCTCCGGGTACTCCACGGTGGAGGGCTGGGTGAAGAGCTTCTTCACGGTCTCCTTCAGGCCCTTGAAGATGGGAAGGATGGGCACACGTGCCATGTTAGGTGCCTCCGGTGATGTAGAACGCTTGCGCCACGGCCACCACGAGGTTCAGGATGCTGAGGGGAAGGAGCACCTTCCAGCCCCACGTGAGGAACTGGTCGATGCGGATGCGGGGCAGGGTGAACCACACGGTGATGACGGCCGCCACCACCACGAACACCTTCAGCGCGAACCACAGGAGCCCCGTCCAGGCGGGGATGATGCCGGGCATGCCGGGCATGCTCCACCCGCCGAAGAAGAGCAGCACCATGAGGACGCTGATGAGGATGATGTTCACGAAGATGCCCACGAAGAAGACGCCGAAGCGCATGCCGCTGTACTCCGTGGCGAAGCCGCCCACGAGCTCGCTCTCGGCCTCCGGCAGGTCCATGGGGACCACACCGGCCTTCGCCAGGGCGCCGGTGAAGAAGATGAAGGCGCCGAGGGGTTGGAGGGCGAAGAACCACAGGCCGTGCTGCGCCGCCACGATGTCCTGCGTGCTGAGGCTGCCGGTGAGGATGACGATGGCGAGGGCGCTGAGCACCATGGGGATCTCGTAGCTCACGTCCATGGCCGCCGCGCGCAGGGCGCCGGTCATGCTGTACTTGTTGTTGCTTGCCCACCCCGCCACGAGCTCCCCCAGGGGGGCGGCGGCGCTGATGGCGAGGATGAGGAGGAGGCCCACGCGGAGGTCCGCCAGGATGATGCCGGGTCCCCAGGGGATGGGGGCGAAGCTCACCACGATGGGGACCACGAGGAGGTAGGGCGCGATGGAGAAGCTCCACCGGTCCGCCTTCGCCGGCGTGATGTCCTCCTTGCTCACGAGCTTCAGGCCGTCGGCGAGGAACTGGAGCAGGCCGAAGGGCCCCACGCGGTTGGGCCCCACACGCTGCTGCACGCGAGCCATGATCTTCCGCATGAAGTACGTGTTCATGCCGGCAAGCGCCAGCAGGAGCCCCGCGATGACGGCGGCCACCACGGTCCACACGAGGACCTGGGTGGTGAGGAGGGATGCACCGGTGGCGCTGGCAAGCCACTGAGCGATGACTTCGAAGAGCGTGGGGTCAGGCATGGTGCGTCACCGGTCGATGTCTCCGAGGACGATGTCGATGCTTCCGAGGATCGTGACGAGGTCCGGGATCTTGTGGCCCCGCACCATCTCGCCCAGGGGCGCGAGGTTGCTGAAGGTGGGGGCGCGCCACTTGAGGCGGTGGGGCACGTTCGTGCCGTCGCTTACGATGTACGCGCCCATCTCGCCCCGGGCGGACTCGATGGCGCGGTACACCTCGCCCTCGGGGGGGCTCAGGCGCTGCTGCTTCGGGCCCTCGCCCACGTCGGGGCTTACGTAGGGCCCGTCGGGGATGTTGTCGATGCACTGCTGGAGGATGCGGAGGCTCTGCCGCATCTCCTCCATGCGCACGAGGTACCGGTCGAAGACGTCGCCGTTTCGGCCCACGGGCACCTCGAAGTCGAGGTCGGGGTACGCGTCGTAGGGCTTCTCCCGGCGGATGTCGTAGCGGAAGCCGCTGGCCCGGAGCACGGGACCGGTGACGCTCCATTCCTTCGCGCGCTTCGCGGTGAGGACGCCGACATCCTCGGTGCGGGCCCGGAAGATGTCGTTGTCCGTGAGGAGCGTGTCGTACTCCTTCAGGCGGTCGGGGAAGTAGTCCACGAACTTCTGCAGGTCCCGGAGGAAGCCCGGGGGCAGGTCGTTCTTCACGCCGCCGAAGCGGGGCCAGTTGTAGGTGAGGCGGGCGCCGCTGAGCTTCTCCAGGAGCTGGAGGCATCCCTCGCGCTCCCGGAAGGCCCAGAAGAACATCGTCATGGCGCCCATGTCGAGGCAGAAGGTGCCAAGCCAGATGAGGTGGCTGGCGATGCGGTTGATCTCGTTGCTGATGGTGCGGATGTACCGTCCGCGGGGAGGCACCTCGATGTCCGCGAGCTCCTCCACGGCCACGCAGAGGGCCGTGTTGTTGATCATGGCCTCGAGGTAGTCCAGGCGGTCCGTCATGGGGACGGCCTGGAGGTAGCTGCCGTCCTCGAAGAGCTTCTCCACGCCCCGATGCAGGTACCCGATGATGGGTTCCACGTGCTGGATGGTCTCCCCCTCGAGGTACGTCTTGAGGCGGAGCACGCCGTGGGTGCTGGGGTGGTGGGGACCGATGTTGATGGTGACGAGGCGGTCGCTCTCCCGCACGATGCTCATCTGGCGGGGCGTGATGCCCGTGGTAGCGGGGGCGTTGCCGGATTCGCCCACGGCGCTGAGCTCCTCCGCCGGGAGGGGGTCGGGTGCGGGGGCGTCGCCGGCTTGCTCCTGGGGACCCGCCACGTTACCACCCTCCTTCGGGGGTGGTGGAGACGGTGTCGTTCCCCTGGGCGTCCATGCCGATGTACTGCTCCTCGGTGATGTTGTAGTCCTTCCTCAGCGGGAACCCATCCCATCCCTCGGGCATCATGATGCGCTTGAGGTTCGGGTGCCCCTCGAAGCGCACGCCGAAGAGGTCGTACACCTCCCGCTCGAACCAGTCCGCACCGAGCCAGAGGTCGGTGGCGGTCCCTACCACGGGGTCGTCCCGGGGGAGGGCCACCTTCACGGCGAGGTCCCGACCGTTGGGGTAGGAGTGGAGGTTGTACACGACCTCCAACCGGTCGTCGTAGTCGGCGGCGGTGAGGCAGGCGAGGTGGTCGTAGGAGAGCACGCGTTTCGCGTAGCTCAGCACCTCGATGACGTGGCCGGGTTCGGCCACGACGTAGGGGACGTTGTTCTGCATGCTGAGGCGCTCCACCGCCTCGGGCACGCCCTTGAGGACCTGCCGCGCATCGGGGAAGGAGCGGCCGCGTTCGGCCCGCTTCTCCTCCTCGCTGGGCTCGTCGTCCTCGTCGTCGTCCCCGTCGCCCTCTTCCTCCTTCTTCTCCTCCATCTTCGCCCGAGCCTTCTGGGACTTGTACTTGGCCTGGGCGATGCGGAGGTGCTTGGGGAGGGACTTCGTCTCGTGGGTGAGGAGCTCCTCCAGTTGCTCCTCGGTGAAGTCGTCGGGGTCCATGGACTCGGGGAGGTCCTCCAACCCTTCGGGTCCCCCTCCGCTCGCTTCGCTCCCGTCGGACGACCCGGCCTCCGGCTCAGGGATGTCCTCGTCGGCCACGGTTCATGCCTCCGGGAGGTTCTCGTAGCGTTCGAGCCCGGCGCTGATCGTGGGGTCCACCCGGATCTTCTCCTGGAGCCTGAGGAGGCCGTCCAGGAGGGCCTCCGGGCGGGGGGGGCACCCGGGAACGTAGACGTCCACGGGGAGGACGCGGTCCACGCCGTGGACCACGCTGTAGCTGTTCTGGTAGGGCCCGCCCACGCTGGCGCACGCGCCCATGGCGATGACCCACTTGGGGTCGGCCATCTGGTCGTAGAGCTTGCGCACCCGGGGCGCCATCTTCTTGCAGACGGTGCCGGGGACGATCATGAGGTCCGCCTGCCGGGGCGTGGCGCGGAACACCTCGCTGCCGAAGCGGCTCACGTCGTTCTGGGGGGCCATGACGCCCATCATCTCGATGGCGCAGCACGCCAGACCGAAGGTGAGGGGCCAGAGGCTGTTGGAGCGGGCCCACTTCAGGGCCTTGTCCACGCTGGCGAGGAGGATGTTCCGCTCGGTGTACTCCTCCAGCGACATCCCCTCGCCCTCCGAGGGCCCGCTTACCTTCACTCTTGCCATGTCAACGCCCCCTTCTTCCAGTCGTAGAGCCATCCGAGGAGGATGAGCCCCACGAAGATCGTCATGGCCACGAGGGCCTTGGCGCCGAGGTCCACCACGTCCAGTGCCCAGGGCACGATGAAGAGCACCTCGATGTCCAGCACGAGGAAGACGATGACGTACATGTAGTACTGGATGTCGATGGGGCCCCGGGCGCTCCCGTGGGGTACCTCACCGCTCTCGTACGTGGCGAGCTTCCCCGGGTTCGGGCGGTTGGGTCGCACGAACCGCCCCACCACCAGCGGGAGAGCCAGGAACACGAAACCCAGGACGAGCAAGATGGCGACGGGCACCCACGCTTGGAGGGTTGGAGATACCATGGGATGGGCTCCTCGGCGCTCGTGCAATGCAAAGGGGGGTATAAAATCGTTTGCTTCGCTGGAGGCGCCCTCTGCATGGGGTGGAGGACCCTCCTCGCGGGGGGTCCCGGGGAGCCGCTGCGACGCAGGGTTCCGAGGCCGCTCGATGACGCGTCCGGGTCCCGTGGACGATGGGTTCAAGTCCCGGCGCCACCCTGGCCGTCGACGACATGGGCCTCCTACGTGAGCGGGTGCCGGTGGAGCGTTCGCCCCTGGACGTGTACCGGGCCCTCGACGGCAACGTCCTCCTGGAGAACCACGGCCGGGGATGGACCCGGTGCCTCGTGGCGGCGGAGCCCCTGGAGGCCTTCCGCTACCAACGGGGGGAGGGGGACGGCGGGTTCCGGGAGCTGGAGGCCTGGGTGGAGGGGTTCACCGCGCCGGAGCTCACGGCCTTCGGGTTCCTGGGGTACGACCTGTGGAAGGAGGAGGAACCCGAGGAGCTGGAGGCCGCCACCTCCCGCACGCGGCGGGACCACGGGTTCCCCGACATCGCCTTCGACCTCTTCGACACGTGGGTGGAGGTGCGGGCGGACGACCTCGTGGTGGAGGCCGTGGACCACCCCCGCCAGGACCACCCGCCGCGGGAGCGCGCGGAACGATGGGTCCAACGCCTCCGGGAGGAGGCGCCCGCGCCCCCGGACGCCCCGGAGGTGGGGGAGGCGGCGCCGGACATGACCCCGGAAGCCTACCGGGCCATGGTGGAGGCGGTGAAGCGCGAGGTCCGGGAGGGGAACACGTTCCAGGCCAACGTCTCCCAGCGCCTCTCCCTCCCCTGCCGGGGGTCCCCCGAGGCGCTCTACCACCGGCTCCGCGTGGGGAACCCCGCCCCCTACATGGGGCTCTACGAGATGGGAGGGCGGGGCATCGTCTCCACGAGCCCCGAGCTCCTGGTGCGCCGCCAGGGTGATGAGCTGGAGACGCGCCCCATCGCGGGGACGCGTCCACGAGGCGGGACCCCGGAGGAGGATGCGCGGATGCGCCGGGAGCTCGCGGAGGATGCCAAGGAGCAGGCGGAGCACAGCATCCTCGTGGACCTCGCCCGGAACGACCTGGGGGCCGTGAGCCGGTACGGGAGCGTGGTCCTCGACCCCGTGATGGAGGTCACTACGTACCCGTCGGTGCTCCACCTGGAGTCGGTGGTGCGGGGCCGAGCCCGGGAGGAGGCCGGCGTGGGGGACGTGCTCCGAGCCATGTTCCCGGGAGGAACGGTGACGGGGGCGCCCAAGCCCCGGACCCTCCGCATCATCGAGGAGCAGGAGCCCACCGAGCGGGGTCCCTACACGGGGAGCATGGGGTGGATCCGGGGGGATGGTGACCTGGAGCTCAACATCCTCATCCGCACCGTGCTCCAGGAGGGTGAACGGTGCACGTTGCAGGTTGGCGGGGGTATCGTGGAGGACAGCGTGCCCGAGCGCGAGCGCGAGGAAACCCTTAACAAAGCTCGTGGGGCTCTCCACGCGCTGAACCCATGATCGCCATCCTGGACAACCGGGACTCCTTCGTGCACAACCTCGAGCAGCTCGTGGGGGAGTTCACCCCCGTGGAGGTGCATCGGGACCACGTGCCGCGGGAGGCGCGAGGCATCGTGCTGAGCCCCGGCCCCGGCCGGCCCCGGGAGTTCCCCGTGATGCAGGAGGTCATCCGGGAGGCGGAGGTGCCGGTGCTGGGTGTGTGCCTCGGTCACCAGGCCATGGCCGAGGCCTTCGGCGGCCGCGTAGCGTACGCGAGGGAGGTGGTCCACGGGAAGGTGAGCCCCGTGCACCACGACGGCTCCGGCCTCTTCCGGGGCCTCCCGAACCCCTTCCCGGCGGCGCGGTACCACAGCCTCGTGGTGGAGGAGGCTCCGCCGGGGTTCCTGGTGAACGCCCGGGGCGCCGGCGAGATCATGGGGATGCGTCACCCCCGCCGGCCCCTCCACGGCGTGCAGTTCCATCCCGAGAGCTTCCTCACGCCCACCGGGCGGGACCTCGTGGGGAACTTCGTGGAGCTCACCGAGGAGGTCACGGCCTGATGCCTCGGGACGACCTCGTGGGCACCACCCACGTCCTCGTCACCACCCCCGACGACGTGGAGGGCGGGGAGGTGCGTCCCGCAGCGGAGGCTCGCGTCCCCGCGCTCGACCGGGGGTTCCTCTACGGGGACGGGGTCTTCGAGACGCTCCGATGCTACGACGGCGAGCCGGCGTTCCCGGAGCGCCACCGCGTGCGCCTCGTGGAGGCCCTGGAGGTCCTGGGGATCCCCGCCCACGTGACCCCCGCGGAGCTGGCGCGCGTGGTGGAGCGGTTGCTCGAGCCCATCCAGGGCCGTGACGCGTACGTGCGCGTGAGCATCACCCGGGGGGACCGCGAGGGGGTGCTGGCACCCACGGAGACGACGCCCCGCCTCGTGGCCATGGCCCGGGGGTTGCGCACGCGACGGTACGCCCCCGCCCGCACCCGCACCGCCACCGTGACCCGGCCGGCCCCGCCCCTGGACACGCTGAAGACCCACAGCACCCTGCCGGGGGTCCTGGCCCGCCGGGGCCTCGATGCCGACGAGGCTCTCGTCACCAACGCCGCGGGTGAGCTCCTCTGCGGGTCGGTCTCGAACCTCTTCACCGTGGAGGACGGGGCCCTCGTGACCCCAGGCTCCCAGGTGCGGCTCGGCGTCACCCGGGAGGTGGTGCTGGAGCTCGCGGAGGGGATGGGCGTCGAGGTGCGGGAGGGCCCCGTGGACCTGGAGGCGGCGGAGGCGGCGTTCCTCACGAACACGACCTGGGGTGTGCGTCCCGTGCGCGAGCACGACGACCGCGAGCTGGAGCCGGACCACGGCCTCGTGGAGGACCTGGCGGAGGCCTACCTCCAGCGAGCCCTCGCGGGCCCCGAGGCATAGGTGCTACCCGTCCAGGAGGCCCTTCTCCCGCATCCAGTCGTCATCGTAGACGCGGCGGATGTAGTGCTGACCCCAGTCGGGGATGATGACGACCATGACGTCGTCGGGATCGAGGCCACCGCGCTCGTGGATGTACCGCTTGGCACCCTCCACGGCGGAGCCGGCGCTGGACCCGCTGAAGATGCCCTCCTCCCGGGCGAGGCGCCGGGCCATGTGGAAGGACTCCCGGTCCCCCACCTGGACGAAGGTGTCGATGACGTCGAACCACACCGTGCTCGGCACGAGGTCCTCGCCGATGCCCTCGATGAGGTAGGGTTCCGCGAGCTCCGGGTGGGTCTCGCCGGTCTCGTGGCGGTCCTTGAGGATGCTTCCCTCGGGGTCCACCCCCACCACCTGGACGCTGGGATCCTGGTCCTTGAGGTACCGGCCGGCGCCGCTCACGGTGCCGCCGGTGCCCACGCCGGCGACGTAGTGCGTGATGCGGCCGTCGGTCTGGCTCCAGATCTCGGGGCCCGTGGTCTCGATGTGGGCCTGGGGGTTCGCCTGGTTGTAGTACTGGTTCACGTAGAAGCCGCCGCGCTCCTTGGCGATGCGCTTGGCGGTGCTGTAGTACGAGTCGGGGTCCTCGGGTTCCACGCCGCTGGGGCAGACGATGACCTCGGCGCCCAGCGCCCGGAGGATGTTCTGCTTCTCCACGGACTGCTTCTCGGTGGTGGTGAAGACGCAGTCGTAGCCCTTCTCCAGGGCCGCGAGGGCGAGGCCGATGCCGGTGTTGCCGCTGGTGCCCTCCACCACGAGGTCGCCGGGTTGGAGGGCGCCCTCGGCCTCGGCGGCCTCGAGCATGGTGCGGCCGATGCGGTCCTTCACGCTGCCGCCGGGGTTGAAGTACTCCAACTTGGCCAGGACCAGGGGCGCGTCCTCCCCCTCCGTGGGGACGACGTCGTCCAGGACCGACCGGAGGCGGACGAGGGGTGTGTTCCCCAGGGTGCCCAGGATCGACTCGTGGTACTCCATGGGGTGGGCCACGTCGTGACGGAGGATAAATCGTTGGGTGCGGCGTGGGGATGGCGGGGGTCAGGCGGCGTCCAGGTCCTCCATCCACAGCTCCCCCTGGGGGTCCACCACCACGAGGTGGTTCCGGGGCACCTTCGTCCACACGCGGTCGTCGCGGAAGAGGCGCTCGCTGGCGATGATGGTGGCCCCATCCCCCTCGGGCTCGTGGGCGCTGAACCGTCCGTCGTGGCAGTGGAACCCGTCGGCCCGGCCCACGTAGAGGGACTGGGCCGGCACGTCTCCGGGGCTCGCGTACCGCGTGGCCACGAGGGTCTCGCCGTCGGTGAGGACGAAGTTCGCCTGGGTGCGCTTCTCCCCCACACCCAGATCGTCCTTGAGGGACTCGAGGTAGGCGAGGCCGCTGTGCACGGCGTCCACGAGGTCCGCGGTGGTGGCGTCCACGGCGGCCTCACCCAGGTGGTCCTGGATGACGGCGAAGGCGTGCTCGCTGTCGGTGCTTCCCCGGATGCTGAAGTAGAGGTCCTCCGGAAGCTCGAAGCGGAGGCGCCGGATGATCTGCCGGTGCCCTCCGAGGGTGCCGTTGTGCATGAAGAGGAGGTTGTGGCGGCTCTCCTCCAGCTCCGAGAGGGTGCTGTGCTCCTCGTGGGTGTGCTCCCCACCGACGAAGGGGTGGCAGTTGAGCTGCTGCACCGCGAGGCCGGCGGTGGCCGCTCGCACGTGGGCGAGGAAGAGCGGCGTGCGCACGAGGGGGGAGACGTGGCGCATGTTCTCGTCGCTCCACGCGGGGTTCGTGGTGCGGTAGACGGCGGGGTGCCGCGCCCGCTCGTGGTCGTACCATCCCACGCCCCACCCGTCGCCGTTGAGGGGTTCCTCCCGCTCGCGGCTGTGGACGGACTGGTGGATGAGGCTGTGCTCGGGCTCGTAGAGGAACTCGTGAAGGTTCACGGGGGGGCCGCGGTACGCGACGAACCGGCACATGGGGGGTGGGAAGGGGCTCCCGGGGTTTGAACCCTCCCTCTGCAACCCCTGGAGCGGTTGCACGTGACGGGGCCTTGCGGCGGCGGGGTTACGTCAGCTCGTAGGCGAGGTCCCCGTTCACGGTGAGGCCCGTGACCTGGATGGCGGGACCGCAACCGCCGCTCGTCACGGTCACCGTGACCACGGGGTCGTCGTAGGTGGCCACGGTGGCGTTCGCCGTGTAGTGCTCGGCGCTGAGGAGCACGCGGTCCCCGGGTTCGGCGTGGAGGAGCTCCAGGGTCACGTGCTCGATGCGGATGTCCGCGGTGCAGACCCAGTGGCTGGGGTGGGTGCGGGTCCAGGTGTTGTACGCGTCCACGTCGCCGGTGGTGGTCCAGCCGGTGGGTTCGGCGTGGCCCGCGGCGGCGGTGGGCAGGGTGAGGGCCGCCAGGAGCAGGCAGGCGACCGGGATGCATGTGCGTGCGCGCATGTCAAGCCTCCATCGGGTGAAGCAGATGGCCGGGGCTTAACCGTTCCGCAACCTATAGCTCACACCAGGGACCTATAGGCACCTATAGGTCCGTTTCGGAGGTGGTGAGAGGGGGTTAGACCCGGGGGTCCACCATCCGGTCCCGGAGGAGGATGTAGAGCGCCCAGGCTGCGAGAGCCATGATGGCGAGGGCGCCCACGCTGGCGAAGACCGGCACCGGCCCCGCCAGGACCACCACCGCGTGGGTGGCCACCGCCCAGCGCCACCCCTCGCCCGCCTCCCCCGCACCGCCGCTCTCCTCCCCCAGAGCCAGGGTGGCCCGGAGGGCCATGAGGAGCACCGCCAGCGGCAGGAGCCCCAGGAGGCTCGTGAGGGCGGAGAGGAGCCCCCCGGCCCGCACCTCGTCCGGGAACTGCGTCAGCGTCATCACGGCTCCCCGTACCACGTCCACCACACCTCCCAGGGTCGTGCCCGTGACGGCGTTGGGTGCCACGGCCGGCCCCGCGATGCCCGCGGTGACGGCCAACGGACCCAGCACGATCATGGCGGCGGTGAGGAACCACAACGTCCTGCCTTGCGGTGGCGGATCCATCTCCATGGATGAGGAAGTGCGATGCCCCGTGAGGAGGTTTTCGGTTCGGCAACACCGGGCGGAACCTTCATCCAGCCGGAGGGCCGTGGCGGAGGGGAGGACGACCCCCATGCCCCACCAGGACGAACCCGAGGGACGGCGCGCCGGCTTCGCCACCACCTGCATCCACGGCGGTCAGGCGCCCGACCCCGCCACCGGTGCCGTGGTGACGCCCATCCACCCCACCACCACGTACGCGCAGGAGAGCCTCGGGGAGCACAAGGGGTTCGAGTACAGCCGCACCGGGAACCCCACGCGAGCCGCCCTGGAGGAGAACGTGGCGCTCCTGGAGGGCGGCGCCCGGGGCCTCGCCTTCGCCAGCGGCATGGCCGCCACCAGCGCCGTCATGCACCTCCTGGAGAGCGGCGACCACGTGGTGGTGGAGGAGAACGTGTACGGCGGCACACGGCGCTACTTCAGCCAGGTGCTCACGCGCTTCGACCTCGACTTCACGTACGTGGACGCCAGCGACCCCAAGAACGTGGAGGGGGCCATCCGGGACGACACCGAGCTCGTCTTCCTCGAGACCCCCACGAACCCCAACCTCAAGGTCACCCCCATCGCGGACCTCGTGGAGGTGGCGCACCGCCACGAGCTCCTCACGGTGGTGGACAACACCTTCGCCACACCCTACCTCCAGCAACCGTTGGAGCTGGGCGCCGACATCGTGGTGCACAGCGCCACCAAGTACCTCGGCGGCCACAGCGACGCCGTGGGCGGCATCGTCGTCACCGCCGACGCCGACCTCGGGGAGGAGCTCCACTTCGTGCAGAACAGCGTCGGCGGGATCCTCAGCCCCTTCGACGCCTGGATCATCCTCCGGGGCATCAAGACCCTGCCCGTCCGCATGGACCGCCACAACGAGAACGCCCACGCCATCGCGTCGTGGCTCCAGGACCACCCCCAGGTGACGCAGGTGAACTACCCCGGCCTCGAGGCGCACCCCCAGCACGCGCTCGCCACGGACCAGATGGCGGGGTACGGGGGCATGGTGAGCTTCGAGGTGGACGGCGGCCTCGACGCGGGGAAGCACGTGATGGAGAACGTGGAGGTGTGGACCCTCGCCGAGAGCCTCGGCGCCGTCGAGTCCCTCATCAGCCACCCCGCGAGCATGACCCACGCCGCCATCCCCCGGGAGGAGCGCCTGGAGGCCGGCATCACCGACGGCCTCGTGCGCCTCAGCGTCGGCATCGAGGACGCGGAGGACCTCCGCGCGGACCTGGAGCTGGCGCTGGCCGGGGTGTGAGGGACATATTAACCTTCCAGAGAGATCAAATCCATCGTCGTTCCTTCCCATCTCCGTAGGGATGGTGCCTGTGATCGGGGAGATGGTCGACGACGTCGAACCTTCCACGGTGGCCCACGCGCTCCTCCTCCCCCCCTACATCGCCATCTCCAGCTTCCTCGGGATCTCGGGGGACATCCTGGTCTCCGGACAGCTTTACCAGCGGCAGGACCCCTGGGCCCTCTTCCTCGAGGTCTGGTCCGCTAGCTTGGCTGCGGGCTTCGTGTTCATCATCCTATCAACCACCGCTGCCGTCCTCACCTACCGAACGACCCGGTCGGACGGGGTGTGGTACGGGCTGGGGGTGGGGCTGGGGCTCACGCTCCTAGCGTACCTCGGTGGGTTCGCCCTCCTTCCGGAACCCCTGGGCCCCGGCGGGGTGGGTGGGATCCTCGCAGAGCCCGGCCCGTCCCTCCTCTTCGTGTGGGGGGTGGGGATCTACGGCATCCTCTTCGCGGCCATCTCCCCCGTGCTCCTGGCGTTGGCGGAGGAGCACGTGCCCACGTGGTTCGACGATCCGAAGACGGGACCCCAGCACTCCTCCGGGGAGGGTGGCGACGGCCGCGACTAGATGGACGAGCTTAATAAACTGGGGGGCCCTTCCAGGGTAAGCTCATGCCCTCGCTCTACACGCGTGTGCTGGAGGCCCTGCTGGGGCCCGACCACGTGTCCTACCGAACCGTGGAGCGGGAGCTCTGGCAGGCTCTCCGGGACAGCCTCCGGACCCTTGGCCCTGCCGCCGCCATCATCTACGTGGTCACCGCGGCGTTCCTCCTCACGGTGGACGACCCCTTCGCCATCATGCTGAGCCTCGGCGCCCTCGCCGTGGCCACCATGCTCACCTTCATCGGGATGGTGGGGTGGATGGACAAGGTCCCGGTGGAGCGCGCGGAGGCCGTGACCCTCGGCATCTTCGCGCTCTTCACGATCTACGCCATGTTCCTCACGAACCTGCTGTTCGCCGAGATGCGTCCCGCGCTCTTCGCCATCATCCTCGTGGCGTCGAGCGCGCTCTTCGTCACGCCCCGATGGTACCTCGCGGGGGTCATCGTCGTCTCCTCCGGCTGGGCCGTCGCCTGGCTCATCCACCCCGAACCAGCGCTCCCGGCCGTCCAAGCCACCATCGTGGCCCTGAGCGCGTTCGTGGGCTCCGTGGGGCTCTTCATGGCCCGCCGGCAGGCTCTCGCCCGGGCCGTGAGCGAGCGGTACGCCGCCGAGGACCGCGCCTGGGCGCTCAGCAACGCCAACGTGAGGCTCGCGGAGGCCCGCTCGGAGCTGGAGGAGACCCTCGAGGAGGTGGAGGTGCGGAACGAGGACCTCCAGCGCTTCGCCTACGTCGTGAGCCACGACCTCCGGGAGCCCGTGCGCATGGTCCGGAACTACATCAAGCTCATCCAGCGCCGCGCCGGGGACAAGTTCACGGAGGAGGAGCAGGAGTTCTTCGACTTCGCCACCGACGGCGCACGACGGTTGGACGACATGATCCAGGGCATCCTCAAGTTCAGCCGCGTCTCCACCCACGGCTCCGAACCCGAACCCATGGATGCCGACGATGCTCTGGACGATGCGCTCTCGAACCTCCGCATGCGGGTGGACGAGACCGGTGCGGAGGTGACGCGGGAGCCCCTGCCCACGGTGGTGGCGGACCCCACCCAACTCACGCAGGTGTTCCAGAACCTCCTCGCCAACGCCCTCAAGTACCACCGCGAGGGGGTTCCCCCACGGGTCCGCGTCTCGGCGACCACCGAGGATGGTGACATCGTGTTCCACGTGGAGGACAACGGGCAGGGCATCCCCCCCGGGGACCTGGACGACCTCTTCCAGCTCTTCAACCGGGGAAGCCAGACAGGCCACGGGGAGGGGCAGGGCCTGGGCCTCGCGGTGGTGAAACGCATCGTGGAACGCCACGACGGGAAGGTGTGGGTGGAGAGCGCCGAGGGCGAGGGGTCCACCTTCCACTTCTCCCTCCCCCAGCCCTCCAGGGAGGATGGGGGGGAGGCGCCGGAGGCTCCCGGGGAGCCCGGGGAAGCCCCCGCGTAGGCGCCAGGACGATTCAACGGCGTATCGGCAAGCTACATAACCCTCCCCGGCGGTCCTTCCGATGATGGCTCGCCACGGGAGGCTCCAGCGGTCGTACATCGCCGCAGCCGCCGCGCTCCTGCTCGTGCTCCTGGCGCTCACCCCCGCAGCCGGTGCCCTGGGGGACCTCACCACCGACGGGGAGGTGGCGGAGGTTCACGCGGGCGCCACCACCACGACCACGAGCACCCGGGACAGCGTCGAGGTCACGGTGGGCGCCGCGCTGGACGCCACCGCCGCCGGCCACAGCGAGACCGTGGAAGCGGAGGAGTCCACCGGGGAGGTGTCCCTGCCGGCGGGTGCCGGCGGGCTCCTGCCAAGCCTCGACCACGAGGCCTCCCCAAGCGTCAGCACCCCCACGGAGGGCCCCCTGGACGCCTCCGCCACCGCCTCCACGAGCGTACGTCACGACCCCACCCCCGCCGGGGACGGCGCGTCCACCGAGGGCGCCGCCCTGGTCCCGCGGGGGGACGCGTGGCAGGAGGAGGCCGCCGTGGTCACGGGCGTCCTCACCCTCGCGGGGATCCTGGCGCTCTTCGGCTCGAGCCTGAAGGCTATCCTCGCCCAGGGCGTCGCCGCCGTCATGCCCCTCTTCAGCCGCCTCACCCGCAGCGAGGTGCTGGACAACGACATCCGCGCCAGCATCTTCGAGGCCATCCGCGACGATCCCGGCCTCTGCGCGAGCGAGGTGTCCGAGCGCGTGGACGCCGCATGGGGCACCACCGTGTACCACCTCCAGGTCCTGGAGGACCATCATCTCATCACGAGCATGAAGCACGGGCGCCACCGCCGCTTCTTCGAGAACGGCGGCACCCACACGGGACGGAAGGACCTCCTGGCCACCCTCCAGAACGACACCACGTCCCGGGTCCTGGACACGGTGCTGGAGGAACCGGGTCTCGCCCAGAAGGAGATCGCGGAGCGCGTGGACCTCACGCCCCAGGCTCTCGCGTGGCACATGAAGCGCCTGCTCAACGTGGGCATGGTGGAGAAGGAGCGGGACGGCCGCGTGGTGCGGCACTTCCCCACGGACGACGTCCCCATCCCGGTGTAGGGTCCCCGGTACCCCCGTGCGCCGGTGCTCGGGGACCAGTTCCCCCGCAGCGCATCCTTCAACACCGCCTAGAGAACATTTATGCGTACTTGCTCCGCTCCAAGAGGTGATGGTTGGAGCTCGGAGGCTCCTAGGGTTCACCCTGCTCCTCGTGGGCCTCGCCCTCGTAGCCCAGCCCATGCTCCAACCCGACGCCGCCGGTGAAGAGCGCGTCATCGTGGCCGACCCCGACATGCATCAGGCAAGCTCCGGGGGCGAGCGCACCCTCGATGCCCGCGTGGAAGCCCGGACGGAAGCCACCGTCGCCGGCGAGACCGTGGAGGCCGAGACCGGGGCGGACCCGCCGGACCGGGACGCACCCGACGCCACCCCGCAGGCGGCACCGGGCACCGACGAAGCCCGGAGCGCCGGCGTGCAGAGCCCCGACGAGGTGCCCACCACCGCCGGCGCCACCACCGAGGTGAGCTACCAGGCCGGCGTCCAACAGCTCGACGGCGGCCCCTCGGATGCCCAGGGGAGCCGCGCCGTGGTGCGTCAGGTGGTGCCCGACGACGCTCAGGAGGCCGTCAGCATCCTGGGGATCCTCATGAGCATCGCCGGACTCGGCGTCGCCTACGCGGAGGCGCTGAAGCCCCTGCTCGCCAAGGGCATCACGTTCGTGGCACCGCTCTTCAGCCGCCTGGACCCCCAGGACCTCCTGGACAACCCCGTGCGGCGCCGCATCCTGGAGCTGGTGCGGGAGGAACCTGGCATCAGCGCCAGCGAGCTCAGCCGCCGCGTCGACGTCTCCTGGGGCACCACCATCTACCACCTGAACCGCCTGGAGGACGAGCACCTCGTCACGAGCATGCGGGAGGGTCGCCACCGGCGCTTCTTCCAGAACGGTGGCACCCACGCCCCCGACGAGCGGGAGGTGCTCGCCACGCTCCGCAACGACACCACCGCCCAGGTGCTCGACACCGTCCGGAGCGAACCCGGCCTCGCGCAGAAGGAGATCGCTCAGCGCGTGGACATGAGCCCCAGCGCCCTCGCATGGCACATCAAGCGCCTCCACGAGGCGGACCTCGTCACGAAGGAGCGGGACGGGCGCCGCGTACGGTACTTCCAGGGCGAGACCGTGCCGCCAGCCTAGGTCCGGAACCGTCGACCTTATCCTCCCCGACGCCCCTACGTCCGCCATGAGCCAGGCGCCACTCCCCCCCGACATGCAGCCCGAGGGCTGGTCCCGCGTCGCCGACGCGTACGATGCCGAGATCAAGCCCTTCCTCCGCCCCTTCGCCGAGGAGGCGCTGCGCGTCGCCGACCTCGAGGCTGGGGAGCGCGTGCTGGACGTGGCCACCGGCCCCGGCACCCTCGCCCTCCTCGCCGCTCGCGCGGGCGCCCACGTCACCGCCACGGACTTCGCCCCCGCCATGGTGGAGCGCCTGCGGGAGCACGCCGCGGAGGAGGACCTCGAGACCCTGCAGGCCGAGGTCATGGACGGTCAGGCGCTGGACCTCCCGGACGGGAGCTTCGACGCGGCCTTCAGCAACTTCGGCATCATCTTCTTCCCCGACCGCGCCCGCGGGTTCCGGGAGCTCCATCGCGTCCTGCGACCGGAGGGGCGGGCCGTCGTGACGGCGTGGACCAGCCCCGACGAGCAGGGTTTCTTCCAGGTGTTCGCCCGCGCCGTCCGGAAGGTGGCGCCAGACCTCCCCCCTCCCCCCCGGCCCCCGGCGGCCTTCAGCCTCGCGGACCCGCAGCAACTGGAGGCGGAGATGCGGGAGGCGGGGTTCCGGGACGTGAAGGTGTCACAAGCACGGGGGGCGCTCACGTCCCCCACCCCCGCGTCCACCTTGACCACCCTCCGCACCACGAACCCCGTCTTCCCCGCGCTCATGGACCGCCTGGGCGAGGAGCGGATCCCCGCCCTGATGGACGCCATCCTGCAGGACCTCACCGAGCGCTTCGGCGATGGTCCCGTGACCCTCGACGGGGAGGCGCACGTGGCCATGGGACGGCGTTGAAGAGGAGAGCCCCCCTATCCGTACACACGCAGGAGCTCGTCGGCGCGGAACAACCCGTACCCGTAGGCGTCGTGATGCGCCGTGCTCCCCTTGCCCTCCAGGGGGCCGATGTTCCGGCTCGAGACCATGAGCTTCTGCTTCACGTCCTCCACGGTGGCCCGGTCCTTGCGCTGGAGCTCCGCGTGCTCCTCCAGAAGCAACGCGATGCCGCCGGCCACGTACGGGACGGCCTGGCTCGTGCCGCTGGCCTGGCAGTAGAGGCTCTCCGGTTGGCCGGCGCAGGAGGCGCCGTTCCACGTGCTCAGGATGCCGACGCCCGGAGCCACGAGCTCGGGTTTCTTGTGGGGGTCGCTGCGGCCGCCGATGCCGATGCCGTTGGGGTCGTTCCCCTCGCCGCGGCAACTGAAGTCCGCCACCTGCAGGTCCTCGTCCACGGCGCCCACGGTGATGACGCCCTTCACGTTCCCGGGGCTCGCCACCCCCTCGCAGGACTCGCCCTGGGGAGCGTTCCCGGCGGCGGCCACCACGAAGACCCCCCGCTCCACCGCGCGGTTCACCGCACGCTCCGTCTCGGTACCCAGCACGGGGAAGGTGCCGCCGCCGAGGCTCAGCACGAGGACGTCCGCGCCCTGCTCCCGAGCGTAGTCCACGCCCCGGGCCACGTCGTCGCTGTCCCCCTGCCCGTTGGCGCCGATGGCCTTCACCACCACGAGCTCCACCCCAGGTGCTGCGCCCTGGAGTCGGAACCCGTTGAGGAGCGTCCGTTGCTGGCCCTGGGAGGCGATGATGCCTGCCACGTGGGTGCCGTGACCGTTGTCGTCGTAGGGTTGCGAGCGTCCCTGCACGAGGTCCTTCCACGCCACGATGTCCACCCCCTCGAACTCGGGGTGGGTCGGGGTGATGCCGGTGTCCACGATGGCCACGCGGACGCTCGCCCCCGTGGCGCCCGTGGCATCCTGCGCCGCCTCGACACCCGAGACCTCCAGGGGCCAGGTCTGGCCCACGGCCCCGCTGGTGCCGGGGAGGCTCTGGAGGCACCCGCCCACGAGGGGGGTGAGTAGAAGCAGCGTCAAGACGAGGACCGTGCGGCTCCGGCTGGCCATGGGAACAATCAGGAACCCATGGCCTCGACCAAAAAGGTTGCTACGGGTGCGGGGGGTGCGTGGCGCCGCAACCTTCTTCCCCACCCACCCAGCTACCTGGCCCATGCGCTTGCTGGTGCTGGCCCACGGGAGCTTCGACACGAAGCACGCGAAGACGGCCGTGGGCATCCTCCGCTACAGCTCCCACGACGTGGTGGCGGTGGTGGACCGGGACCAGGTCGGGGGCGATGCCGGGGAGGTGGTGGGGCCCGTGGGCGAGGGCGTGCCCATCGTGGGGAGCGTGGAGGCGGGTCTCGAGCACGACCCGGAGGGCCTCGCCATCGGCATCGCCCCCGTGGGCGGGGGGTTGCCGGAGGCGTGGCGGCCGGACCTCCGCGCGGCGCTCGAGCATGGGCTCACCGTGATCTCCGGTCTCCACACGCGCATCGCGGAGGACCCGGAGCTCGCCGGCGTCGCCGCCGAGCACGGGGGAAGCATCCGGGACGTTCGCGTGCCCACGCGTGCGCCCCGCATCGCCACGGGGGAGGCGCTGGAGGTGGACGCCGCCATCGTCACCACCACCGGCACCGACTGCAACAGCGGGAAGATGACCACCACCCTCGAGCTCTGGCAGGAGGCCCGGGAGCGGGGCATCGACGCCGGATGGGTGGCCACGGGGCAGACGGGCCTCATCATCGGTGCCACGAGCGGCGCCCCCATGGACGCCACCGTGAGCGACTTCGTCGCCGGCATCACGGAAGCCTGCGTGCTGGAGGCTGCGGCGGAGCACGACCTCGTGCTCGTGGAGGGGCAGGCGAGCCTCACCCACCCCGGGTACGGTGGCGTCACCGCCAGCATCCTTCACGGGAGCTTCCCCGACGCCCTCGTGCTCTGCGACGTGCCCACCCGCACCCACTACAAGTTCCCCAGCGCCCGACCCTTCCCCAAGCGGAGCCTCGACGCGGAGCGCGACCTCTGCGAGGACCTCCTCGCCGGCACCACCGGCGCCCCCGTGGCGGCCACGAGCCTCGTCACCCGGGACCTCGACGCGGAGGGCGCCCAGGAGGCCATAGCGGAGGCCGAGGCCACCCTGGGGGTGCCCGCCGGCGACGTGCTCCGGGGAGGCCGGGGCAAGGTCCTGGACGCCGTCCTCGACGCCCTGGCGAAGGTCCAGGAGCAGAAGCCCGGCGCCACCCGCGCGTTGGAGGCTGGACGGTGACCCTCACCCTCGGGGTGCGTCGCCTCACCCTGCCGCTTAGGCGCCCCTTCCGCATCGCCCGCAGCACCACCACGGACCTCACCACGGTGGTCGTCGAGCTCGCCCACGAGGACGTGGTGGGTCGGGGCGCCGCGAGCCCCAGCGTGAACGTCACCGGCGAGACCCCCGCCTCCGTGGAGACGTGGCTGGAGGAGCACCGCAGCCAGGTGGAGGCCCTGGACCCCAAGGGGTGGCGGACGTTCCTCGACGATCTCCACGCCGATGCCCCGCGGACCACCGCCGCGGCCCGGGGGAGCCTGGACCTCGCCCTCCACGACCTCGCGGGGAAGCTCGCGGGGGAGCCCGCCCACCAGCTCCAGGACCTGGCCCCCGGACGGGTACCCACGTGCCTCACCGTGAGCCTCGACGAGCCCGAGGCCATGGCCGAGGAGGCGCGAGCCCACCGCGAGCGGGGTGTCACGCACCTGAAGCTCAAGCTCGGCGACGGCCCCCAGGACCTCCAGCGCGTCCTCGCCGTCCGGGAGGCCGTGCCCGACGCCACGCTACGCGCCGACGCCAACGGCGGATGGAGCCGCGCCGAGGCCCGGACCCTCCTCCCGGAGCTTGCGGAGCAGGACCTCACCTTCGTGGAGCAACCCGTGGAAGCCGAGGACGTGCGGGGGCTCGTGGCCCTCAGCTCCTCGAGCCCCGTGCCCCTCTGCGCCGACGAACCCATCGCCGACGCCCGGGACGTCGCGGATCTGGCGGCGGCGGGCTTCACGGGGGGTGTGAACCTCAAGCTCATGAAGAGCGGCGGCCTGAGGCCCGTGGTGGAGGCGGCGCGCACCGCCCGGGAGGCCGGGCTCTTCGTGCAGGTGGGGTGCATGGTGGAGTCGGGCCTTGGCATCTGCGGCGCCGCCCAGGTGCTGAGCCTCGTGGACCACGCGGACCTCGACGGGAACCTGCTCCTCGCCGACGACGCGTACACGGGACCCCCCGTGGAGGCCGGTGTCGTCCGCACGCCCACGGGCCCGGGCCTTGGCAGCACCCCCACCGCGTGATAACGTACGCCAGGAAGCGCCATGTTGCACAGGTGCTGGCCCTTCCCCTGAGAGGCCGTGGAAAACTACAAATAACCCCAGCGTATTGCGTCGCTGAATCCTATGGACAAGGTCGCCGTGCTCCGCCAGGTGAAGCGCGTGGAGGAGGAGGTCCGCGCGCGGAAGCAGGAGGCCCAGGAGGAGGCTCGCTCGATCCTCACCGAGGCCCGCAGCGAGGCCGACCGCATCCTCGAGACCGCTCGGGAGGAGGCCGACGAGTCCTTCGACCAGGAGCTCGAGGAGGCGCGGTCGGGGATCGAGGAGGAGGTGCAGGCCATCGTCCAGGAGGGCGAGGACCGCGCCGACGAGATCCGATCCTCCGCCAGCGGCGACCGCCTCGAGGAGGCGGTGGACCTCCTCATGGAGCGGTTCGAAACCACCATCACCGGGGAGTGAGGCCACATGTTCCGACCGGAGCCCATGACCCGGACGCTCGTGGTGGCCAGCACCGGCGAGCAACGGCGCGTCATCGAGACACTCTACGATCTCCGGTCGGCCCACATCGTGGAGTTCCACGAGGGCGCCGAGGGTTACGAGGGCTTCGACATCGGCAAACCCCTGGATGCCGGGTCCCGCGCCAGCGAGCTTCTCGTGCGCGTACGCGCTCTCCTCAGGCACCTGAACCTGGAGGGTCACGTCCCTAGCACCACGTACCGCGTGGACGAGCTGGAGGAGCAACTCGACCAGGCTCTCGTGCAGATCGAGTCCAACGTCACCAACGCCGTGGAGTCCCGGCAACGCATCGAGGAGGCGCTGCGGAACCTCTCCGACCGCATCGAGCGGGTGCGACCCTTCGCCGACCTCGAACCCCGCTTCGCGGACTACCACGGGTACGACAACCTCGAGGTCCTCGTGGGCACGGCCCCCGAGAACGTGGAGGCCACCGTGCGGGCCGAAAGCGCCCACGCCGAGGTGTTCCAGGGTGACGACCTCGTCGCCGTCTTCGTGCCCACGGAGGACGCGGAGGCCGTGAACGAGGCGCTCATCACCGCCGGGTTCCAGGAGGTGGAGGTGCCGGACGAGGAGGGGCGCCCCGCCGACATCGTGCAGGAGGCACGACGGGAGCGCGAGCGCCTGGAGGCACGCCTCGAGGATGCGGAGAGCCGCATCCTGGAGCTCAGGGAACGCCACGGGGACCTCCTCCTGGCCGCCGAGGAGCACCTCAACATCGAGGTGGAGAAGGCCGAGGCCCCCCTGGACTTCGCCAGCACGGAGAACGCCTTCATCGTGGAGGCGTGGGTGCCCAGCAGCCGCGTGGACGACGTACGCGCCACCCTCGCCGAGTCCGTGGAGGGCGACGTCCACGTGGAGGTGCTGGGCGAGGCCGCCTACCACCACGACGAGCCCCACGACGACCACGCGGACGAGCCTGCCGAGGGCGAGGAGGGGGCGGAGGACCACGGGAGCGACATCCCCCCCACCCACTACGACAACCCCGGCAGCGTACGGCCCTTCCAACCCTTCACCGACCTCTTCGCCCGACCGAAGTACGACGAGGTCGATCCCACCCTCATCCTCGCCATCACCTTCCCCCTCTTCTACGGCATCATGATCGGGGACGCCGGGTACGGCATCCTCATGATGCTTCTGGGAGGGGTGATGGTGGCGAAGCTGAAGGACGCCGGCACCGCGAAGGCCCTCGGCGTCGCCTTCCTCGTGGCGGGAGCCGTGAGCTTCGGCACGGGAGCCTTCGTCTTCCACGACGCCTTCGGTATCCCCTTCGAACCCCACGCGGAGGCAGCCAGCTGCCACGCGCTCTACGAGCACGGAGAGTCCTCCTGGACGTGCATCCTCGGCATGGAGGAGGGAGCACTCCACAAGGCCCATCCCCCCGTGAACAAGCTCACGGACGTGCCCACGCTCCTCATCTTCAGCGTGCTCGCCGCCTTCCTGCATCTCTTCGTCGGGTTCGTCTTCGCCATGGTGAACGAGTACCACCACAGCAAGGCCCACGCCCTGGCGCAGGTGGGGTGGCTCGCTCTGGCCACCGGCATCATCATGCAGATCCTCTTCATGGCCCGGTTCAACCGCCTTGGCGGGTGGGTGTGGTCGTACCTGGGCAGCCCGAACCAACTTGCTCTCCCCATCGGAGGGCTCGACGTACACTACGCGCTCATCGGGCTGGGTGTGGTGGGCGCCGTCATCCTGGGCGCCACCGAGGGCGCCATCGGCGTCATCGAGATCCCCAGCATCCTCAGCACCATCCTCTCGTACACCCGCCTCGCGGGTGTGGCCGTGGCGAAAGCCGCCATGGCGGTGGCCTTCAACGGCCTGTTCCTCAGCGGCATGATCCTCACGGGCGGCGGCTACATCATCCTGATGGGCGCGCTGCTCCTCATCCTGGCACAGCTCGTGGTCTTCGTCCTGGGCCTGCTCTCGTCAGGCATCCAGGCGATCCGGTTGAACTACGTGGAGTTCTTCCGCTGGTTCTACGATGGTGGAGGGGACGCCTTCGACCCCTTCGGCCGCGAGCGCACGTACACGGAAGAACAACCCCTACCCTAAGGAGACGACAACCATGAACCTGAACGGGAAGCTGATGAAGCGCGCCCTGCTCGGAACCGTCATCCTCGCCCTGCTCCTCAGCGCCCCCACCGCGGTGGCGCAGGAGGGAACCACCACGGAGGGCGATGACCCCGCTGGCCTCATCGCCCTCGGTGCGGGCCTCGCCATCGGTCTGGCGGGTCTCGCCACGGCCATCGCGCAGAAGGACATCGGTGCCGCCGCCGTGGGTGCCATGGCGGAGAACGAGGGTTTCCTCGGCAAGGGTATCCTCATGGTCGCCATCCCGGAGACCATCGTCATCCTGGGCTTCGTGATCGCGTTCCTGCTGTCCGGCTCCGTGTGAGCCTGGTTCCGGTGGGACGCACGCCCAGGAGTTGAAGCCAATGCCACTCGAGAAGGTCGCCGAGAACATCCGAGCCCAGGGAGAGGCCGAGGCCAAGCGCATCGTGGAGGAGGCTGAGCAGGAGGCTCAGCGCATCCGCGACGCCGCCGAGGACGAGGCCAACGAGGTCCGTGAGGCTCGCCAGCAGGAGCTGGAGGAGCACGTGGAGTCGCTCCGCCGGCAGGAGCTGGCGAGCGCCCGCCTTACGGCGAAGAAGCGCCGCCTCGACGCGCGGCGTGAGGTCATGTCGGAAGCCCGCGAGGCCCTCACCCAGCGCGTGCGCAACCTCCCCAAGGCCGAGCGCGAGCGCCACATCCAGGCGCTGGTGGAGCAGGCGAACGTGCCCGACGGCCGCGTGTACGTGGCCGAGCAGGACGAGGACGTAGCCCAGGATCTGGGCCTCGACATCGCCGGCACCTTCGAGGGGATCGGCGGTGTCCTCGTGGAGGCGCCCGACGGCGCCTACACGGAGAACCTCCGGTACGGGACCCTCCTCGACCGCGTGTGGGAGGGTAACCTCCACGACGTGGCCGAGGTCCTCTTCGACGGGAAGCTGGAGGAGTGACCCCCATGTCCCCAGGTTTCCTCGATCGGTTCCGCAACCGCCTCGGCCGTGCCAAACCCCGGGGTCGCGGGAACTACGCCTACGTGACCGCGCGCATCCGCGCGCGTAAGGCGAAGCTCCTGCCCCGGGACGCCTACCCCAAGCTCCTGGCACGGGACGCCCACGAGATCGCTCGCACCCTGCAGGAGGGCGAGTACAAGGACGAGGTGGACGCCCTCGCGGGGCGCAAGCGCGGTGCCGAGCTCATCGAGCACGCGACACGCCGCAACCTCGCGCGGACGTACCAGGACGTGCTCGGGTGGTGCGAGGGGGAGCTTGCCGCCATGGTGGAGCTCTACCTGGGTCGCTACGACGTGTACAACGTGAAGACCGTGCTCCGCGGCGTCTTCGCGGGTGTGGACCCTGAGGAGATCGAGGAGAACCTCGTCCCCGCGGGTCGCCTCTCCCTGGAGGAGCTCCAGGAGATGGCGCGCCTCCCCACCCTCGACGACGTGCTCGAGGCCGTGCGCCAGCACGGGTACGGCGCCGCCGTGGACGAGGTGCAGGAGGAGGACGAGGTGGTGCAGGATCTCCGCGTCATCGAGAACGCGGTGGACCAAGTGTACTACGGGCTCCTCGTGGACAGCGTGGAACCGAAGGACAAGCCCCGCCGCGCTTTCCTGAACTTCCTCCAGCGCGAGATCGACGTCGTGAACCTCAAGACGCTGCTGCGCCTGCGCGCCGAGGACATCCAGGACGTGCAGGAGTTCTTCGTGGAGGGTGGGGACGAGGTGACGCTCGAGACCATGACCCACGCGGCCCAAGCCCCCATGGAGGACCTCCCCCAGGAGCTCTCGGGCCTGGGGTTCTTCGACGACATCGCCTCCGCCCTGGAGGCGTACGTGGAGACGCGGAACCTCAACGAGGTGGTGACGGCCCTGGACCAGTTCCTCATCCAGAGCTCCGAGGGCTTCACCATCCGGTACCCCCTGAGCGTCCTCCCCGTCATCGACTTCATCCTGAGGAAACGCATCGAGGTGGACAACCTGCGGGCTATCGCCCACGGGAAGGAGACCGGCCTCGACAACGACATCATCGAGGAGCTGTTGATCCTTTGAGCCAGAAGATCGGCGTCATCGGCCAGGAATCCTTCACGCTGGGGTTCCAGCTTGCGGGCGTGCGGCACGTGACCCGCACCGAGGAACCTGAGGAGTTCGCGGAGGCCACCCGCGCGGCGCTGGAGGACCCCGACCTGGGCATCCTCATCGTGCACGCGGACGACGTGGACGACTCCCCCCGGAAGCTCCAGCGTGAACTTAGCGGGTCCGTGGACCCCGTCGTCGTCCAGGTGGGGCGAGAGGGCGTGGGGGACATGCGGGAGCGCGTGAAGCAAGCGATCGGCATCGACCTCATGGGTAAGGAGGACGCGGCACCGCCCTCGCCGTAAGCTGGGCGACCACGACACGATCAACGAGGTGATCACTTTGGCAAGTACCGTTCAAGAGACAGAGACGACCGGCGGCGAGGTGACGCGCGTCGCGGGCCCCGTGGTGACCGCCAAGGGCCTCTCGAGCCGGATGTACGATGTGGTGTACGTCGGCGACGAGGAGCTCATGGGCGAGGTCATCGAGATCGAGGGGGACCGCACCGTCATCCAGGTGTACGAGAACACGAGCGGCATCCGACCCGGCGAGCCCGTGCGCGAGACGGGCCAGCCCCTGGTGGTGGAGCTGGGTCCCGGGTTGCTGCAGAGCATCTACGACGGGATCCAGCGTCCTCTGGAGGTCCTGAAGGACAAGATGGGGGACTTCATCCTGCGGGGCGTCACCGCCCCGGGGTTGGACCGGGAGAAATCCTGGGAGTTCACCCCCACGGTGGAGGTGGGTGACGAGGTGTCCGGCGGAAGCATCCTGGGCACCGTCCCCGAGACCCCCAGCATCGAGCACAAGGTCCTCGTACCCCCGAACGTGGAGGGGACGGTGGCCGAGGTGAAGAGCGGGTCCTACACCGTGGAGGACACCATCGTCGAGCTGGAGGATGGCACCGAGCTCCGCATGATGCAGAAGTGGCCCGTGCGGCAGTCCCGGCCCTACCAGCAGAAGCTCCGGCCCGAGGTCCCCCTCGTGACGGGGCAGCGCATCCTCGACGGGCTCTTCCCCGTGGCCAAGGGCGGCACCGCCGCCATCCCCGGCCCCTTCGGAAGCGGCAAGACCGTGACCCAGCAGAGCCTGGCGAAGTGGTCCGACGCCGACATCGTGGTGTACATCGGGTGCGGTGAGCGCGGGAACGAGATGACGGAGGTGCTCACGGAGTTCCCCGAGCTCGAGGACCCCCAGACGGGGAACCCCCTCATGGACCGCACCATCCTCATCGCGAACACGTCGAACATGCCGGTGGCCGCTCGGGAAGCGAGCGTGTACACGGGCATCACCCTGGCGGAGTACTACCGCGACCAGGGCCTCGGCGTGAGCCTCATGGCCGACAGCACCAGCCGCTGGGCGGAGGCCATGCGGGAGATCAGCAGCCGGCTCGAGGAGATGCCCGGTGAGGAGGGGTACCCCGCGTACCTCGCCTCGCGCCTGGCGGAGTTCTACGAGCGGGCGGGCCGCGTGGACACCCTGAGCGGTGACCGCGGAAGCGTCACCGTCATCGGCGCCGTGTCGCCCCCCGGCGGGGACTTCAGCGAGCCCGTGACGCAGAACACGCTCCGCATCGTGAAGGTGTTCTGGGCCCTGGACAGCAAGCTGAGCCAACGCCGGCACTTCCCCGCCATCAACTGGCTGGACAGCTACACGCTGTACGAGTCGAACCTCATGCCCTGGTTCGACGAGGAGATCGACGGGGACTGGTCGGACCTCCGCAGCTGGGCCATCGACCTCCTGCAGGAGGAGAGCGAGCTCCAGGACATCGTGCAGCTTGTGGGCAGCGACGCCCTCCCGGAGGAGCAGCAGCTCACCCTGGAGATCGCCCGCATGATCCGGGAGATCTTCCTCCAGCAGAACGCGTTCCACCCCGTGGACACGTTCATGGCGCCCCCGAAGCAGTTCAAGCTCCTGAAGGGCATCCACACCTTCGGCGAGTACGCGGAGACCGCCCTGGAGCAGGGGAACAGCGTGGAGACCATCGGCGACGTGGACAGCCGCCACGAGTACGCCCAGGTGAAGTACGAGGAGGACTTCGACGAGACCTGGCAGGGCGTGATGAAGCAGATGGAGTCCGACTTCCAGAACCTCGGAGGTGCCTGACATGGCGAAGGAGTACAAGACCATCAACGAGATCAGCGGCCCCCTCGTCTTCGTGGAGAACACGGAGCCCGTGGGCTTCAACGAGCTCGTGGAGATCCGTCTCCCCGACGGCTCGACGAAGCGTGGGCAGGTGCTGGACACGAGCGAGGACTACGTGGCCGTGCAGGTGTTCGAGGGCACCACCGGCATCAACCGCGAGGCCAGCGTGAAGTTCCTCGGTGAGACGGTGAAGCTCGGTGTGAGCAAGGACATGCTGGGCCGCATCCTGAGCGGCAGCGGCCAACCTCTGGACGGCGGCCCGGACATCGTGCCGGAGGACCGCCTCGACATCGTGGGCGCCGCCATCAACCCCTACGCGCGGGAGAACCCCGAGGAGTTCATCCAGACGGGCATCAGCACCATCGACGGCATGAACACGCTGGTGCGCGGGCAGAAGCTCCCCATCTTCAGCAGCTCCGGTCTCCCCCACAACGAGGTGGCGCTGCAGATCGCGCGGCAGTCCACCGTCCGTGGCGAGGGGCAGGAGTTCGCTGTGGTCTTCGCCGCCATGGGCATCACCGACGAGGAGTCCCAGGCGTTCATGAAGGACTTCGAGCGCACCGGCGCCCTGGAGCGCGCTGTCGTGTTCCTGAACCTGGCGGACGACCCCGCCATCGAGCGCGTGCTCACGCCCCGGATGGCCCTCACGGCCGCCGAGTACCTGGCGTACGAGCACGACTACCACGTGCTCGTCATCCTCACGGACATGACGAACTACTGCGAGGCGCTGCGCCAGATCGGCGCCGCCCGCGAGGAGGTTCCCGGTCGCCGTGGGTACCCCGGGTACATGTACACGGACCTGGCGGAGATCTACGAGCGCGCCGGCCGCATCGAGGGTCGCGAGGGAAGCATCACGCAGATCCCCATCCTCACCATGCCCGGCGACGACATCACGCACCCCATCCCGGACCTCACCGGGTACATCACGGAGGGACAGATCGTGGTGGAGCGGGACCTGCACCGGAAGGGCATCTACGCACCCATCAACGTGCTCCCCAGCCTCAGCCGCCTCATGAACGCGGGCATCGGCGAGGAGGAGACCCGCGAGGACCACAGCGGTGTCAGCGACCAACTGTACGCTGCGTACGCGGAGGGCAAGGACCTCCGGGGCCTCGTGGCCATCGTCGGCGAGGAGGCTCTGAGCGACCGGGACCGGAAGTTCCTGGAGTTCGCCGACCGCTTCGAGGACCGCTTCGTGCGGCAGAGCCGCGACGAGAACCGCAGCATCGAGGAGACGCTGGACCTCGGGTGGGAGCTCCTGGGCGAGCTGCCCCGCGAGCAACTCACCCGCATCGACCGCGAGATCATCGACAAGTACTACCCCGGTGACGACGCGGACGACGAGG
>CAZDGP010000019.1:0-12275 GCA_964505085.1 uncultured Thermoplasmatales archaeon
GGATCCACCTCACGTACCATGGTCCATCGCCAACCGTGGGCCAGCGCGGCAGCGGCAAGGAACGCCATCCCTTCGGCCTCGGTGCCGTCGCATCCTTGCCACCGCGGCCCCCTCCACGCCACCCGGCCGCGGCGGCGTCGGAGGGTGCATCGACCCGCCTTACTCCCCTTCACCCAGATGAACCTCAGGATCGTACGGATCCGGAAGATGCACCCTCTCGTACCCCCCGTCCTCGGTGAGCACGCTCATCTCGCCCCAGTCGATACTTCCCATCTCGTAGGATTCGAGGATCTCGATGCGTGCGCGGGCGCGGGTGTTGGGGGGTTCGAGGATGGCGCTCTTGATCTCGTCGTCGGTGAGGAGGCGCTCCACGTTGCCCTCGCGCTGGAGCTTCCAGAAGGTGCCGCGGCCCTCGTTGATCTCGCTGTACTGCTTGGCGGCGGCGATCTCCACGGATTCGTCGCGGCCCTTGCGGTCCACCATCTTCTCGATCTCGATGAAGCGGCTGATCCACTCCACGCGTGGGCGGAGCGCTTGCATGCGGCCTTCGTCGAAGGTGTCCAGGACCTCCTCCCAGATGTGGAGCATCTCCTGCTCGGCGGGGGTCTCGGCGAGGTCGTGCTCCTCCACCTTCGTCAGGTAGTACCGCTGGATGTCCATGGGGGACATCTCGCCGCCGTCCTCCAGCTCGTAGCTCCAGGTGTCCCACTTGTCGGGGTCCACGGTCTCCACCATGTGCCACATGTCCCTGAGGGGCTCCGCGAGCGTCGGGTGGTCGTCCTCCAGGTGGCCGTCGGCGAGGAGCTGCAGGATGGCGCTCGTGGTGAAGGCCCGGAGCCCGATGGCGAGCTCGCTCATGAGGGCGTCGCCGATGATGACGTGGAGGCGCCGGAAGCGGTTGGGGTCCGCGTGGGGTTCGTCCCGCGTGTGGAGGATGCCGGTGTTGGAGAGGTTCCCGCCGCTGATGAGCTCGGAGGTGAGGTACGCGCAGGGTGAGAGCACGTTGTGCTCGTCCACCACGTCGCCGGCGCCCGTGTAGATGATGCGGCTTACGAGGTGGGGCACGAACTCGTGCACGAACTTCTCCGGGAAGTCCACGTCCCGGGGTACGCAGTAGTTCTCGTGGCTCCCGTAGCTCACGCCGTCGGGGTCGGTGTTGTTCTTGTACGCCGACACCTTCACGCCGTGCATCTCCTCGAGCTTGAGGCGCGCGAGGTCCACGATGCGCTCCCCCGCCTTCTCGTAGCGCACGAGCTCCCTGAAGTCCGTGACCTCCGAGGTGGCGATCTCCAGATGCCCCACGTCGAAGTAGGCTCGGGACCCGTTCTTCAGCCACTCGCCCTGGGAGGCGAAGCTGGATTTCCTGAGGAGCTCCAGGGCCAACCGGTGCGGGTCCACCCCCCGCGGGTTCATCTTGTGGGAGAAGAGCGTGTACTCGTGCTCGCTACCCTGGATGAGGGGACGCATCCGCCTCCGATTGTGGATGTGATGCTACTTAGGTTGTGGGGTAGCGGGAGGAGGTCCCTTCGTGGATGGGGGTCAGGAGGTGGAGTAACCGAACAACCGGTCGTAGGCGCCGTGGTCGAGGATGCGGAGGATGCTCACGGTGGTGGGCTCGTTCGCGCGGGTGAGGATGGTGTAGAGGGCTCGCCACCCGCCGGGGAGCTGGAGGCGCCACAGGTTCGTGCACCCGTAGTCCCGCTCGATCTTCCCCGGGATGCGGTCCCGGGGTACCTGGTCCCGGTAGGTGACGTCGGCCTTCAACCGTTCCGCGAGCCACAGGAGCTTCTCGTCCTGGGTCGCGTCGAGGTTGGTCCGGTCCTCGGCAGCTTCCTCGCTCAGGAAGACCTCGACCTCGTCCGTCATGCGAGGCGCTCGCCCCGGGCCTTCTCCCACGTGCGCTCGTCCGTGGCGAGGGTCCACAGCACGCCCTTCGAGCCTTCCGCCACGAGGCCGAGGCGCTTGAACTCGTCCACCACGGTGCGCACCGTGTGGTGGGGCGGGGCCTTCGCCGACATGCGGCGCTTGATCTCGTTGAGGCTCAGCGCGTGGTCGGCGCCTCGGAGGATGCGTTCCACCTCGTGCATGGTGGAGAGCGTGGGTCCACGGCCCTCGAGGGGCGGCGGGTCAGCCATGGGCATGTACCCCCATTAGAACGTAGGTGGTGTTAAATGTTGTTGTGGTGGGGTGGGGGTGGGATGGGTGGACGATCCCCTTCGGCCTATAGGTGGCTATAGGTCGCTGTAGGTGGGTGGGGGGGAGAGGGGGCGGGCGACGGTGTCGCCGGAGCCCACATGTCTTGGACACTTTGCCGCGGGATTGCGCTGCAATCCCGCGATGCGACCGAACCGGGAGAGAAGGGCTGAGCCTCCGGTTCGGTCGGCATCATGTAAGCGTCTTGGGCTGCGCCCTGCGCCGCTTACATGACCTCCACGCCTTCATCGCGGAACTGCCTGCGCTCGCGCTGGCGGCGCTGGTAGACGCTGGATTCCACGAGCGCGTGCTCCTTGGACTCCTCCTCCACCGCCTGACGCAGGTCCTCAGGTCGGAGACCATCCTCCTCCCGCTCGGGGCTCCCGGCGGCGTGCTTCATGGCGCGCTTCACGTAGTTCTTCTTCGCGGTGCGCACGATGGACTCGATGAGGGCACCGCTCACGACGTCCTTCCGCTTGATGGTCTTCACGCTCTCCTGGGCTTCCTGGTCGAGCTTGAACTCCACCCACTTCTCGTCACCGTACATCTCCTCCACCACCACATCCTGCAGCGCCTTGTGCGCCTTCTCGTGGCTCCCGATCTCCTTGATGTACGCGTCGTCGATGGGAAGGTCGGCCGTGAGGTAGATCTCCAGGATCTTCCGGGCGCCCTCCTCCTCCGGGCGGGGGATCTCGATGACCTCGTCGAAGCGCCCGGGGCGCAGCAGCGCAGGATCGATCATGTCCGGGCGGTTCGTGGCACCCATGATGTACACGTCCCGAAGCTCCTCGATACCGTCCATCTCGGCGAGGATCTGCGCGATGATGTTCTTGTGGACGCCGGCGGTGTCCTGCTGACCCCGCGTGGTGGCGAGGGCGTCGAACTCGTCGAAGAAGATGACGCTGGGGGCGTTCTCCCGGGCCTTCCGGAAGATGGCCTTGATCATGTTCTCCGACTCACCCACCCACTTGCTCAGGATGTCGGCCACGCGGATGTTGAAGAACGTCATGTCGTTCTCCGTGGCCACGGCCTTCCCGATGAGGGTCTTGCCGCACCCCGGCGGACCGTACATGAGCACGCCCTTGGGCGCCTGCAGCTGCACGCTCTCGAAGAGCTCCGGCTCGAGGTACGGGAGCTCCACGACGTCCCGGATGCGCTCCAGGATCTCGTCCAAACCCCCCACGTCGTCGTACCCCACGTCAGGGGTCTCACCGAGGAAGAGGTCCCGGATCTCGCTGCTGGGCCGCACCTCCAGGATCTCGAGGCTCGGCGGCAGCACGCTCACCTCGTACCCGATCTTGATGTCCTCCGCCATGGCGGGGTCCACGTCCACGATCTTCCGCTCGTACCCCTGGCCCATGCTGATGACGAGCTTGTCCCCGAGGATGTCAGCGACCTTCCCCACCACGCCCTCCTCGAAGACGAGGCTCGAATCCATGATGGCGTAGGTCTTGGGATGCAACCACACGTACTGCCCCAGGCTCAGGTCGTGCTTCTCGAGGTTCCCCGTGTTCACCTTCATGACCTGGTTCCCGTGGCTCACCGACACCTCACGGTCCCCCAGGTCATCACCCTCCAGGCGCAGCACGTACGCGCTGAGCAAGGGAGGCTCCTTGATCTGGTTGAACTTCTCCTCGTAAGCCTTGACCTCTGTCTGGAGCTCGGCGATCTCCTGGTTCTGCTCGGAGACGCGCTGGCGAAGCCGCTCCACGTCCGCATCGCTGTCTTTGCTGGGCGACATCGGGTTCACCGGACTGAGCGGACCCTCTCGTGCAGAGGGTGCACCCCTTCGTCTGGCCTTACCCTTGGTAGGGCTTAGTTCTTTCTCTTGGTGACTCGGGAAGGTTGTGCATCTGGGTATGCTGGATCCCCCCAGGCACAACACATACGTACCCCCGTTCCCTTCCCCCGGCGATGCGGGACCTACCGCTTCATCCCGTCGCCATCCTCACCCTGGCCTTCCTGCTTGCCGCCCCCTGGACGGCGGTCTACCTGCTGGGCATCCCGGTGGGCACCATCGGCACCGTGGCCATCACGGGCCTCGCCATCCTGGGCGCGAGCTTCCTCCTGGCGTGGGCTGCCGAGACCGCGGAGAAGGACGTGCCCCCGGCCTTCGCCATCGCCGTCCTCGCCATCCTCGCGGTGGCTCCCGAGTACGCGGTGGACGCCCTCTTCGCGTGGCAGGCCGGCGCAGCGGCGGGCACCCCCGCGGGGCTCAAGTCCGCGAACCTCGCCGTGGCGAACATGACGGGGGCGAACCGCATCCTCATCGGTCTCGGGTGGTCGGGCATCGCCCTCTTCGGGTTCTACCGCGCCCGTCAACGCGGCGACGTGGCCATCGAGACCCGCCCCGGGTTCCTCAACGACCGCATCCACCTCGACCCCTACATCAGCACGGAGATCGTCTTCCTCCTGGCCGCCACCGCGTGGGCCTTCGTGGTGCCCTACGGCGGCATCGGGTGGTTCGACACCCTGGTCCTCGTGGGGCTCTACGTGGCCTACATCCTGATGACCCTCCGCGGACCCCGCGTGGAGGAGGAGAAGCTCGGGGTCCCCCTCTACCTCCAGGACCTGCGCAAAGCCGTCCGCATCCCCGTGGTCCTCGGCCTCTTCGCCGTGAGCGGGTTCTTCCTCGTGAGCAGCGTGGAGCCCTTCGCCCACGGCCTCATCGACATCGGCACCAGCATCGGGGTCTCCGAGTTCCTCATGATCCAGTGGGTGGCGCCCCTCGCCAGCGAGACCCCCGAGCTCATCGTGGTGGCGTACCTCGTGAACAAGGCCCGCACCACCCCCGCCTTCAACACCCTCATCAGCTCGAAGCTCAACCAGTGGACCCTCCTCATCGGCACCCTCGTGGTGGTCTACACCATCGCGCGGTTCGTCCACGGTCACCCCGTGGGCCCCGCGCTCCCCCTGGACCAGAAGCAGGCGGGGGAGATCTGGCTCACGGCGGCCCAGTCCTACTTCGCCATCGCCATCCTCACGAACCTCCGCATCAGCATCCGCGAGGCCCTGGTGCTCCTCGTGCTCTTCGTCGTCCAGCTCCTGCCCCGCTTCCACACGTACGAGGCGCTCCTTTGGTACAGCGGCCTCTACCTCCTCCTGGGCACGGTGCTCCTCGTGATGAACCGGCGCCACATCCCAAACCTCTGGCACCTCGCGTGGTACCGCCTCCGGGGGAAGCGCCCACCCTACCCTGAGGGGCATCCCGCGTACGAGGATTAGGTGGATGCCGGCCGGCGGTGGTGTCGCGAAGCGGCACCGAGCGAAGGTGGGGCGTCTCTCTTCGTTCCTGGGAAGGCCAGGAGCTTCCCCCTGCGTCGCAACCCTTTTCCCCCGTCATGCCGTGGCCCACGCTGAGCACCATGGGCGTGGACCTGGGCGACCTCGTGCCGAAGCGCACCGTGAGCCTGGAGGACCTGCGGGGTCGCACGGTGGCGGTGGACGCCCACAACACCATCTACCAGTTCCTGAGCATCATCCGGCAACCCGACGGCACCCCCCTGAAGGACCGGCAGGGCCGGGTGACGAGCCACCTCTCGGGGCTCCTCTACCGCACCGCGAACCTGGCGGAGGCCGGGATCCAACCGGTCTTCGTCTTCGACGGGGAGCCGCCGGACCTGAAGGCGGAGGAGATCCAGCGTCGCCGCGAGCGGAAGGAGCAGGCGGAGGAGGCGCGCCAGGCGGCTCTCGAGCGCGGCGACACGGAGACCGCGTACACGAAGGCGACGCAGACGAGCAGCCTCACGGGGGAGATGGTGGGGCAGAGCCAGCGCCTCCTGGAGGCCCTGGGCATCCCCTGGGTGCAGGCGCCGCAGGAGGGCGAGGCGCAAGCCGCCCACATGGCCGAGCGGGGGGACGTGTGGGCTGCCGCGAGCCAGGACCTCGACAGCCTCCTCCTGGGCGCCCCGCGCCTCCTGCGGAACATCACGGTGACGGGGCGGCGGAAGCTCCCGGGGAAGGACCGGTACGTCACGGTGGAGCCCGAGGTCATCACGCTCGAGGACGTGCTGGAGGCGCTGGAGCTCACCCGGGAGCAGCTCGTGGACGTGGGCATCCTCGTGGGCACCGACTTCAACGACGGCGTCCACGGCGTCGGACCCAAGACGGGGCTCGATCTCCTGCGGGAGCACGGGAGCCTCGAGGCCGCGCTCACGGAGCTCGACGAGACCGTGGAGCACGCGGAGGCCATCCGGCGTCTCTTCCTGGAGCCGGAGGTCACGGACGACGTGGACCTCGCGTGGGACCCCCCTGACGAGGAGGCCGTGGTGGCGCTCCTCCACGGCGAGCACGACTTCAGCGAGGACCGTGTGCGCTCCACCGTGGACCGCTTCCGGAAGCTCCAGGACCACATGAAGCAACGTAGCTTGGATCAGTTCTTCTGAGAGGTGCGGTTCCCCGGGTACGCCCGCACCCTTGCTACTTCGTCGCATGTTCCACAGAAAGGTACATCTTATCGTCGTTCGTCGAACTTGATTCCAACAACCTTATCAACGGGTTCGTTGCGAACCTCCATCACCCACCCAACGTGGGAAGGAGTGGCATGATATGGAAGATACGGGATGGACACGATGGACCCCCCACGCCCTCGTGGCGACGGCGGTCTTCGGCATGATGCACGTGGCCGACGAGATGTACGGGAACTGGGACGCGGCCGCCGCGGCCACCGGCTCGATCACGAGCGCCACCATGGCGGCGGTCATGGCAGGGATCTTCACCCTCGTGGCCATGTGGGCCCTGTGGTGGATCCTCACGGACCAAGCCTGGGGATACACGCTGGCGGCCGTCTTCGGCCTGTTCTACCTCTACGCCGGCGCCACGCACTTCGTGAACACCGCGGAGATGACCGGGTTCCGCTGGGGCGTCGTGGTGCTGCAGGTCGTGAGCGCCGCCTACGTCGCCATCATGGGCGCCAGCGAGACCTGGGAGCTCAAGCCATGGCAGGGTAGCTCCGCCGCCGGTGCCTGAGAGCTCCCTCGAGCTCGACCCCCCTTCCCCCTGCTTTCTCCTTATCACGTACGGCGAGCCCAACCCCAGCGGAGGCTGTGGCGGTCGAGGCTGGACGCGGTCCCGGGGGGACATGATGAAGAGAAGGGACCCGGGGCACCGAGCCTGGAGTTGGTGGCTCTGGAGGCGAACGTTGCCGCAGGGGTTGTGTTGCCGGCTCGATGGCGCCCGGGGTTAGCGTGAGGGGGCGGATGCAGGGGGGAAGGGGCGGGTTCGGGTTGGGACGGTACCCCCGTCACCCGCGCCGGGGCTGGCGCTCCACGGACTCGTCCCAGTACACCTCCTCGGCCACGCCCTGGAACGTGTTCCCCTCCAGGACCCAGGACACCGAGGCGTCCAGGTCCGACGCCTTCACGCCGTAGTGGGTGCCCTCGATGGTGTTGCCCTCGATGGTGGCGTTCGTGGTCCGGCCATCCACGAGGCGGATGCCCACGGGGACGCCGTCCTCGATCCAGCTCGTGAGCCACCCCGTGGGGAACCCGTCGTCGGGCTCCGTGTACTCACCCTCGAAGGTCACGGTGTTCCCCCGAACCTCGAGGTCCAGGGTCTTCACGCGGTCCACCTGGATGCCGTCCAGGAGGCGGTGCTGGAAGAGGCGCTGGAGCACGTCCTCCTCGTCGGGTTCCCGCAGCGTGATCTCGTTCCCCTCGATGACGAGGGTGCCGGGGTTAGGTTGCTCGTGGTCCTCGTCCTCGGCGTTGAAGACGTCCACGTAGAGGCCGCCGCCGTCCAGGACGTTGTCCCGGAGGAACACCTTCGTGTGGTGCACGTGGGGGAGGTTCAGCGCCTCCACGTCCTCGCTTGCCGCCTGCGTGTCGTCGCCGTCGTGGTTCGTGTCCGTGTACCGGAGGGCGGGCCCGGCGTCCACGTGGAGGGTGTTGTCGTGGAACTGCATCCCGTGGTAGCGCACGGTGTGGTCGGGCCCCGCGGCGGCGGACTCGTTGGCGTGGTCGTGGCTGGGGCACCCGTAGCAGGAGCTGTGGTGGTGCCCGTGGAGCTTGATCTCCACAAGGCCGAAGAACGCGTTCCCGTAGAAGTCCCCGCCGTTCATGCCGTCGAGCTGCATCACCTTCTCGTCGCTCCAGGGGAGCTCCACCGGCGGTTCCTGGTCCAAGACCTCCTCGTAGAAGCCCTGGCGTGGCCCCACGGTGTTGAAGCGGAAGACGCCGTCGGCGTGGCGGATCTGGCCCACGTACTCGATCTCGTTGTGCTCGAAGAGGCCCACGGTGTCGTAGCCCGTGCGGGGCACGTTCTCGTTCACGCGCAGGTCCGCGATGTGGTTGTGATGCACGTACACCTTGTCACCCACCCAGTTCAGGGTGAGCTGCCCGTCGATCCAGGACTCCCGGATCACCACGTACGCGTCGGTGTCCGCGATGTAGAGGTCGTCCCGCACGAGCACGTGCTCGATGACGAAGGGGTCGTCGGCGGTGCCGGACCCGCTCGCGACACCGTTGCTCGGCGCGAACCCGCTGTTGGACTCGATAACGAGGTCGTGGAACACGTCGAAGCTGCTCTCAGCCTCCTGGCGGGTGGGCACCGAGCCCTCCTCCAGGGTCCAGTCGAAGCGTGGACGGTCCGTGGCATGCCGGTGGTCCCGGAACCCCGACGTCGCGTCCGACCCCTGGGCAGGATGGGAGGGCGAGTCGGATGTCGAGGATGCCGTCGTGCCTGTTTCCTCGGAGCTCGAGGCCGGGAGCACGTCCACGTGGTCCGCCACCGCGGGTCCCACGAGGAGCACGCTGGCGGGGACGAGGGCGGTGATGAGCAAGCCACAGAGGAGCATCGTCGTCGCGGACCGTTCCATGGGTTCAGCCTCGGAACGAACGACGAACGGGGCCCCCTTAAGGAGATTGGATAGGGCGTTTGATGTTCGGCAGGTCGTTGAAGGATCCCACCCCTCGATCTACCGTTCCGGAACCCGGGTGGGATCGTCCACGGTAAGATGGGTAGGGAACCTGTCGAGGAACCCGGTAGAGAACCCTAGAAGAACGGGGGATCATGGTGCGGAACGTCAGGCACGTAGAGGGAACGCGCTCAGGGGAGGAGGTACCGGGCGTTGCGCTTGAGCTTCTGGAGGTTCTCCGTGGACAACCCCTCCACGTCCTTGGACCGCAGGTCGACGTACGCGAGGTCCTCGAGGGTCTCGATGCCGGCCGCATGGAGCTTGTCCCGGGCGCTGGGCCCCAGACCATCCACCAGCGTGAGGTCGTCCACCTCTTGGGCCTGGATGTACCGCTCGGCGTTCCCCCGGAGCTTCGCCACGTGGTCGCTGGAGAGCCCCTCGACGTCCAGGGAGCGGAGGTCCACCGTGGAGAGCTCCCCGACGGTGGCGACCCCGGCGGCCTTCAGCTTCCGTTCCGCGGAGGCTCCGACACCCTTCACCTTCTGCAAGTTCTTCTCGTTCTCCGCGGACGTCATGGTACCTAACATGAAGTTAGCATAGGTACCCTAAATGAGTTTTGCCGAAGTACCGCTGTCGAAAGGGGGTCCCCGGTCCAGGTTCCACCCGGTCAGAACCCGAAACGGCCCAGGAGCGGCACGAAACGCACCCTCGTGAACCGTTGGCGGGTCTCCTGCCCCTTCCCGTCCCGCGCCACCAGGAGGAGCTCCTGCCCCCGGCGGTCCCCCACCGGCACCAGGAGACGACCCGGCGCGGCCATCTGGTCCAGGAGCGGCGGCGGCAGGTCCGGCGCCGCCGCAGCCACCCAGATGCGATCGTAGGGTGCGTGGTCCGGCAGCCCCTCGGACCCATCCCCCAGCACCACCGTCACGCGGTCCCCCACGCCCGCCGCCTCCAGGTGCTCCCTCGCGCTCCCAGCCAGCTCCGGCACCCGCTCCACCGTCCACACGTGCCCCTCCTCCCCAACGATCTCGGCGGCGACGGCCGCGTGGTACCCGCTGCCGCCGCCCACCTCCAGCACGTGGTGGCCCGGCTGCAGCTCGAGCACCTCCAGCATGAGCGCCACCATGTGGGGGGCGCTGATGGTCTGCCCCGACCCGATGTCCAGGGGCGTGTCCTCGTACGCCTTGCCCGTGCGGGCCGCCGGGACGAAGACGTGCCGGGGGACGGACCGCAGCGCCTCGGCCACGGGACCCTCCGTGAGCTGGCCGCTGGTGAGCAACCCCTCCACCATGGCAGCTGCCGCCTCCCGCCAGCCCCCGTCCTTGCTTCGTGCCATGCGGGACCCCACCGCTAACCCGTATGGGCACTCGACCCGAAAAAGGTGGGGTCCCGGGACCGCAGCGCGGAACCTTTTTCCCCTCCCCCCTCCTTGCCCGGTGCGGAGGCCCCGGGCTTGGACGTGGACATCGACGACGTGGCGGACCGTGGCGCCTGGGCCACGCGCATCGGGTTCATCATGGCCGCCGTGGGCTCCGCCGTGGGCCTCGGGAACCTGTGGCGCTTCAGCTACCTCACGAGCGAGAACGGCGGCGCCGCCTTCCTCCTCATCTACGCGGTGCTCCTCGTGGTCTTGGGCATCCCCGCCCTCCTGGCGGAGCTGGCGCTCGGTCGCCGGAGCAAGCTCAACGCCTACGACACCTTCGACACCCTCGGAGGTGGGTGGTGGCGCATCTTCGGAGCTCTCGCCATCTTCAGCAGCATCCTGCTCCTCTCCTACTATAGCGTCATCGCCGGCTGGACCATCAGCTACATCATCGACGCCTTCCAGGGAACCTTCTTCGCCGACCCCGGCGCGTACTTCACCCGCATCGCCGAGGGCCCCCGCGCCCTCGTCCTCCACGCCATCTTCATGGTGGCGGTGGTGGCCATCGTCGCCGGCGGCGTAAGCAAGGGGATCGAGCGGGCGAGCCTCATCCTCATGCCCACGCTCCTCGCCTTCATCGTCGGCCTCAGCATCTGGGGTCTCACCCTGGACGGCGCCACCGCAGGCCTCGCCTTCTACCTCAACCCCGACTTCAGCATCATCACGTGGCAGACCGTGGTGGCGGCCGTGGGGCAGGTGCTCTTCAGCATCGGCCTGGGCCTGGGCACCATGCTCACGTACGCCAGCTACCTGGACCGCGACAGCGACCTCGCGGGCGATGGCATGACCATCGGCTTCAGCGACTTCGGCGTGGCCTTCATCTCGGGGTTCATGGTCTTCCCCATCATCTTCGCCTTCGGCCTCCAGAGCGCCGTGAGCGGGTCCAGCGTGGGCACGCTCTTCATCGCGGTGCCCGCCGCCTTCGCGAACCTCGGAGGGGTCCTGGGCACGGGTCTCGCCCTCGTCTTCTTCCTCGTGCTGCTCTTCGCCGCCCTCACGAGCGGCATCAGCATCCTGGAGGTGAGCGTGAGCTTCCTCGTGGACCGCTTCGAGGTGCCCCGGCGCAAGGCCGCCATCCTCCTGGGGGAGGTCGTCTTCGGCCTCGGCATCGCCAGCGCCCTCAGCACGGAGTTCCTGGGCCTGGCGGACACGATCCTCGGCACGGTGCTTCTGGTCCTGGGAGCCCTGGGCGTCGTGGTCTTCGTGGGGTACCGCCTGCCGGATGCCGCCCGGGAGATGGACCGGGGCAGCAGCCTCCCGGTGAGCCGCTGGGCCATGCCCATCATCCGGTACGTGGTGCCGGTGTTCCTCCTCGTCATCCTCCTCATGGGCCTCGGCGAGATGGGGTGAGGTCGCTTCGGGACCACTCCACGTGGTCCGCGGGCGGGCTTGCCCCGGGAACAACCGTGTTAATCGGTCGCAAGGTTCTTAGGGTGGTAGGTCCACTACACCTCTCCCATGACCGAGACCTCCCGCGGCGAGCCCCTCGCGAGCTTCATCGCCTACGTCGAGGGCGAGACCGAGGTGAACGAGACCATCAGCCGCGTCCACGCCCTCACTCCCCAGGAGCTCCAGGAGGTCTTCGAGGACCACCGTGCCGAGCTCCGGGAGATCGACCCCGCCCGCGAGGCCATCCTCGACGGCCTCTACGGTTCCCTCCAGCGCCGACCCCGGAAGGCCCCACCCAACCTCATGGACAGTTGACCCGCTGGCTCCTCTCCTCGCTTCCCCGCAAGGCCAACGAAGAGGGACCTATAGGTGCCTATAGGTCGTGTGGTGGCCCTCAGGAGTTAAGCCCGCTCCAGC
>CAZDGP010000019.1:12375-20871 GCA_964505085.1 uncultured Thermoplasmatales archaeon
CCTATAGGTGCCTATAGGTCGTGTGGTGGCCCTCAGGAGTTAAGCCCGCTCCAGCCCATGCCCACCTCGTGACCACCATCGTCCTCCAGATCGAGGAGGGGGGCGTACCCCGGCTCCGGGAGGTCCTGGAGGACTGGGGCTACACCCTCGAGGACCGCCCCCACGCCCACTTCCTCGCCCGGGACCCCGAGACCACCCTCACCGCCTACGCGTCCGGGAAGCTCCTCGTCACCGGCCGCGCCGCCGAACGCGTCGCCCGCAACCTTACCGAACGCAGCGACCTCCCCGTGCACCGGGACGACGACGCCTCCGACGCCTCCGGCGCGTCCACCGACACCGCCCCACACAGGCTCGGCACCTCCACCTTCCGCACCCGCGTGGGCACCGACGAGGCCGGGAAGGGCGACTACTTCGGACCCCTCGTCGTCGCCGGCGTCCACGTGGCCACCGAGGACCGCGAGACCGCGCTCCTCGACCTCGGCGTCCGGGAGTCCAAGCGGGTCGAGGACACCCGCGTCCACGCCCTCGCCCGCGCCATCCTCAACGAGGTCCCCGCCACCACCGTGCGCCTCGACCCCCCCCGTTACAACGACATCCACGACGACACCGGGAACCTCAACCGCATCCTCGCCTGGGCCCACGCCCGCTGCATCGAGGACCTCCTCGAGGACCACCCCGCCACCCTCCTCGTCGTCGACCGCTTCGCCCGCGGCGACATCCTCCAACGCGCCCTCATGGACCGCGGCCGCACCGTGGACCTCGTGGAGGAACCCCGGGGCGAACGCGACGTGGCCGTGGCCGCCGCCAGCATCATCGCCCGCAGCCGCTTCCTCCGCGGCCTCAACGAGCTCTCCCGCACCTGGGACATCACCCTGCCCAAGGGCGCCGGCGACCCCGTGCTGGAGGCCGGGCGCCGGTTCCTCACCCAGCACGATGCCCAGGACCTGCGGCAGGTGGCCAAGGTCCACTTCCGCACCACACAGCGCCTCACCGGTTGAACCACCCCCCACAGGTCCAGGGGGACCCACCTCTTATATAACAGGAATCCGTTGCTCCGGAGCGGGCAACCCGGAACGCCCGGGCCCCCGGAGACGCAGCCATGGCCACGAAGTCGGACCCCAACGGATCGATCCAGACCGAGGACCTCAACGAGGAATGGCTCGACGTTGACACCTTCCTCGAAACCCTAGAGCTCGAGAGCGGTCTCACCGGGGCGGACATCGGCTGCGGCATCCCCTACTACACCGTGAAGGCCGCCGACACCCTCCAACCCGGCCGCCTCTACGCCGTGGACATCCAATCCGACCGCCTCGACACCGTCGAGGACGCCGCCAACACCGACGGCCTCACCAACATCATGCCCATGCGCACCGGCGACCGCGGCATCCCCGTCCCCGACGGAAGCATCGACGTCGCCTGGACCGCCGGCGCCTTCCACACCTTCGACGCCCCCGACGGCGTCCTCCGGGACGTGCAACGCATGCTCAAGCCCGACGGGAGCTTCTTCCTCATCGACTGGAAGGCCATGGACACCCCCAGCGGACCCCCCCTCCGGAACCGCGCCCCCCTCACCACGCTCCTCAAGGTCCTCCGCGAGGCGGGCTTCGAGCGGCTCCGCAACCACGACGTCTTCGAGTTCCTCCACTGCGTGGAAGCCATGAAGTAAGGGTCCCACGTGCCCCCTCCTGTCATCACCTTCCCTCCTCTGCCACCATAGGGTACATCCCCGCCCCCCACCCCCGGCTCCGTCGCTCCGCTCCGGAGCCGTTCACCCCGCCCCGACCGCCCCGGCACCCCCTCCCCATCTACGTCGTGGCGGGGACGGCACCAGGGAGCACGGCGCCACCTGGACCCCCACGTGGGCCCAACACGCACCCTGCGGGCGGTAAGTTTATGACGAGGAGGTGGATTGCCAACGGGTAATAAGGTGGCCCAGTTCAACGCCATCGTCAGCGTCTCCGACAAGCGAGGGGTCGTCGAGTTCTGCAGGACCCTCGTGGACCTCAAGGGAAGGATCCTCAGCACCGGCGGGACCGCCGCGCTCCTGGAGGAGCACGACGTACCCGTGACCCCCATCGAGGAGGTCACAGGGTACCCGGAGCTCCTGGAGGGTCGCGTGAAGAGCCTCCACCCCAACGTGCAAGCCGGCATCCTCGCGCGCAGGAACCGCCAGAGCGACTTAGAGGAGCTTGAGGAACAGGGCATCGAACCCATCGACCTCGTCTGCGTGAACCTCTACCCCTTCGACGAAGCCGTGGCCGAGGGCCTCCCCCTCGAGGACGTGCTGGAGGAGATCGACATCGGCGGCCCCACGCTCCTCCGCGCCGCCGCCAAGAACTTCCCCAGCGTCGGCGTCGTCACCGACCCCGACCAGTACGACCGCGTCCTCAGGGAGCTCCGGGAGGAGGAGGGCCACCTCACGCGACGCACCCGCCGCGAGCTCGCCGCGAAAGCCTTCTCCCACACCGCCCGCTACGACACCATCATCGACCAGTACTTCCGCCACCAGCTCCTGGACGAGGACTTCCCCGACCTCCTCAACCTCACGTGGGAGAAGACCCAGGACCTCCGCTACGGCGAGAACAGCCACCAACGCGCCGCCTTCTACCACGGCAAACCCACGAGCGAACCCGCCGTGGTGAACGCCGAGCAGCTCCACGGCAAGGAGCTGAGCTACAACAACATCGTCGACGTCGACACCGCCATCGAGGCCGCCAAGGACTTCGAACCGCCCACGTGCGTCATCATCAAGCACGCCACCCCCAGCGGCCTCGCCAGCGCCGACACCATCGCCGAAGCCTACCGCCAGGCCTTCGCCTGCGACACCTACAGCCCCTTCGGCGGCATCATCGGCCTCAACCGCACCGTGACCCGGGAGGCCGCCGAGGAGATGGTGGAGATCTTCCTCGAGGTCATCGTCGCCCCCGACTTCACCGACGACGCGCTGGAGGTCCTCCAGGAGAAGGAGAACCTCCGCATCCTCAAGGTCCCCGGCCTCGAGCACCGGGGCCGCTGGGGCGGCCTCGAGTACAAGAGCGTCGTCGGCGGCCTCGTGGTGCAGGACCGCGACATCCAGGAACCCGACGTCGACGCGTGGGAGGTCGTCACCGACACCGAACCCACCGCCGAGCAGAAGGAGAGCCTCGCCTTCGCCTTCCGCGCCGTCCGCCACGTGAAGAGCAACAGCGTCGTCTTCGCCAAGGGCACCCGCACAGTAGGCATCGGCGGCGGCCAAACGAGCCGCGTGGACGCCAGCTGGATCGCCACCCACAAGGGCGGCGAGGACATCGACGGAAGCGTCCTCGCCAGCGACGCCTTCTTCCCCTTCCGCGACGCCGTGGACGTCGCCGCCGACGCCGGCGTCACCGCCATCGTCCAACCCGGCGGCAGCATCCGCGATGAGGAGGTCATCGAAGCTGCAAATGAACACGGCATCGCCATGGTGTTCACGGGGCAGCGCGCCTTCCGGCACTAGGGGCCAACCACATGCCACCGAACCCCTCCGTCCACGTCGTCGCCCTCGCCGGGAGCCTCCGGGAGGGCTCCACCACCGTCCAAGCCACCCGCATCGCCCTGGAGGGTGCGGAGGCCGCCGGCGCCACCACCGATTTCGTGGACCTCCACGACCTCGACCTCCCCGTCTTCAGCCCCGACCACGACGACCACCCCGGCGCCGTGGAGCTCCGGGACCGCATGGACGCCGCCGACGCCATCATCCTCGGCACCCCCATGTACCACGGGTCCTACAGCAGCGTCCTCAAGACCGCCATGGACTACTGCGGCTTCGACGAGTTCAGCGACAAGACCGTGGGCCTCCTGGCCGTGGCCGGCGGCCGCTTCCCCGTCACCGCCCTGGACCACCTCCGCAGCGTATGCCGCGCCCTCAACGCCTGGGTCCTCCCCCACGAGGCCGCCGTCCCCCGAAGCTACGAGAGCTTCCAGGACGGGGAGCTGGTGGACGAGACCCTGCGGGAGCGCGTCCGGACCCTGGGCGAACGCGCCGTCCAATACGCCCGCATCGAACCCGAACCCCCCACGTGGGAGAGCGGCGAGAACGTGGGCGGCGAGGGCCGCTGACGCCCCCCCGGGCAACCGAAGGCTTATCCCACCCCCTCTGCATCCCGCCCCCATGAGCAGGCTCCGCGTGGGGGTCCTCGCCTCGGGCCGGGGATCCAACCTCCAGTCCATCCTCGACGCCAGCGAGGCCGGGGAGATCCACGCCACCGTCGCGGCTGTGGTGAGCGACAGGGAGGACGCCCAGGCCCTCGACCGGGCCGCCGCCCACGACGTCCCCCACACCCACGTGGACCCCGAGGGCCTCACGCGGGAGGAGCACGAGACCCGCTTGGCCATCTTCCTGGAGGAGCACGACGTGGAGCTCGTGTGCCTCGCCGGGTACCTCCGCATCCTCACATCCCAGTTCCTCCAGCGGTTCCCCCAGCGCGTCGTGAACATCCACCCGAGCCTCCTCCCCGCGTTCAAGGGCCTCCACGCACAGGAGCAGGCCCTGGACCACGGCGTCCGCATCACCGGGTGCACCACCCACATCGTGGACGAGGAGGTGGACCACGGACCCATCCTCCTCCAGGCCGCCGTCCCCGTCCACCCTGGGGACGACGCCGACACCCTCGCCGCCCGCATCCTCCAGAAGGAGCACGAGATCTACCCCGCCACCGTGGAGCTCTTCGCCCGGGACCGCGTCCACGTGGACGGGGGCACCGTCCGCATCGAGGACCTCGACGATCACGGGGCCGGGAAGGACCCGAGCTTCGTGTGGCCCCCCACGTGAGGACCCACCATGGACCACGCCGAAGCCCTCCAGCTCCTGGACGACCTCGACCCGCACCGGTTGGAGCTGCGCCTCACCGCCATGCACGCCATGCTGGAGGAGATCGGTGAACCCCAGAAGGACCTCACCGTGGTGCTGGTGGGCGGCACCAACGGGAAGGGAAGCACCGCCGCCTTCCTCGAGAGCATCCTCCTGAACGCCGGCTACCACGTGGGCACGTACACCAGCCCCCACCTCCTGCGCTTCGAGGAGCGCATCCGCCTCGACGGCGACCCCATCAGCCCCGAGGTCCTCGCCCAGGACGTCACCGACCTCGCCCCCACCTTCCGGGAGCACGGGGCCACGCACTTCGAGGCCGCCACCCTCCTGGCGCTCCACCGCTTCCGCGAGGCCGACGTGGACATCGCCATCCTCGAGGCCGGCCTCGGCGGGCGCCTGGACGCCACGAACGTCGTGGACGCCCCCGCATGCACCGTCATCACGAACGTGAGCCTCGACCACACCGAGCACCTGGGCGACACCGTGGAGGAGATCGCCCGGGAGAAGGCGCACCTCGTGAAACCCGGCCACGCCCTCGTCACCGGCGCCACCGGCGACGGCCTGGCCGTCCTCCTGGAGGACGCCGAGGGCAAGGGCGCTCCCGCCTGGGTCCTGGACCGGGACGTCAAGGTGCACGTCACCGCCAGCGACGCCAACGTCACCCGCTTCCACCTGGACGGCACCGCCCACGACCACGGGATCCTCCGCACGCGCCTCGCCGGCGCCCACCAGGCCCGCAACGCCACCCTCGCCATCGTGGCCGCGGAGGTGCTGGAGCACGAGGGCGTGCTCGAGGTGCCTCCGGAGGCCGTACCCGCCGGCGTGGAGGCCACCCTCTGGCCGGGGCGCCTCCAACGCGTGGACGGCGACCCACCCCTCCTGCTGGACGCAGCCCACAACCCCGCCGCCGCCCGGGAGCTCGCCCGGTACCTGGAGGACCAGGGCCTCCGCCCCACCGTCCTCTTCGGCGCCCTGGAGGGGAAGGACGTCCAGGGCATGGTGGAGCAACTCGCCCCCCACACGGACGAGGCCGTGGTCACCCGCCCCAGCGGCCCCCGGGGCCTCCACCCCCGCGAGGGAGCCCGCGAGTTCGCCCAATCCGGAAGCTACGGCCTCGTGGTGGAGGACCTCGCTCACGCCCTCGAAACCGCCCGCGCCCAGGAGCTGAAGGAGGTGGAGCAGGGGGAGAAGGAACCGCCCGGCCTCATCCTCGTCACCGGCAGTCACAAGCTCGTCGGCGACGTCCTCAAGCACCTGGAGGACCAGCGGGCCGACGCGAAACCATGGTGGAAGTTCTGGGAGCGCTGACCCGACCTCCGTAAGATAGAAGACCCCACCCCGACCTCCCACCCCCGTGACCGACACCCCCTCCGCTCCCACGGTGCTCAAGGCGGGCTCCCACCGCATCCCCCTGGGCGAGCGCACCCTCCTCATGGGCATCGTCAACGTCACCCCCGACAGCTTCAGCGACGGCGGCGAGCACCTCGACGCCGACGCCGCCGTAGCCCACGGGGAGCACCTCGTGGCGGAGGGCGCCGACATCCTCGACGTCGGCGGCGAATCCACCCGCCCCGGCGCCCCCGAGGTCCCGGCCGACGTGGAAACCGACCGCGTGGTGCCCGTGGTGGAAGCCCTCACCTCCCGGGTGGACGTGCCCGTGAGCGTGGACACGAGCAAGGCCCAGGTGGCCGAAGCCGCTCTGGACGCCGGCGCCACCATGGTGAACGACGTCACCGCCCTCACCGCAAGCCCCGGCATCGCCAAGCTCGCCGCCGAGCACGACGCCGGCCTCGTCCTCATGCACATGCAGGGCACACCCCGCACCATGCAAGCGGACCCCACCTACGACGACGTCGTGCGGGAGGTCCGCACCTTCCTCTCCGAGCGCGCCCAACAGGCCCAGGATGCCGGCATCCCACGGGACCGCATCGTGGTGGACCCCGGCATCGGCTTCGGGAAGACGCTCCAGCACAACCTCGCGCTCCTCAGGAACCTCCCGGCGCTCCGGGCCCTCGGCCACCCCATCCTCGTGGGGCACAGCCGCAAGAGCTTCATCGGCGACATCACCGGAGCCCCCGTGGACGATCGCGTCCCGGGGACCCTCGCCGTGAGCACCCTCGGCGTTGCCGGCGGCGCCGACATCCTCCGGGTCCACGACGTGGCGGAGAACCGGCAAGCGGTGGACGTGGCCGACGCCCTCATCCGGGGAGGCACCTGACGTGGACCGCCTCCGCCTCCACGGCATCCGCATCTTCACCCGCGTGGGGCACACGCAGGCCGAACGCGACACCGGGCACCACCTCCGCGTGGACCTCACCCTCGCCATGGACCTACGCGGGCCCGGTCGAAGCGACGACATGGAGGACGCCGTCGACTACGTGCTCCTCCACGACGCCCTCCAGGATGCCCTGGAGGACCAACGCTTCCACCTCCTGGAGGCCGCCGCCGAGACCGCCGCCGAGGCCGTCCTGGAGGCGCTTCGGGAGACCGGACGCGCGGCGGATGTCTCGGAGGTCACGGTGCGGGCTCGGAAGGACCACCCACCCATCCCCCACGCGCACGTGGAGGCCGCCAGCGTGGAGATCACCCGCAGCCCCTGACGCCCCAGGGTGGCGACGGAAACCTTTAGTGCGGGGCAACGTTGTCCCCAATCATGCATCGGGAGGAGGCGCGGCACCATCCACAGGCCCCCAGGCCGCGCCTCGCCGCCGCGTTGGTCCTCATCCTCCTCGTCCTCCCCCTCACCGGATGCCTCGGCGAGGACGTGGGCGGGAACCAGAACCTCCGAGCACCCAAGCTCGTGGTGACCAGCACCCCTGAGGGGGACAACACGGTGTACGTCCACGCCGCCTTCACCGGCGAGCGCATGTACGACCGCATCCAGCTCACGATGGACAACACCACCCTGGAGGAACGCTACGTGTACGCCCTGCACACCAAGACCAACAACAGCACCTTCCACCTCACCGTGGACGTGCAGGAGGACGACGCGTGGTTCTCCTACCAGGCCCGCTTCCACCTCCAGCCCACCCAGGGAACCCTGAGCGTCGTCCCCCTGACGCCGGAGGGCGAGGGGCCCATGCAGAACGCCACGCTCCCCTTCTCCAAGGTCATCCCCCCCGTGGAGGTGACCTGACCATGGTGCAGATGGGCGGACGCGAGCTCCCCGTCACGTACATCATGGGTCTCGCCGCCCTCACCTTCCTCGGTGTGCTCCTGGCAGCCACCGCCGTGGGCATCGTGGACGTGGAGAGCCTCTACCTCTGGCTCCTGGGCAACACCTTCGTCGCCATCATGGCCTTCGGCCTCGTGGCCCTCGGCGGCGCCTTCGTCGGGATGCTCGTAGCCTTCCAGATCTTCAACAACCGCGAGTTCACGCCCTTCGAGCGCGCCGTCGTCGACGGCCTCGACGACATCCGGGAGCTCGGGGAGCAACTCGAGGCCACCGAAGCCCGCCTCCGGGAGGAGATCCAGGTGCTCCGGGAGCGCGTGGACGACGACGGCGCAAGCGACCCGGATGCCACAGGGAGCGAGCGCGCCGAGGTCGAGCGCTGACCGCACCGCCCGGGACCAACGACGGAAACGTTATGAACTCCCCCGTGAACGCTTCGCACGGCGCGGGCTTCCCTGAACATCACAGGGGAGGGGGAGGCACCTGCCCACGCAGG
>CAZDGP010000019.1:20971-28240 GCA_964505085.1 uncultured Thermoplasmatales archaeon
AGCCGCCTGGGGGGATCGAACCCCCGGCCTGCTGGTTACAAACCAACTGCTCTCCCAACTGAGCTAAGGCGGCGTCGGCGTGGCCATGGCGGACCCGGTTCTTACCTTTGTCGCCCCACCACCCCTCCCAAGAGGAACCTATAGTCTCCTATAGGTCCCTATAGGTCGGGGGAGGAACCCCCATCTTCATCCCCATAGCCCCCCATCCTCACACCTCCATGGCGCCCCCCACCCACGTCGTCCGCACGGTGAGCCTCCTCCTCATCCTGGCGGGGCTCGTCGCCGGCGCCGCCGCCCTCCCCGGGCTCCCAAGCGAGGTCGTGGTCCACTGGGACCTGGACGGCACCCCCGACGGCACCCTCCCCGCGTGGGCCGGCATCGTCCTCCTCCCCCTCGCGGCCCTGGGCCTCCTCACGCTCCTCCTCGCCGTCCCCCGCATCGACCCCCTGCAGGAGAACATCGCGCGCTTCCGCGGATGGTACGACGGGTTCGTCCTCCTCACCACCACCGTCCTCATGTACGCCCAAGGTCTCCTCCTCGCCTGGAACCTCGGCGCACGCATCACCCTCGCCCGGTGGCTCGCCCCCGCCGTCGCTGGGTTCCTGGTGTACCTGGGCATCGTGAGCCGCCACAGCGAACGCAACTGGTTCATCGGGTTCCGCACCCCCTGGAGCCTCAGCGACGACGAGACGTGGCGCCGCACCAACGACCTCGGCGGGCGCCTCCTCGTCCTCTCCGCCGCCCTCACCCTCGCCGCCGTGGTCCTCCCGTCGCTCCTCGTGCACCTCCTGGCGGGGTCCCTCGCCACCACCGCCATCGTCACCACCTTCTACAGCCTCTGGGTGCACAAGCGTCGCGGGTCCGATGCCTAACCCCCGCTGGCAGGACCCTACATCCCGCCGCCGGCAAGCCACCACCAGGCGAGCGCCACCACCATGAGGACGAGGGCCACGAGGGCGATCCACAACGTGGTGCGTTCGTCGCTCCCCCACACGATGGGGATGGGGCCCAGGAGCACGATGCCGCCGCCGGAGAAGAACCCTCCATCTTCCCCGTCCGAGGGTTCATCGCGGGGTTCCGACCAAGCAGGCTCCTGCCGCTCGACATGGTGACCTCGCTCTTCCATCTCCCGCACCACGCCCACGCTCCACGCCACGAACGCCCCGAAGAGCAACAGCATCCCCAGGAGCGCCCAGGGCCCCGACCCGATGAGCACCGGGAAGACCAGGAACAAGCCCCCCTGGAGGTCACCCTGCAGCCACCCCCACCCGAAGCTCGCCACGGCACCGGCGAGGAGAGCCACGGCGAGGGAGCGGAGAGGGTGCACGGTCCCCACACGGGGATGACGTGGCATCAGGGTTGCGGGCTCCCACAACCTACTTACCCCACCCAACCCCTGCCCCGGCAAGCATGACCCGGGTCGCCATGGGGGGAACCTTCGACGTCATCCACCGGGGCCACGAGGCGCTCCTGGAGACGGCCCTCGAGGTCGAGTCCGAGGGCGTCTTCATCGGCGTCACCACCGACGGGTTCGCCAACGCCCACCGGGACCGCAAGGTGGAGCCCTACGACGACCGCGTGGCCCGGTTGGAAGCGTACCTGGAGGAGCGGGGATGGCGGGACCGCGTCGAGGTGGGCCCCATCGAGGACCCCTACGGTCGCGCCCTGGAGGAGGACTTCGACACCCTCGTGGCCACGCAGGAGACCCGGCGGGGCGTGGAGCTCATCAACACCAAGCGGGCGGAGGAGGGCCTCGACCCCCTCGCCGTGGTGTACGCTCCCCTCATCCTCGCCGAGGACGGTGAGCGGTTGAGCAGCACGCGGGTGCGCGGAGGCGAGGTGAACGCCGAGGGTCAGGTGCTTCGGACGCTCCGCGTCGCCGTGGGAAGCGCCAACCCCGTGAAGGTGGAGGCCGTGGACCGCATCCTCCAACGCATCCGGGAGCACGGCGCCACCGTCGAGGGCATGAAGGTGGCAAGCGGCGTCCCCGAGCAACCCCGCGGTCACGAGGAGACCGTGGAGGGCGCCCTCCAGCGAGCCCAACGCGCCCTGGAGGCACTGGAGGACGCCGACTGGGGCGTCGGCATCGAGGCGGGGCTCCTGGAGCTTCCCCCATGGGACGAGGCACTGGACGTGCAGGTGGTGGCCATCGTGGACCGCGCCGGCCAGGTGAGCCTCGGCCACGGCCCCGGCTTCCAGCACCCCCACCACGTCATGGAGGCCGTGGACGCCGGCGCCACCGTGGGGGAGGCCTTCGACACCCTGGAGGGCACCGAGGACGTGGGCCGGCGGCAGGGCGCCATCGGCGTCCTCACCCACGACGCCATGGACCGCCGGGAGCTCACGGAGGCTGGCGTCCTCATGGCGGCCGTGCCCCGCATGAACCCCAGCGCGTACGAGCTCCCCCTGGTGGAGGACGCGCCCGAGGCCCCCCCGGAGGGCTGACCACCGGTGGCCATCCACCACAACCCACTTATCCCCGGGAGCGTGTAGGGGACCCGGTGCCTTCTGTGAAACGTCCCCACATCAAGGTCCAGCCGCCGGGTCCCGAATCGGAACGCATCGTGGAGCGGGACACCCGCTACCTCGTCACCACGACGAAGACGAGCCCCATCGCCGCCCGCAGCGCCAAGGGAGCCTGGGTGGAGGACGTGGACGGGAACACCCTGCTGGACTTCACGAGCGGCATCGGCGTCACCAACACCGGCCACTGCCACCCCCGCGTGGTGGAGGCGGTGCAGGAGCAGGCGGAGCGCCTCATGCACTTCGCCGGGACGGACTTCTACTACGACGCCCAAGCCTCCCTCGGGGAGCGACTGGACGAGATCGCTCCCGGGGACGCGCCCCGGAAGACCTTTTTCACCAACAGCGGCACCGAGAGCAACGAGGCCGCCCTCAAGGTGGCACGCCACGCCACCGGCCGGAAGCGCTTCCTCGCCTTCTACGGCGCCTTCCACGGACGCAGCCTCGGGAGCCTCAGCCTCACCGCCAGCAAACCCGTGCACCAGGACGGCTTCTTCCCCACCACCCCCGGCGTCCACCACGTGCCCTTCCCCAACCCCTACCGCAACATCTGGGGCATCGACGGGTACGCGGAACCCGACGAGCTCACCAACCGGGCTCTGGACTTCATCGAGACCACGCTCTTCGGCACCAACTGCCCCCCCGAGGAGGTGGCCGCGTGCTTCGTGGAACCCATCCAGGGCGAGGGCGGGTACGTCGTCCCCCCCGACCCCTTCTACCCCAAGCTGAAGAAGCTCCTGGACGAGCACGGCATCCTCCTGGCCGCCGACGAGGTGCAGACGGGCTTCGGCCGCACCGGCGAGATGTTCGCCCTGGACCACTGGGACATCGCCCCCGACATCCTGAGCCTCGCCAAGGCTCTGGGAAGCGGCATGCCCATCGGCGCCTGCGTCGTGAACGCCGACCTGGACTTCCCCCACAAGGGCGCCCACAGCAACACCTACGGCGGCAACCTCGTGGCAAGCGCCGCCGCCCTGGCCACCATCGACGTCATCCAGGACGAGGACCTCACCGGGAACGCCCGCTCCGTCGGCGGCGAACTCCGGCAGGGCCTCGAGGACCTCCAGGGTACCCACGAGGCCGTGGGCGACGTCCGGGGCAAGGGCCTCATGCTCGCCACGGAGCTCGTGCAGGACCCGGACACGCGGGAGCCCGCGCCGGAGCCCCGGGACGCCATCGTGAAGGAAGCGTACAAACGCGGGCTCGTGCTCCTCCCCGCCGGCAAGAGCGCCATCCGGTACATCCCACCCCTCACCCTCACCTCCGAGGAAGCCCAAGCCGGCCTCGACGTCCTGGGCGAGGCCTTCACAGCCGTCCTCGGTTGACCCCCACCGGTGATACACCTGCAACCCAGCGCCCGCCTCCCCACCGCCATCCTGGTGCTCCTGGCCATCACCAGCCTCACCCCCGCCCCCACGGCCTCCGCGGAGGCCTTCACCACCACGCACCACCTGGCGGAACCCATGGTGGACCCCGCCACCGTGTGGACCGGGGAGGAGGCGCTTCTCATGGGTGGACGCAACGCCACCGGACCCGTGGACACCATCCAAACCTACGACCCCAGCACCGGCAAGGCGCGGGTCCTGGACGCAAAGCTCCCCCAACGCACCCACGGCGCCACCGCCGTCTGGACCGGTGACGCCGCCTACCTCTTCGGAGGCGCCCACCTCATCGCCGTGGAGGACCCCACCGGCACCGCCGACTTCGTGGCGGAGGTGGAAGCCCACGACACCATCGTGCGCGTCGACCCCCACACCGGGAACGTCACCACGCTCTCCGACCGCCTCCCGGAGGCGGCCTTCGGCATGGCCAGCGTCTGGACCGGTGACGCCGCCTACCTCTACGGTGGCGTGAACCGCACCATCCAGAACGACACCGGACGCACCGACGTCCTGGACTGGATCCTGCGCTTCGACCCCACCGCCCCCGAGGGCGACCGCGTCCAACGCGTGGGGTCCCTCCCCGCACCCTTCCTCGACCTCCACGCCGCCTGGAGCGGGAGCTCCACGCTCCTCATGGGAGGCTGGGTGGAGACCCGCACCGAGGACGGGGACCGCGTCCTCGCCGCCAGCGACCGCGTCCTCCGCCACGACCCGGGCGCCTCGGGTGCCACGCTCCTGGAACCGCGGCTCCCCACCACGCTTCGCTGGGCCGGCACCGCCACCGTGAACGGCAGCGCGTACCTCTTCGGCGGGTGCCAGAGCACCTGCGACGACGCCGCCACCACGCAACTCGAGACCGTGGTGCGTGTGAACCTCACCACCGCCGCCGCCGAACGGCTCCACCCCACGCTCCCCGCACCCCGCATCGCCCCCGGCGCCGTCACCACCCCCGACGGCATCCTCGTGGTGGGCGGGGGTCGCGGCCGCGACCGCTACGACGTGGTCTTCGACGACGTCCTCACCTTCGAACCCGGCCCCACGCCCCCGCTGGCCCCGCGGAACCTCAGCCTCCAGGGGACCCAAGCGGGCGTGGAGGTCACGTGGGATCCCCCCACGTACGATGGTGGGGCGAACCTCACCGGGTACCAGGTGGAGCGGGCCCGCCCGGGAAGCGGCTTCACCCCCGTCGTCACCGTCCCCGCGAACGGCACCGACGCCCTGGACCCCACGGCCCCACCGGATGTGAACCTCACGTACCGCGTCCGCGCCCTCAACCCCGAGGGCCTCGGCGAACCCGGTCTCGCCGGCAACGTCACCGCCCCACCCCGACCCCCCTCCGAGCCCCAGCACCTGGAGGCGCTGGGCATCCCCGGCGCGGTCCTCCTTCGCTGGAGCGCCCCCGCCACCGACGGAGGCCGCGACCTCGGGCCCTACCAGGTGCATCGGGATGGCACCCCGGTGGCCAACGTCACCGACACGCGCTGGACCGACGCGAACCTCACGGGGAACGGGTCCCACGTGTACACGGTGCACGCCCGGAACAGCATCGGGTTCAGCACCGCGGCGGGGCCCGTGTCGGCGGGCCCGGAGGACCGCCTCCCACCCCCGCGGAACGTGACGCTCCGAGCCAGCGGCACCGCCGTGGACCTCACATGGGACCCTCCCACCGCGGGACCCGTCACGCACTACCAGGTGCTCGCGGGCCCCACGTGGGACACCCTCGAACCCCTCCAGAACACCACCGACACCTCCTTCCAGACCGAGGGCCTCGCACCCGGCGAGGTGCGGTGGTTCGCGGTGGCGGCCGTGAACGCCACCGGACCCGGCGCCCCCTCCCAGGCGCAACGCGCCGTCCACGTCGTGCCCCCGGGTCCCCCGCGGGACCTCGCCGCGGAGCCCGGACCCGGCCGCGTCGTCCTCAAATGGGCATCCCCCCAGGACACCGGTGGGGCCGAGGAGATCTTCTACCTCGTCACGCGGCAACGCGTAACCGACGAGGACCCGGTCTTCATCAACCCCGACCGCTGGACCGAGACGAGCCTCCGGGACGACGAGGCACCTCCCGGCGAGACCGTCACGTACCGCGTGCGCGCCGTGAACGCCGCCGGCACCGGACCCGAGACGAACCTCACCGTGGAGGTGCCCCGGCACAACCAGGTGCCCGTGGCACGGCTCTCCACGAGCAGCCTCCGAGCGCACCAGGGGGAGCTCGTGGGCTTCGACGCCAGCGCCAGCCACGACCCCGACGGCCGCATCGTGCGCGTCAGTTGGAGCTTCGGCGACGGCGCCGCCACAGGATGGGTCACGAGCCTCCAGGCGCTCCACCGGTACGACGCACCCGGGAACTACACCGTCCAGGTGCAGGTGCGGGACGACCACGGCGCCGTCTCCCACCCGGCCAACGCCACCGTGGTGGTGTCCCCGCCGCCGGACCGGCAGGAGGAGCCCACGGATCCCACCGGTCCCGTGGAGACGGAGCCCACGGACCCGTCGGATGATGGGTTCCTGGGGGTGCCGGGACCCACCGCGTCCCCCACCCTGCTCGCGCTGGTCGGCGTTGCGCTCCTTACCATGTGGCGGGAACGCCGCCGCTAGGGTACGAGAGGGGATCGGAGAAGAAGGAAAGGGGAAGAAGGGGGGGAAGGAAGGGGGGTCGAGCGGGGAGCGCTCTACGGACCCAGCTTCTCGTCCGCCGGTTCGTCGTCACCGTCACCGTCGCAGTCCGAGATGATCTCCTGCAGGTCCGGGCAGTCGTTGGCCTCCTGGTAGAGGGACCCGCTGGAGGTCAGGTAGTACGTGTCGTCTCCGACGCTGAAGGACGTCGTGTCGTCCAACGCGCCGGTGCTGGTCACGGCGGTGGTGGCGGTCAACAGGACCGACAGGGCGATGAGCAAAGCGGTGGTCTTCTGCATCGGTGGCAACACCTCTCGAAGCCTCGCCTCCCATTCGGGGGGCTTCATCCCACGGTCCGTTGGGGGAGGGATAAGGGGTTGCCTGTCACCGACGGTGAGGAACAGATGGATAGAGGAGAGCGGAAGGAGGGGGAGAGGGGGGGAAGCGGGGAGGTGGCGAACCTACGGGGCCACGCGGTCGTCGGCGTCCTCTTCCTCGCCGTCGCCGTCGCAGTCCTCGCTGAACTCCTGGAGCCCGTCGCATCCGTTGGTCTCCTGGAAGATGGCGCCGTTGTCGCTGACGTAGTACGTGTCCTCGCCCACGTCGATGCCTCCAGCCACCGAGCCGGCGAATGCGCCAGCGGTGAATGTGAGGAGCACCGCCAGGGCGAGCAGGGTCGCGGTAGTCTTCGTGATATCGTTCACCTCCTTGCGGGTTCTAGGCACGATGCCTGCGGGCAAGGCTACACAGG
>CAZDGP010000020.1:0-26652 GCA_964505085.1 uncultured Thermoplasmatales archaeon
GAAGTCCAGGAGGTCGTCCCGCACCTGGAAGGCGAGGCCGAAGTGCCGCCCGTAGGTGCGGAGGTGCTCCACCGTGTCCATGTCGGCGCCCGCGAGGAGGGCTCCGCCGCTGGCGGCGGACTCGAAGATGCGGGCGGTCTTCCGGTGGATCATGGTGAGGTACTCCTCCTCTTGAGCGTCGCGTTGTTCGAACTCGAGGTCCAGGGCCTGGCCCTCGCAGATGACGCGGGTCATGCGGGCGAGGTCGCTGAGGAGGGTGAGGCGCGCGCCCTCGGGTGCGTCGGCCTCGGTGAGCACCTCGAAGGCCTTGGCGAAGAGGGTGTCGCCGGCGAGGATGGCGGTGGCGGGGTCCCAGCGGAGGTGCACGGCCTCGCGGCCCCGTCGGGTGGTGTCCTCGTCCATGATGTCGTCGTGGATGAGGCTGAAGGTGTGCACGAGCTCCAGCGCCACCGCGAGGGGCACGGCGTCCTCGCTGGTGCCGCCGGCGGCCTCGCTGCCCAGGAGCGCCATGGCGGGTCGGAGGCGCTTGCCTCCGGCCTCGGGTACGTGGCGGCAGGCTTCGCTCAGGCCCTGGGGTTCGATGCCCTCCAGGGCGGCAAGCAGCGCGTCGTCCACCTGGTCCGCGTACCGTTGGATCTCCGCCTTGACGTCCACAGGTCTCACTCCTTCAGATGGTCTTGGACTGGTGGTTGCGGAGGAGGTGGATGCTCTCCTCGGACTTGTACCCGTGACGCTCGGCGAGGGTGATCCATCCAGCCTGGAGCTCCACGGTACCGTGGCAGGGGAAGATGTGCTCGGGCTCGAGCATGTTCAGGAGCTCCCGGTGGTCCTCGCGGCTCGCGTGACCGCTCACGTGGGCGCCCTTGATGATGCGGGCGTCCTGCATGCTGAGCTTCGTCTCGAGGGTGTACCGGTTGGCGCGGTTCACGGGGTTGGGGATGACGTCCGCGGAGAAGATCACCTGGTCGTTGTTCTCGAAGCGGAAGGGCGTCTCCTTGTTCGCGATGCGGCTGAGGAGGGCGTTGGGTTCACCCTGGTGGCCCGTGGCGACGCAGAGGTAGTTCTCCTTCCCGTCCTGCATCACCATCTCCAGAGCCTTGTTGCAGGCGGACCGGTACCCGGCAACCTTCACGTCGGTGGGCAGGTCAAGGAGCCCCACCTCGTGGGCGAGGCGCGAGTACTTCTCGAGGCTGCGCCCCAGGAGGATGACCTCGCGGTCGAGCTCGGTGGCGAACTCGATGATGCTCTTGAGGCGGGCGGTGTGGCTGCTGAAGGTGCTCACGATGAGGCCGTCCCGCTCGTTCTCGAGGCCGAAGAGGTAGTCCCGGAGGAGGTCCCGGGCGATGGTCTCGCTGGGGGTCTTGGTCTCCCTCTTGCTGTTCGTGGACTCCACGATCAGGGCGGCGACGCCCTCCATGGCGAGGTCCCGCAACCGGTCGTAGTCCGGGGGGGACCCGATGACCGGGAAGTTGTCGAACTTGTAGTCCACCGCGTAGACGATGGCGCCCCGGGGCGTGTGGAGCACGGGGAACACCGTTTGCACGATGCTGTGGGTGGTGTTGATGAACTCGAGCTCGATGTCGTCCGTGAGGTGGACGCGCTCACCCGGGTTCATGCTCCGGCGCTCGTTGGGGATGGGTTGGCCGTGGCGCCCCGTGACCTCGTCCTCCACGAGCTTCATCGTGTAGGGGGTACCGATGATGGGTGCGTTGGGGTAGTGGGGCGCGAGCTTGGTGATGGCTCCGATGTGGTCCAGATGCCCGTGACCGAGCACGATGGCCTTCACCTCGGCATCCATGTCGTTGAGGACGCTGTCGTCGGGGATGGCTCCCATCTCCTGAAGCACCTCCGGGTCGAGGTCCTCGAAGACCGCGTCCTCGTGGATGAGGACACGGTCGAGCTTGATGCCCATGTCGAAGATGATCGCTTCATCCCCGACGCGGACGCATGTCATGTTGCGGCCGAAGTCGCTGTAGCCGCCTACTGCGGTAATCTCGATGTCCGTGGTCATAGGAAAATCACGCTAGCGCGCCGATAACGGGGACGAGGTTATAAAGCTTGCCGGTCGTCATGCTACCGACTCCCATGGTGTCGGAGGGCCTCGGCGAAGGCGCGGATCTCGGCCACGTGGGACCCCTCCCAGTAGACCTGGTCGCATCCCCTGCACCGCCGGAAAGGACCATCCTCGGGTCCCACGTCCGGCGGGGTGCGGTCCCCCACGTCCTCGTACGTCGTGGCGTCCACGGGGTCGTTGCAGAGGCTGCAGCGCGTGAGCACGCGCTCCGGCGGCACTTGGAGTTCTAGGGCCTGCACCACCTCCTGCACCTGCTCGCGGGGGTCGAGGTTCCGAAGCAGGACGACGTGGTTCTCGTCCTCCACGCGTTGGGCAAGCCACACGTCCCGTGTGAGGAGCAGACGGTCGCTGGACCGCGCGAGGTCGAGGAGCGCATCGTCGTCGGTGCCGCCCGGGTAGCAAGCGTCGTAACCCAGCAGGCGCAACCATCGGGCGAGCTTCCCCAGCATGTCGTCGCAGAGGAACCGGGGGGTGGCGGCGCTCAGGAAGGTACCCCCCGGTAGGTGAGGAGAGCCCCCTCCCCCAGGCGCTCCACATCGAGGAGCTCCAACGCCAAGGTTCCCTTGATCCCCTGGGCACCCTCCCCCCGGGCGAGGGTCGGACCGTCCCCCCCGATGATGGTGGGGGCGACGTAGACCGTGAGGCGGTCCACGAGCCCCCTCTGGAGGAAGCTCATGATGACGGTGCCTCCCCCCTCGACAAGGAGATGCTCGACGCCACGGGAGGCCAGCGTGTTGAGCGCCGCGTGGAGGTCCACGGGGTCCCCGCCGCACACCACGGTGTCGGCTCCGGGAACGGCCGCTTCCCGGGTCCCCGTGAGGAGGACCGTGGGAGCGCTGTCGTCCAGGACCCGGGCGGACGGGGGCGTTCGCCCGTTGGTGTCCATGACCACGCGGAGCGGCTGCGCGGATCGAGGAAGAGGGGTCCCGTTGGGGCGGGCTGTGAGGCGGGGGTCGTCCGCCAGCACCGTGCCCACACCTACGAGGATGGCATCCGCGTCGGCGCGGAGGGCGTGCACCCGCTCGTGGTCCTCGGGTCCGCTGAGGCGGATGGGGGACCCGTCGGGGAGCGCGAGCTTCCCGTCGGCGCTGGTGGCCACGTTGATGTGGACGAGGGGGCGATGCACTGGGCCAGTTCCCATGGGGAAAGGGTAAAGACCCGCCCGGTGATAAACCTCACCACGATGGGGTCACGTCTCCTCCTTCCACTTACCCTGGCGCTCCTCCTGGCTGCGGTGCCCCCCTCCAGCGCCGGCGCCTTCCTCACGGAGGATACGCCCTACGTTGCCCAAAGCACATGGGGTGTGAAGAGCACCGTGGGCATCGGGGAGTTCGCGCTGTGGGGTCGCTCCCCGTGGCTGGAGGAGCCCACGGGGCAGGATGTGCGGGTGGCCATCATCGATACGGGGATCGATGCATCCCACCCGGACCTGCAGGATCAGCCGGTGCTGTGGAAGGACTTCGTGGGGGACGCCTACGGGTCGGGGAGCCCGGTTCCCTACGATGACAACGGTCACGGCACGCACGTGGCGGGCATCGTCGCTGCGGGAGGGCACGCCACCCCGAACCCCCTGAGCCCCTACGCCGTCACGGGGATGCGAGGCATGGCTCCGGACGCGGACCTCCTGGTGGCGAAGGCCATGGGGCAGGACGGTCGCGGGGACGATGCCACGGTGGCTCGGGCGGTGGCTTGGGCCGTGGACCCCAACGGGGACGGCAACCTCGAGGATGGTGCGGACGTCATCAACCTGAGCCTCGGCATCGAGCAGCCCCGGGACACCGGCCCCACGGCGGAACCCGTGGTGGGGTCCCGGACGAAGGCGGCGTTGCAGGATGCCGTGAGCCGGGGGGTCGTGGTGGTGGTGAGCAGCGGGAACCAGGGGTTGAGCCACGTGAGCGACCCCGGCAACCTCGACGCGGTGATCACGGTGGCCGCCGCGGACCGCTCGGGTAACGTGGCGGAGTTCAGCAACCACGGGCGCTACCTCGACGTGGTGGCTCCCGGCATCATCGTCAGCACCTACCCCACGAGCCTGGACGTGCGGGACGGCCGCCAAGACGGGTACGCGGGCATGGCCGGCACCAGCATGGCCGCGCCGGTGGTGACGGGCCTCGTGGCGCTCATCATGGACGCGAACCCGGGCATGGGGGAGAAGAGCACCACACGGGACATGTCCTCGAAGGTGCTCGCCGTGCAGGACCTCGTGCGCTCCTACGCGGAACCCAACCAGGAGGGTGGTGAGCGGTCGAGCTTCGGCATGGTGAACGCCTACGCGTCCCTGAGGGCCGTGGACGTGGGCACGAGCTCCCCGGACCTCGTGGCCGTGGCCGTTCTCCTGGTGGGAGCGTGGCTCCTCGTCACCCTGGTGCGCGGGATCGGAGGGGGGCTGCGGAACCTCCTCGGAGGACGTCGCGCCGGGACCTCCACCCGACGTGGTAGCTTCGGTCCCGACCACGACGGGGACTAGTGGGCAGCCCCCGCCTGCGGGTACTTTCGGTTACCGCTCGTGGAAGAGGTTATAACGTAGCTGAGCGGTAGGTGGGTTCGAGGTCAACCTATGGCCGAACAAGAACAACTCGCGCCCCACATCGATGAGATCACCCGGGCGCTCGAAGACAAGGTTGAACGGCAAGAGATCGAGGAGGAGCTGGCGAAGTACCTCGAGTACAACGTACCCCTCGCCCAGGCCAAGCGTGACATCGTGAGGAACCACGGGGGGTCCCTGGATACGGGACCCCGGAACCTCGCGTCCCTCACGCCCGAGGACAGCAACGTGGACCTACGGGTGCGTGTCCTCACCGTGAACCCCAAGGAGATCACGGTGGAGGACGAGCCCAAGACGATCTACTACGGGTTCCTGGCCGACTCCAGTGCCCGCGTGGCGTACACGGCGTGGCAGGAGTTCGACGCGTTGGAGCCCGGCTCCAGCGTCCTCGTGCGCAACGCCTACTGCAAGGAAGCGTACCGGGGTGACGGCGTGGAGATCAACCTCGGCGACTACGCGGAGGTCGGCCCCGCCGACGTGGACGTGGACGTGGGCGAGCACGGGTTGGGCTCCGCAGCGGGTGCATCCACCGGCGGCCCCCGGACCGTGGAGTCCCTCACGTCCCAGGACCGCAACGTCGACCTCAAGGTCCGGGTCCTCACGGTGAACCCGAAGGAGATCGACGTCAAGGGGGAGCCCAAGACCATCTGGTACGGGTTCCTGGCGGACGAGACCGGTCGCGTCCCGTACACGTGCTGGAACGAGCACGAGGAGCTGGAGGCAGGGGCCGACCTGCTCGTCAAGAGCGCGTACTGCAAGGAAGGCTACCAGGGCGAGGGTGTGGAGGTGAACCTCGGCGACTACGTGGAGCTCGAGGTCCTCGACGAGGAGGTTCCGGTCGGTGACCTCGATGCGCCCACCGGCGGCGAGGGTGACGGTGAGCCCCAGGAGCTCCCCGTCCAGGAGCTCCGGGCGGGCCTCGGGAACGTCATCGTCACCGCCCGCGTGCTGGAGGCTGAGGACAAGACCGTGACCGTGGACGGCGAGGAGACCACGATCCGCGTGGGGACCCTCGGCGACACCAGCGGCAAGGTCCCGTTCACCGCCTGGGACGAGGTACCGATCTCCCAGGGGGACGTCCTCCGCATCGAGGACGCCTACGTGAAGGAGTTCCGGGGCGTGCCGAACCTGAGCTTCGGCGAGCGAAGCACGGTGACGGCCCAGGAGGACGACGTGCTGCCGGCGCTCGAGGCCCTGGCGCAGGACACCCCCGCCACCATCGACGAGCTCGAGCGCCGCGGAGGCGGCACCGGCGTGGTGGTGGAGGGCGTGGTCCTGGAGGTTCGCCCCGGCAGCGGCCTCGTCTTCCGATGCCCGGAGTGCCGACGTGTCCTCCAGAAGCGCGAGTGCCGCGTGCACGGGGACGTCGAGGGCACCCCGGACCTCCGCATCAAGGCGGTGCTTGACGATGGACACGGTGCGCTCACCGCCATCATGAACCGTGAGGTCACCGAGGAGGTGATGGGCAAGACGTTGGACGAGTACCAGGAGATCGCCCGGGATGCCATGACCCACGAGGTCGTCATGGACGAGGTGGTCGACGAGCTCACGGCCCGACGCATGCGCGTCCACGGGAACGCCACCAGCGACGACTGGGGGGTGAACCTCCGGGCAAGGGAGGCGCACTTCGTCACCGTGGACGACCTGGAGAAGGAAGCCGAATCCCTCCTCTACGAGCTCCAGGGGGGGATCTAGATGGCGCGCCGCGAGGTGGCATGGCGCGTCTTCGCCGGTGAGTTCAACGACGCGGACCTCTCCTACCAGGAGGAGGGTGACCGCAGCCCCAACTACGTGGTGACGCCCCTGGGAGCACGGGCGAACCGCGTCTTCCTCGTGGGCGTGCTCACGAGCACCGAGAACGTCGGCACCACCGAGGACTTCTGGCGTGGCCAGGTCACGGACCCCACGGGGGTGTTCCACGTGTACGCGGGCCAGTACGACCCCGAGGCCGCGGCGAAGCTCAGCGAGCTCACGCCGCCCACCGTCGTGGCGGTGGTAGGCAAGGCCCGCACGTACAGCCCCGAGGAAGGCACCACCTACACGAGCGTTCGCCCCGAGGTCATCAAGGAGGTGGACGTGAGCGAGCGGAACCGGTGGGTCCTGGAGGCGGCGAAGCACACGCGCAAGCGCCTCGAAGCCATGAACCAGGCGATGGAGATGGAGGAGGCCACCGTGGACGCCCTCGTGCGCGCAGGCTTCGACGAGGCCCACGCGGAGGGCGTGGTCCGGGCGCTGGAGCACTACGGACCACCTGCCATGGAGCGGTACGTGGCCCTCGTGGAGGACGCTCTGGAGACCCTGCTCCCCGGGAGCACCGAGCTTCGCACCGACTTCGCTCCCGCGAAGGAGTGGGAGCAGGAGGATGAAGCTGCCACCGAAGACTCACCCGGGGGTGCCGACGGGACGGAGGCTGACTCGGTAGGGTCCGAGGTGGACCAGGCCGACCAGGTGCTGGAGCTCGTTGAGGAGCTCGAAACCGACGAAGGTGCACCCTGGGAGGAGATCGTGAGCTCCGCCGCGGAGCAGGACATCACCGAGGAGCAGGTGGAGGAGGCGTTGAACGACCTGATGGACCGAGGCCTGGTCTACGAACCCGTGTTGGGTCGCCTCAAGACCACGTGATGGCGCCCGTTCCCCACGGGCTCTCTCCCTCTTCCCCCTTCTTCTCTCCTCGGGTCGACGGCCAGCCCACGTTAGCCTCCAACGAGGGAGTACGTCAAGCTCGCACCCACGCTGAGGACCATAAGGAGCACCAGGACCCAGGCGAGCGCCCGCTGCTTGGGGTCCACACCCTCGTCATCGGTCTTGGATGACCGCCGCTCCCGCTGGCGCCTACGCTTCGACATCGCAACCCCCTATACCGGCGCCCATCCTTCAAACTTCGCCGGCGTTTCAAGGCACGGTGAACCGGAACGCTTAAGCAGGGGAAGCGGATTGGGGAGGATGCGCCTGGACCCCCCTTGGGGTGCATGGCCACCACGTCACTTCACCCTAGCGGGGTGGGGTAGCCAGGAAATCCCGACGGGCTCATAACCCGTAGACCAGTGGTTCAAATCCACTCCCCGCTACTTCCTTTCCTCCGAGGTTCACCCGATGCCCTCGCCGGGCGCGATGGTTGCAACCTCCGCTTCTCCTCCGAGCCAGTCCTCTGCACGGCACGGGGGGGGCAGACCTCGCATCCTTCGCGTGGGGCACAGGGTGCCCATCGGTGGCGGATGGTGGGGGTCTTCGCGCCCGGTCATCGGTCCTTCCCCCCATGGTCCGAAGTTCCCATGACGATGCGGTCATATCCTCTCGCCCCAGGGTACGGGGTGGTACGATGAACCAGGACCGGTACCTTCATTCCGTCTTCGATGTGGCGCCCAAGCTCCGGAGCATCGACATCCCCGTGAGCGTCATAATCGAACGCGGGGGTCTCACCATGCGTCAATCCCTCATCCGGTACCTCGTGGACCACCCTGAGGGTCCGGGCTTGGAGGTTCGCGACGCGGCGGCCATCGTGGGAACCACCACGGAGGGGGTGAGCGCGACCCTCGCCACCGCGCGACGGAAGGTGGAGGGGTCCCGACGCCCACCCCACGCCGCCCCGTAGACCCGCGGTGACCCTGAGCGGTGGGGTGTACGACGTCAGCGTCCGTTCAGGATGACCGGTTCGCTCACGCGATGGCGATGCCGAACCATGCTCCGGGGACGCCGGCGGGATGGAACCGGATGCGTTGGAAGCCCGCTTCCACCAGGAGGCGCCACAGACGTTGCTTGCTTAGCGAGGCCTCCCCCCGGCTGTAGCGGAGGAACCTGGAAGCTCGTACCGACCGGTTCCCGGGATCGTCCTCCCCGGCGGCATCGTCCCGGAGGAAACCGCTCACCACCAGCACGCCTCCCCTCTCCAGGGCGTGGTTCGCCCGGCCCAGGACGGTGACGATGCTGGGAACCTGCGGCAGGACCTGACCAAGGTGCGCGAGGTCGAACCCCCCGGAGTAGGACATGGACTCCGCTCGGGTGGATCGCAGGGTCACCTCATCATCGATCCCCTCCGTCTGGAGGCGGTCACCGAGGCTCCGTAGCACGGGCTCCTGGTGCTCGTGAGCGGTGATGCGGGCGGCCGGAACCTCCTCGGCGACGGTGCAGACCCAGGCTCCATCCCCCGCCCCAACCTCCAGCACCCGCGGGGTGGCCTCGAGCATCCGTGCAACGTCCGCATCCCGGTCTGGGAGCGTCCTGTGGAACGCCTCGTGGAGACGGGGGTCCCCGGAGGTGGGCCAGGGCCATGTGCTCCCATGGGGTCGAGTGGGTCGGGCCAGCACCTCCTCCAGCCGAGCCCACGTCCGTTCGGACCCGTTCCCGTTGGACGGCCCCGGCTTTGGCGGTTCAGGGTGGACGTAACCATCGTCGCTCCATCGGACGAGGTTCAGCGCATCGCTGCTGGTGAGCCAGGCATCCACGGCGGATCGGCTCCACCCGGGGGCCTCCTCGAGCTCCGGTGGCGTGCAGGGGAGCCGCGACCACACCCCGTGGTCCTTAGCCACCTGGTAGGTCCAGACCCGAAGGCCCTCGGTGGTGACCCTCCAGTGGGGGCGGATCCCATCGCCGGGGGTGGTCGAGCCCATGGGGGCGTCACCTGCCCCATGCTTCTTATAGTGTGCCCCCCTTCCCAGCGCCGGGTGACTGGTCTTGGCACAGCGCCTCATCGAGGTCCTGGTCCCGGAGGAGCTCTTGGGGGACGTGGAGGAGGTGATCAGCGGGGATGAACTGCCGTCGTACCGCGAGGTGTGGTCCCAGAAGGGGGACGACGGACGGACCTCCGTGCAGATCCTCCTGGAGGTCGAGCACGTGGAACCGGTTCTGGATGCGCTCTCCCGGCAGTTCGACACCACCGAGGGGTTCCGGGCCGTGGTAACCGAGGTTCAGGCGTCGATCCCGGTGCCCGAACCGTCGGAGTCCGAGAAGGAGCAGGAGGAAGCCAACGAGGCTACGACGTCCAGCGGGATCTTCGGTCTCGCCCGGATCAGTCGCGAGGAGCTCTACACTGACATCGGGGACGTGACGGTCCTCGATGCGCGCTTCATCATCCTCATCATCATCGCCACCATCACCGCAGCCATCGGGCTCCTGCAGGACAACGTAGCCATCGTGGTGGGGTCCATGGTGCTGGCGCCTCTCCTGGGACCCATCGTCGCCCAGGCGCTGGCGACGACGCTCGCGGACCGGGACCTGGCGCTCACAGCCATCAAGTCCAACGCCGTGGGGTTCGGTATCGCGGCGTTGCTCTCGGTGGCCATCGGCTTCATCGTGAACCTCGATCCGAACCAGGTCCTCGCCACGGAGCAGATGCTCCTGCGGTCGAAACCCACGCTTCTGGACGTGGGGGTGGGCCTGGCGGTGGGTGCCGCGGGCCCCCTGGCCTTCACCACGGCGGCGCCCACGGCCCTCGTGGGCGTCATGGTGGCGGCGGCGCTGCTTCCGCCCACCGTGGCCTTCGGTATGTTCCTTGGTGGTGGCCAGGCGGGGTTGGCGGTGGGGAGCTTGACGCTCCTCTTCGTCTACTTCATCTCCGCGAACCTGTCGGGGGTCATCGTCTTCGCCATGCAGGGGATCCGGCCGGCCATGTGGTGGGAGGAAGCTGAGGCCCGCAAGAGCACCCGGTTCGCCGTGGTGGCGTGGGCGATCATCCTCGCGTCCCTCGGAGCGCTCATCTGGTGGTTCTTCTAAGCATGCTTGGGAAGCCAGGAACGAACCGTCCGAAGCGCTTCATCCATCCATGCGCACGTGGAGCTCGCCACCCCAGTACCCGATCTCGACGTGCCCGGGTCGTTTGCGAGCTACGCCGCTCAACGCTTCGAACACCGCGGTCTCGCTGAGGCCCGTGGCGTCCGCTGCCTCCTCCGCCTCGAAGGGGGCGCCGTGGTGGTGGAGGTCCTGAAGGTACGTGAGGATGCCCTCCTCCTCGGGCGTAAGCTCCGCTGGTTCCTCCGGGCTCCCTGGGGTGGGTTCACGGCCCGGCCATCGACGGAGACCACGGTCCACCCACCCGGGGAGGAAACGCCCCTTGGACCAGTAGGCGTACAGCGGTAACCCGAGGGCCACGAGGAGCAGTCCCATCAGGCTGTCCACGGGGCGCTCGATGAAGCTGTTCAGCACGAAGGCCGCGCTCACGAGGACGAAGAGCGCGGGGACGATGGGGTAGCCCCACGCCTTGTAGGGGCGGTCCATGTCGGGACGTTTCCACCGCAGGACGAAGACGCTGGCTCCGGCGAGCCCGTAGAAGATCCAGCTCACGATGATGATGTAGTTGAGAAGCTGCTCGAAGGTGCCAAGGAGCAGCAGACCCGCCGCCCACGCTGCCTGGAGGATGATGCTCACGTAGGGGGTGTCGAAGCTGGGATGGACGCGGTCCACAGCCTGGGGGAACACGTCGTCCCGGGCCATGGCGAAGTAGACGCGGGGTCCGCTGATGAAGACGCCGTTGGTGGTGCCGAAGAGCGCCACGAGGATCGCCACGATAACGAAGGTCTCCCCCATGGGACCCATGAGGGCGTTGGCGACGTCCGCGGCCGGGAAGAGGCTCCCGGCGAAGTTCTCCACGCCGAGGACACGGACGTACGTGGCGTTCATGAGGACGTACACGAGGGTGACGATGGCGACGCCGCTGATGAGGGCCAGGGGGAGGTTGCGCTGGGGTTCCCGAACCTCGTCACCGACCTGGGTGGCGTTGGCCCACCCGTCGAAGGCGAAGAGGGTGGGGATGAGCGCGAGTCCCAGGGCTCCCACGAGACCGAAGCCGTCCGGGAGCGCTGGGGCGGTGGCCGCGGGATCGGCGGCGGCCCCCGGAGCCAGCAGGAGCCCGGCGACGCCCATGAGCACGAGGATCGCGAGCTTGAGCACGGTGCTCACGGTCTGGACCTTGCCGGAGAACCCGACGCCCACCACGTTGATGATCGTGAGGACCAGGATGAGTCCGAGGGCCACGAGCTTCACGCCCCAGGTGCCGAAGGCCGTGGCGAACAGGGCGTCCAGGTAGGTGGCGAAGAAGAACGCGAGGACCGCGATGCTCGCGGTCTTGTTGGCGGCGAAGATGCTCCAGCCGTTGAGGAACGCCCAGGGTTGTCCGAAGGCCTCCCGGATGTACGCGTAAGCCCCCCCGGACTCCGGGATGGCCGCTGCGAGCTCGGCGAAGGTGATGGCGCCGAAGAGGATGAGGACGCCTGCGAAGACCCACACGGCGAGGATCAGGGGTGCGCTGGGCACGAGCTTCGCCACCTCCCCCGGAACGATGAAGATGCCGCTCCCCACCATGGTCCCCACCATGATGGCGGCGGCGTCCACCGCGCTGAGTTCGCGGCGCAACCGGCCCTTCTGGGTTGAAGCTCCTGCCTCGGTGCCCCCGGAGGGGTCCTGGCCATCCGACATGACGGGTTCGCTGAGGGCTTGAGCAGGTATAGGGGTGTCGGTGGCGGCAGGGTCGAGCCACGGAGGCGGTGGGGAGCGGTGTTCGGCAAAACTTAAGAGGGGTCATGGGGACCGGTGACCACAACGCGCGCGAGCGGCCTCGTTGCGGAGAGCCCCCATGACCTCCCACACCCCCCATGGTCCGCCTGTCCTGCGGACCCTCGTCCTGGTCCTCCTTGCGGTGAGCCTGGCCCTCACCCCGCCAGCCCTCGCCCACGGAGGGGTGGAGCACGAGGAGGATGACGCGCAGTCGGGGATCCATCCCACGATCCAAGGGTACGAGGACCTCGGGAACCTCACGGCCTTCTGGGGGGACGTGGCCCTCGTGGACACCGGTGAGCGACTACCCGTGAACCCTGTGGCCCACGGTCCGTGGGTGGTGTGGGAAGCTCGTGACGGTCCGGATACCGACCTTCTGGCTTACAACCTCGAGGAGGACGAGGCACGCGAGGTGTCCGTGGGCCCCTCCGACCCCTTCGACCCCCATGTCCACGACGGTCGCGTCGTCTGGGGTGTGAGCCAGGGGTTGGAGTACCACGTCTTGATCCACGACCTTCGGAACGGGACCACCTGGCGTCTCGCCAACTCGGAGGACCGTGTCCGGAACCCCGTGCTGGGGGACGACTACCTGATCTGGGAGGTGTACAGAGGCGCGAACAACTGGGATATCCTGGGTCACGATCTCGCTGCGGGCACCAACTTCACCGTGGCCGACACGGGGTTCAACGAGGTGGACCCCCTCATCGTGGATGACCACGTTGCCTGGCGGGTGAACGAGTACGGGCAATGGGATATCAAGGTCCGGGACCTCGATTCGGGTGTGGAGCGGTACGTGACCCGTGACAAGGTGCGCGAAACCCGCATGCGCACCGACGGGGACCAGCTCATGTGGATCCCCGACGAGGACGGGTTCATCGGGCGCCTCTACGTCCACGACCCGGCCCGGAGCACCACCACGGTCGTGGGGTCCTTCCGGGACTTCGGAACGCCGTTCCAGTACCACGACGGGGGGATCGTGAGCGTGGGCATCTTCGCGGACAACGACACGCTCTTCCATCACGGACTTGGCCCTGGGGATCCCCAGCCCCTCCATGAAGGGCGCATCGACTTCCGTGGTGAGGTGGCGCTCGCCAACGGGTGGTTGTACACCATCGTCATGGTGGACGGTGCCCAGGAGCTCCTCGCCTACCGGCCGCCGTGGGAGCAACTGGCCGAGCGACCCGACATCGTCATCGAGGAGCCCACGAGCGGCCAGCTCGTGCTATCCAACTTCACCGTTCGGGGCCGCGTAAGCACGCTGGACGCCTGGGGGGAGCCCTTGAACGTCTACGTGTCCCTCGATGGTGGCAGGTCGTGGGACCTGGCTCGCGGCATCACGCAGTGGACCCTGGAGGCCAACGCCACGGACCTCAACGTGGGCAACCACGGCATCGTCGTGGGCGCCACCTTCGCCTCGGGACCACCGGTCTTCGGCGAGAGCGTCTTCACGGTGGCTAGGGTGCTCGACGTGAACGAGGACTTCACATCCTACACAGGCACCCAGTCCATGCCCCTGTGGAAGGCCGTAGCCACCAACATCGCGCTCGTGGCGTTGCTCGTCCTCGCCCTCGTGGCCCTGGTGTTGGTGGCCCTTCGGGCGTACCTGCGCTGGTCCCAACAGCGCTCCCGTCCTGTCCAGTACGTGGAGCCCGATGAGCCGGAGGACAACATACGGGTCGCGGGACGCGTCGACGGACCGGCCCTGGATCCAGACGACGGGTCTTGAACGCGCCGCGGTAGCTCGTCCGAGGGTTCTGCGGCGGCGCCTTCCTCGGAGTCATCCCAAGGACGAGGATGTGTGCGGCGGCGCGTATCACGACCGTGGCTCCGCTACGCTCCGCCACGGTCGGTGCCCCTGAACCTCCGGAGACAGACTGGACGACGTTCAGGGGTCGAACTACGTTCGAATCCGCGCCGCCGCTGCTAGTACGGTTGGAGTGCGGCGGCGCGGATTTCTACCGTGCCGGAACGAGACAGGAAGAGCCGGCACGGTCTCTCGCGGAACCTCCGGAGACGGTGGGAGAGCGAGGTTCCGCGATCGAACTACGTTCGAATCCGCGCCGCCGCTGCTAGTACGGTTGGAGTGCGGCGGCGCGGATTCGAACCGCGGAAGGCCTGCGCCACAAGGTCCTAAGCCTTGCCCCGTAGTCCACTAGGGTACCGCCGCGAGGGAGGACAGGTCGGACACCGTCCCTGGGAGCAAGAAGGTTTCCCTCTACCCGCGGTCCCGCACCGTGATAACCTCGCTACCGCACACGGGGCACTCCTCCACGTCAGCCTCGGCCTCGCGGTAGCAAGCGCGGCACCGGTGCTTCCACCGCACCGTCCTCTGGATCCCCTCCTGGTCCACACCCAGGAAAGGCACGTCCATGGTGCTCGCCACGTTCTGGAGGCTGTAGTCGTCGGTAAGGAGCGTGCCCTCCAACTCCACCGCCAACGCCAGGACCTCCCGGTCCACGTGGCTGAGCCGCGGCAGGTCCCCCGTGCGTCGGGCAGCCTCCTCCACCGCATCCCGGCTGTCGTCCGAGGGTCGGTGGATGCGGAGGCCGCTCTCCCGCAGGTAACCGAGCGCCCGGTGGGTGCGCCCCCCCGGCGTCACCTCGTCGAGCATGGCGTCAGGTGCGACGAGAGGGCGGTCCCTGGGGAGCTGCTTCCCCGAGAGGACCGCGCTGGTGTCGAGCACGTAGGGGGCTGTACCGTCCGAGGGGGCCTGGGAGGGGGTCATGGTTGCCTCGCGCGCACGCGAAGGTATATAAAGAGTGAGCGCGATGTTCGGCTTGTCCTGAGCGTCAGGACGTATTTAAGCTTATCGCTACCCACGAGGTGGATCTTCCGCATGACTCCCAAGGAACCGACCCAGACGGGGGAAGACCTCTACGGGTCCACGAACATCCAGGTGCTTGAGGGCCTCCAGGCCGTCCGGAAACGCCCCGGCATGTACGTCGGGTCCACGGACAAGAGAGGCCTCCACCACCTGGTCTACGAGGTTGTGGACAACAGCATCGACGAGGCCCTCGCAGGGTACTGCGACGACATCCTCGTCACGCTCCACGAGGACGGCACCGCCAGCATCGAGGACGACGGCCGGGGCATCCCCGTGGACGAGCACCCGAAGTACGGGAAGCCCGCCGTGGAGATCGTGATGACGCAGCTCCACGCCGGCGGGAAGTTCGACTCCAAGTCCTACAAGGTGAGCGGCGGTCTCCACGGCGTCGGCGTGAGCGTCGTGAACGCCCTGAGCAAGTGGCTCGAGGTCACGGTGCACCGGGACGGAGGCGAGTGGTTCCAACGCTTCGAACGAGGGATCCCCCAGGAGCCCCTGGAGCGCGTCGGGGACAGCGACCGAACGGGGACCTACGTGCACTTCGAACCGGACCCCGAGATCTTCGACGTCCTCGAGTTCGACTTCAACGTCTTCAACACCCGCCTCCGGGAGCTGGCCTTCCTCAACCGGGGACTCCGCATCGTGCTCCGGGACGAAGCGGACGACCGGGAGGAGTCCTTCGAGTACGAGGGCGGCCTCGTGGAGTTCGTGGAGTGGGTGAACCGGAACCGGGACGCGCTCCATCCGGAACCCGCGTACTTCGAGGGGGCGGAGGGCGACACGCAGGTGGAGATCGCCCTCCAGTGGACCAAGAGCTACACGGAGAACGTCTTCGCCTTCGCCAACAACATCAACACCCACGAGGGCGGGACCCACGTGAGCGGGTTCCGAGCCGCCCTCACCCGCACGGTGAACGACTACGCCAAGCGGGAGGGACTGCTGAAGGACGACGAGTCCCTCAGCGGCGACGACGTGCGCGAGGGCCTCACCGGCATCCTGAGCGTGAAGCTCAGCGAGCCCCAGTTCGAGGGCCAGACGAAGACGAAGCTCGGGAACGGCGAGACCCGAGGCATCGTGGAGCGCATCCTCAACGACCGCCTCGGGACCTACCTCGAGGAGCACCCGAAGGTGGGTGACATCGTCGTCCAGAAGGCTCTCGAGGCCAAGCGCGCCCGGGAGGCCGCACGGCAAGCTCGGGAGCTCACGCGACGCAAGAGCCTCCTGGAGAGCACGAGCCTCCCGGGGAAGCTCGCGGACTGCAGCACCCGGGACCCCGAGGAGGGGGAGATCTACATCGTGGAGGGTGACAGCGCCGGCGGCTCCGCCAAGCAGGGCCGCAACCGGGAGTTCCAGGCCATCCTGCCCCTGCGCGGGAAGATCATGAACGTGGAGAAGAACCGTCTGGACCGCATCCTCCAGAACAACGAGATCCAGGCCATGATCACGGCCATCGGCACGAGCATCGGCGAGGAGTTCACCCTCGAGGATGCCCGCTACCACAAGATCATCATCATGACGGATGCCGACGTGGACGGAGCCCACATCCGCACGCTGCTCCTCACGTTCTTCTACCGGTACATGAAGCCCCTCATCGAGGAGGGTTACGTGTACATCGCGCAACCGCCCCTCTACAAGCTCCAGCGGGGCGGCCGCGTGGAGTACGCGTACACGGAGAAGGAGCGGGAGGTCATGGTGGAGGAGATGGGGCGCCGCGGCCTGAGCCTCCAACGGTACAAGGGGTTGGGCGAGATGAACCCACACCAGCTCTGGGAGACCACCATGGACCCGGAGCACCGCACCCTCGCCCGCGTCACGGTGGAGGACGCGGTGGAGGCCGACGAGCTCTTCAGCACCCTCATGGGGGACAAGGTGGAGCCCCGCCGGGCCTTCATCCAGGAGCACGCGCAGGACGTCACGGTGCTCGACGTTTGACGCAACGACCGACCAACGGACCACGGACCAACATCAAGAGGTAAGCACAGATGGCGATGGAACCTCTCGACCCGGAGGATGGCGTCGTACCTCGAAGCATCGAGGACGAGATGCGCACCTCCTACATCGACTACGCCATGAGCGTGATCGTGGGCCGGGCCCTCCCCGACGTGCGGGACGGGCTCAAGCCCGTGCACCGGCGCATCCTGTACGCCATGGAGGACATGGGGCTCACAGCCGACAACCCCCACCGGAAGAGCGCCCGCATCGTGGGTGAGGTGCTGGGGAAGTACCACCCCCACGGCGACTCCGCCGTGTACGACACCCTCGTGCGCATGGCCCAGGACTTCAGCCTGCGCTACCCCCTCGTGGACGGCATGGGGAACTTCGGGAGCGTCGACGGCGACAGCGCGGCGGCCATGCGGTACACCGAGGCACGCCTCACCCCCATCGCGGGGGAGCTTCTGGAGGACATCGGCGAGGACACCGTGGACTTCGTGGACAACTTCGACGGGTCCCTCCAGGAGCCCACCGTGCTCCCGGGGAAGCTGCCGAACCTGCTCCTCAACGGCTCCAGCGGCATCGCCGTGGGCATGGCCACGAACGTGCCCCCGCACCAGTTGGGGGAGATCGTGGATGGCCTCACGGCCCTCATCGACGACCCCGAGCTCACGAACCTGGACCTCATGGAGCACATCCCGGGACCGGACTTCCCCACGGGCGGCGTCATCTACGGTCGCAACGGCATCGTGGAGGCGTACACCACCGGCCGGGGAAGCATCACCATGCGCGCCCGCACCCACGTCGAGGACCGGGGTGAGGGGCGGGAGCGCATCGTGGTGGACGAGATCCCCTACATGGTGAACAAGAGCAAGCTCCTGGAGGACATCGCGGGGCTCGTTCGGGACAAGAAGGTGACGGAGATCGCGGACCTCCGGGACGAGAGCGACCGCGACGGGATGCGCATCGTCATCGAGCTCAAGCGCGACGCGCTCCCCGACGTGGTGCTGAACCAGCTCTTCCGTCACACCCAGCTCCAGTCCACCTTCGGCGCGGGCATGCTCGGCATCCACGACGGAGAGCCCAAGCGCCTCACGTTGAAGCAGGGGCTGCAGCGGTACCTGGACCACCGGGCGGTGGTGGTGCGTCGGCGCACCCAGCATCGCCTCGACAAGGCCGAGGCCCGAGCCCACATCCTGGAGGGTCTCACCGTGGCCCTGGACCAACTGGACGACGTCATCGACCTCATCCGGGGAAGCGAGGACACCGGCGACGCCCGCGAGGGACTTCAGGCGACGTTCGAGCTCAGCGAGGAGCAGGCGAAGGCCGTCCTCGACATGCGTCTCCAGCGACTCACGGGCCTCCAGATGGAGAAGGTCCGCACGGAGCTGGAGGAGCTGGAGGGCGAGATCGAGCGGTACCAGGAGATCCTCGGGGACCCCGACGAGGTTCGGGAGATCATCAAGCGGGAGCTCCAGGAGCTCAAGGAGGAGTACGATGACGAGCGCCGCACCGACATCGTGGAGGACGAGGGCGAGCTCCTCATCGAGGACCTCATCCCCGACGAGGGGGTGGTGGTGATGCTCACGAAGGACGGGTACGTGAAGCGCATGCCCGTGGACGAGTACCGCACCCAACGACGGGGCGGTCGCGGCGTCCGCGGCATGACGACGAAGGAGGACGACTACATCGAGGACGTCCTCACCACCACGGCCCACAAGCCCGTGCTCGTCATCACCGACCACGGCCGCGTCTACGGGATCAAGGCCTACGAGATCCCCGAGGGCTCCCGGCAGTCCCGGGGTCGCCCCATCGTGAACATCATCGAGCGGCTCGATCCGGACGTGGGCATCCAGGCCCTCATCAGCGTGGAAGAGTTCGTCGAGGACCGGTACCTCTTCTTCGCCACGCGCAACGGCACGGTGAAGAAGACGAGCCTCAGCGAGTACGAGCGCATCAACATCGCCGGCAAGTACGCTATCAAGCTGGAGGAGGGTGACGAGCTCATCGGCGTGGCCGTGACGGAGGGTGACGACGACATCATCCTGGCGAAGACCAGCGGGAAGGGCGTGCGCTTCCACGAGTCCCAGGTGCGTCCCACCGGGCGGAACACCATCGGGGTGAAGGGCACGGAGCTCCGAGGGGATGAAGAGGTCGTGAGCATGGTGCCGTTGGGGGACACGGAGGCGGACCTCCTCACCGTGACGTCCCACGGGAAGGGGAAGCGCACCCCCATCTCCACCTACAGCACGAAGAACCGGGGCATCCTCGGGCAGTACATGCACGGTGTGGACGAGGGGACCGGACCTCTCGTGGCGGCTCTGGAGGTGGAGGGGGAGGAGCAGCTCATCCTCACCACGCGCCAGGGGATCGTGATCCGCATCGCCGTGGACGAGGTGAGCCGCATGGCCACCCCCCAGAGCCGCGGCGTCTACATCCAGCGGTTGGCCGAAGACGACGAGATCATGGCGGTGGCGCTCCTGGACCCGGAGGACGAGGAGGATCTGGAGCCCGACGCCGAGGACGACGGTAACGGCGACGGCGATGAGGACGGGGACGGGGAGGAGAGCTGAGGTCCTATCGGGAGGTCAGGCTTCCGCCGGTTCGGGGGGTGCGCTCTCCGCCGGCGACGCCGCCGCCTCCCCGGCCCCCGGGTCCCCCGAGCCGTTGAGGGCTCCCAGAACCCACCCGTGGACGGTGGGGCTCACGAGGAGGCTCCAGTGGTTGCTGAACCGGTGCACCCGGTTCGTCACGTTCTCCCCTTGGAGCAGCGCGTGGTCCCAGGGGAGCACCACGCTGTCGAAGCGGCTCACGATGTTCGTGATGGGCACCGCCGTGGAGCCGTCACCCTGGTCGTTCAACGCTTCCAGGAAGGGGCTTCCGGGCCGCACCATGCGCGCCCCCTTCAGGGGTAGGCCCGCGTAGGCGGCGTAGGTTCCCTGGTGGGGTGTGCCGAGGCATACGAGGTGGTCCAGGTGCTCGCTTCCTCCGAGGAACCGCGCGTAGTACCTTGTCACGAGGCCACCCATGCTGTGGCTCACCACGTGGACGCGGTCCACGTCCTCGCTTACGAGCACCTCGTCCACCTTCTCCTCCAGCAGGCGGGCGCTCATGCGGTGGTCGCCGAAGCTCAACCGTGGGAAGGTGAGGGTGTAGGTGGGGTGGCCGGCGCGCTCGAGGAAGTACTGGCTCACGTTCCAGTAGAGGACGTCCTGGCCCACCGCTCCTGGCACGAGCACCACGGGGCGCCTTGCGGCATCCATCCCTACGTGGATGCTCGGTGGGAAGGAAAAGGGTTGCGGAACGGGCTTACTGGACATGTTCGGTGCGTTGGGCGTCGGGTTCGCACCGTAACTTACAACAGGAGCGTCGGTCGCTTCCTGGCAGGTGGTAGCGTGATCCCCCGCCGCGTCGCCGTCTTCCTCGTCCTCGTCCTGGTGGCGTCCTCGAGCGTCCTGGCGCCGGTGCAGGGCCAGCGTGTGCTGACGCTGGAGGATACCGTGACGGTTCAGGCTGCGGCCGTGGTGCGCACGAGCGACGGGACCTTCGAGGGGAGCACGGCACGCATGGAGGTGTCGGTGGCACGGAACGGGTCGGGCCACGTCTTCATGGACACCGTGCCGCTCACGCAGGTGGACATGCAGGGGAGCGCTCGTCTGGCGGTGCGGGTGGCGGCGACCCTCGCTGGCATCCCCCGTGAGGAGTTCGATTACTTCTTCGTGGTGCGGAGCAACAGCCCCATCATCGGTGGACCGAGCGCGGGCGCCATCCTCACCGCTGCCACGGTGGCGGCCATCAAGGGGTGGGACGTGGACCCGCGCGTCATGATGACGGGCACCGTGAACCCCGACGGCACCGTTGGTCCCGTGGGGGGGATCCCCGAGAAGGCGGAGGCCTCGTGGCGGAGCGGAGCCCGCCTCTTCCTCTACCCTGAAGGGCAAAGCAACGCCAGCCGTCACGACGGAACGGTGGTGCACATGCCTACGTTCTGCAGCCAGGAGCTGGGTATCACGTGCCGACCCGTGACGGACGTTCGGTCGGCGGTGCGTTCCCTCACCGGGTACGCCTTCCAGCAACCGAGCGCCCCGGGGAACGTCACCACGGAGGGGTACAGAGCGGTGATGCGTCCTCTCGCGCAGGAGCTCCTGGTGGAGGCCAACGCGAGCCTCGGGAACGCCACCACGGCCACCTCCGGTGCCGAGCTTCCGGCGGAGGTCCGCGAGGACGTGGACGCACGCTTGACCGCGGCGGAGCGTGCTGTGGAGGAGGGTGTGGAGGCGTGGGAGCGGGGGAACTTCTACACCACCGCCAGCCGCAGCTTCCAGGCGACGGTGCAGGCCCGCACGGTGGTGGAGGTGGTGCGGACCTTCGAGGCGAGGGATCGGGACGCGCACGTGAGCTCCCGGTTCAGCGCCGTTCGGGACCAGGTGACCGGCGCGTTGGAGGCGGCGGGTGCGGCTGAGCCCCGGGGGCTCTCGGAGCTGCAGGCGGTGGGGGCTGCCCAGAGCCGGGCGTTGGAAGCACGGTCGAGCCTGGAGTCCGCCCGGGGGCGTTACGTGGACGCGCAGGAGCCCATGGACATCGTGGCCAGCATGGCGGACGTGGCCTACGCCCGGGCGCGGGTGGATACCGTGCATTGGTGGTTGGACATCGGCACCACCTTCGCGGGGGGACCCACCATCGCGTCTTCGGACCTTCAGGAGTCCCAGCGGGATGTGCGCTCCACGAGCCGGGAGAGCCTCTCCTACGCCCGCCTGCTCTTGGAGGAGATGGACGCGGCCGAGGGCCACCCGGCGCTTTCACGGGCGGAGGACCTCCTCTCGCAATCGGATGCGGCCAAGGACCAGGGGTTCACCGCCGCAGCCATCTTCGATGCATTGCAGGCGGAGACGTGGGCCAGCGTGGCCCTGGAGACCATGGGTTTGAGGTCCGAGAGGGTGGATGATCGCGTGAACCGCTCGAGGGACCGGGCTGCCGTGGGCATCGCGGAGAGCCGGGAGCTCGGGGTGGAACCCATCCTCGCGGTGGCGTACTTCGAGTTCGCCGGGGAGCTACCGAACCCCGTGGACAAGCTCGCGTTCTACGGCTTCGCCAAGACCATCGCGCGATCCAGCGGCTTCCTGCTGGACGCGGACGGGTCGCCCAACCCCTCGCGGTTCGTGGGGGCGGACCCGGCGGTGACGGGTCCGGTGGTGAGGGTGGAGGATGTGGTGGCGCTCTTCGCGTTGAGCCTCACGCTGGGGGTGGGGTTGGCGGTGGCGGCGACGAGCGGGGTCCTCACACCTCGCGACGGGTCCACTGGTCGACGTCGGGACGATGGACCGTGATGGGTACGAGGCCCTCGTTGTACTCGAGCTCCGCGATGCGCACGGGGTCGGGGAACTCCTCGGGCACGTCGGCGATGATGATGGGGGCGCCCATGGCGATCTGGAGGGCGCGGGCACCGATGATGCGCGCCTTCTCGAAGCGGTTGTAGTTGAATGGGTCGTCCCGGTTGGTCTTGATCTCCACCATGTGACTTCGCTCCGTTCGGGGGCGCAGGGAAGCGGGGGATAGGGGAAGGGGTTGAAAAGGGTTGGGGCCCAGGGACCTCGTGGTCAGCGGACCTCGACGGTGTGGCCGTCCTCCGTGTCGGGCTCCGTCCGTTGCACGGTGACGTCGAGGACGCCGTTCTTGTAGGTGGCCTCGGCGGTCTCGGGTTCCACGTCGCAGGGGAGGTCGATGTCCTTCCGGTACCGGCGGCGGTCGCCGGCGACGCGGATGTGGACGGTGTCGTCCTTGACGCGGAGCTTGATGTCCTCCTTCTCGACGCCGGGAAGCTCCACGGTGATGGCCACCTCCTCGGTGCCGGCCATGACGTCGGTGAGGGGTTCGCGTCCGCCGCCCTCCGATGGGGAGTCCACGGTGACGTCCTGGGTGTTGCCGAAGGGCTCCACCTGCGGTCGGCCGTCGGGGCCCATGCGCACGGTCCAGCCCATGACGAAGGGGTCGTTCCCGGGCTGGTTCTGGGCCTCGTGCATCTGGCGGAAGACATCATCGAACATCTTCCGCATGCTCGAGAACTCGGCCTCGAACTCCTCGAAGAACCGTCGGAAGGGGTCCTCGTCCCCTTCGCGGTTCGTGTCGTCCCAAGGATCCATGGATCGTCTCCGAGGCCAGATAGAACAGGCCTTCTATATCAAGCTAACGGACCTGTGGGGTTGCGTGGCCCACCTGCGTAAGGAGGCATCTCGAGGAAAACCCTAAAGAAGGGGACCGGCATAGCCGCTCCTAGGTCGAGCGCCGTGGGAGACCACAAGCCCCGAGACAAGTGCGGAGTGCTCGGCGTCGTCGGCGCCGACCAGGCATCCACCCTCCTCTACTACGGGCTTCGGGCGCTCCAGCATCGGGGCCAGGAGTCCGCGGGCATCGCCACGTACCATGGGGACGAGCTCCATCGTCACCGGGGCATGGGTCTCGTGGAGCAGATCTTCACGCCCGAGGTGCTCCAGGGGCTCCCGGGGACCATGGGCATCGGTCACGTGCGCTACACCACGAGCGGTTCCTCGAAGCTCGAGAACGCCCATCCCCTCACCGTGAGCAGCGCCCACGGCACCGTGTCCCTGGCGCACAACGGCGACCTCGTGAACGCGGAGTCCCTGCGCGCCGAGCTGGAGAAGCACGGGTGGGGGTTCCTCACGGACAGCGACACGGAGGTGGCGCTGCGGGTGCTCGCCAACGAGCTTGCGGGAACCCACGATCCTCTGCGAGCCATCAAGGCCATGTGCCGGAAGATCAAGGGCGCCTACAGCTTCACCCTCACCATCGGGGACCGCCTCTTCGCCATCCGGGACCCCCACGGCATCCGGCCCCTGGTGCTGGGGAAGTTCCCCGACGGTGGCCGTGTGGTAGCCAGCGAGACCGCCGCCTTCAACGTCATGGGGGCCGAGCGCCTCTGGGATATCGAACCGGGCACCATCGTGGAGGTGGGGAACCAGAAGGTGAGCACCCACCTCACGGGTCAACGCACGCGCCAGGCCCACTGCCAGTTCGAGTACGTGTACTTCGCGCAGGCCGACAGCGTCCTGGACGACCGGGAGGTCTACGAGGTGCGTCGACGCATCGGGGAGCGCTTGTGGCAGGAGTCCCCCGTGGACGCTGACGTCGTGGTGCCGGTGCCCGACAGCGGCCGCACCCACGCCCAGGGCTTCAGCGAGGCCAGCGACATCCCCTTCGGCGAGGGCCTCATGAAGAACCGGTACGCGCACCGCACCTTCATCATGCCCGACCAGAAGGCGCGGGAGCTCGGGGTGAAGGTGAAGCTCAACCCCGTGCACAGCGTGCTGGAGGGTCAACGCGTGGTGCTCGTGGACGACAGCATCGTCCGGGGCACCACCATGGGGCAGGTGGTGGACCTCGTGCGGGGCGCCGGCGCCACGGAGGTTCACGTCCGCATCGGGTCACCCCCCATCACGTCGCCGTGCCACCTGGGCGTGGACATCAACACGCAGGAGAACCTGGTGGCAGCCAACGAGACCGTGGAGAGCATCCAGGAGATGATCGGGGCGGACAGCCTCGCGTACCTCAGCCACGAGGGCCTCGTGGAGAGCATCGGGATGCCGGAGGAGAACCTCTGCATGGGGTGCCTCACCGGCACGTACCCGGTGAAGGTTCCGGGAGCGCCCGAGCGGGCTCAACGCACCCTCTTCTGACCCCTGCATCCAGGGGAAGCCTCAAGTACTCGTGCCACCGCTTCCCATGGTGGTGGGAGACGCCGTGTTACTCGACGCTTTCACGAAGTTCAAGTTGAGCCGTGTGGAGCGGAAGATCAAGGTGCTGCGGGTGCGCCAACGGGATGTCCGGCAGGAGCTGAAGGAGCTGGAGTCCCAGCGGGCGGATGGTGAGATCACCGAGGGGGAGTTCGAGGAGCGCTCGGAGAGCTTGCGGGAGCACAAGTCGGAGCTCACGGAGGAGATCAGCGAGCTTCGGGAACGCAAGCAGGAGCTCGAGGCGGATCTCAGCGAGGGGTAGCGCGGGAGTGCAAGCCGTGGCGGCTCTACGTCCGTTGAACCGTCCAGAGGAATCGCCCAGCGAAGCGGTCGGCAGCCTGCGCGGCGTCGGAGTCGGGAGCGTCACGGAGCGCCCGTCGCGCCTCCTCCACGATGGCCCGCGTCTCCTGGTCCGAGACCTCCCCCTGGGACCACAGGGTGCGGAGCAACGCCAGCCCCTCCTCCACGGCGATGCGGGGGTTGGTGTGGCTGGTGCCGGCGACGGGGTCCCCTCGCCGCGTCCACACCCAGACCCCGGGCTCGGTCCTCTGGAAGCGGAGCGTGGGGGCGGCGTCCTCGCTCATGGTGTGTAGGTATGCGGGGCGGACCGTAAGAAGCTGGTGTGGGGCCCCCTCGGTCGGGGGACCTACGTTCACGTGGGGTTGCGTCGTCGCTCCAGGTCCCTCTCGTCAGGCATCCACACGTCCCACACGAGGCCGAGGCGCTCGAGGGCGCGGATGACCCACTTCCCGGGGTCCACCTGCCACCACGTGTGCCCGAGGAAGGCGGCCTTGGGGAAGGCGTGGTGGTTGTTGTGCCATCCTTCGCCGAAGCCCAGGAGCGCCACCACGGCGTTGTTCCGCGCTTCGTCCTCCGTTGGGTAGGGGCGGGTGCCGAAGAGGTGGCTGAGGCTGTTCACGCTCCACGTGATGTGGTGCCCCATGAAGACGCGCACCGCGCCACCCCACAGGAACCCCTGCCATGCGCCGAGGAAGGACATGTGGGCGAGGCCCCCGATGGCGGCGGGGATGAGGAACGTGGCAACGGCGATGACGGGGAAGAGCTCCCCCACGCGTCGCACCACGGGGTCCTCCGTGAGGTTGTCGTGTACGGGTCCGGTGCGGACGAAGCGGTCCTTCAGGAGCCATCCGAGGTGGGCGTGCCAGAACCCCTCGAGGGGGCTGTGGGGGTCGCCTTCCTTGTCGGCGTTGGCGTGGTGGCGGATGTGGGTGGCGGCCCAGTCCGCGGGGGTGCCCTGGAGGGCCATGGACCCGAGGACGAGGAGGGTCGCTCGCACGGCGGGGTGCGCTTGGAAGGCGCGGTGCGTGAGCATGCGGTGGTACCCGACGCTGATGGCGGTGCCCGTGAGCACCCACCCGCCGACGAGGAGCGCGAGCTCTACGGGGCCGACGCCGTGACCCCAGAGCGTCGTGATGGCCCACAGGGTGAGGGCGAAGGGCACCACCACCATGGTGACGACGAGGGTCTTGTGCAGGGCTCCGTCCTCGTGGAATGGGAGGGTTTCGCTCACGGGGGGAACGCTCCAGCAACGCACCCACGGTCCACCCCCCTGATAAGCTTCGCAGTAGGCCGTTTCTCGGTAGGTGTCCCGCGTGCAACCGGGTGGTGCTCGGACCACGTCAAGACGTCCTTTGCTGGGGCTGTACCGTGGACCGGGGGGAGGCGGTCCCCCCAGGGTCGTTCGAGCGGAGGATGCCCATGCGGGCCAGCCACATCTGGGAGTAGGTGACCGGCCGAGCCCCAGGGCCAGCCTGTGCACTCCACCGGACGTCTCAGTAATCCAAGCGCCTAGGTGACCGGCGATGCCCGCTGGCTAGCTGATCCACTCGACCGAACGACCGAAGGGAGAGAAGGAGTCTCCGCCGGCCGCGCCCGAACGCCGGCCACCCCACTCGACCGAACGACCGAGATGTCTAGTATTCTAGGTGACCGGCCGCACCGAAGGTGGCCGGTCCACTCGACCGAACGTCTGAGCCATCTAGTTTCTAGGTGACCGGCCGAGCGCGAAGCGCCGGCCGGACCA